>NZ_PZPL01000001.1:3223347-3545682 GCF_003044275.1 Rathayibacter caricis DSM 15933 | reverse complement strand
GCGGCGTGCCCGGCGACCCGCGCCTGAAAGACGCGAACATCGAGCGCGGGCTGCTGCTGCGCCTGCGCTTCGCGCTCGACCACTACGTGAACCTCCGCCCGACCCGCGTGTACCCGGGCGTCCCGTCGCCGCTGTCCGCGCCGGGCGACGTCGACTTCGTGGTCGTCCGCGAGGGCACCGAGGGCCCGTACGTCGGCAACGGCGGAGCGATCCGCCAGGGCACCCCGCACGAGATCGCGAACGAGGTGTCGGTGAACACCGCCTACGGGGTGGAGCGGGTCGTGCGCCACGCGTTCGAGCTGGCCCGCAAGCGCCGCTCGAAGCTCACCTTCGTGCACAAGACCAACGTGCTCGTCTTCTCCGGATCGCTGTGGAAGCGCCTCGTCGACGAGGTGGGGGCCACCTACGAGGACGTGGCCGTCGATTACCTCCACGTGGACGCCGCCACGATCTTCCTCGTGACCGACCCTGCTAGGTTCGACGTCATCGTCACCGACAACCTCTTCGGCGACATCCTCACCGATCTGGCCGGCGCGATCAGCGGCGGCATCGGCCTCGCCGCCTCGGGCAACATCAACCCCGACGGCGCGTTCCCCAGCATGTTCGAGCCGGTCCACGGATCCGCGCCCGACATCGCCGGGAAGCAGCTCGCCGATCCGACCGCCGCGATCCTCTCGGTGGCACTGCTGCTGGACCACCTGGGCCGGCCCGACGAGGCCGCCCGCGTGACGGCCGCGGTGACCGCCGACATCGAGTCCCGCGACGGCTCCGCCCGCGCCACCTCGGCGATCGGCGACGCCGTCGTCGCCCGGCTGAGCTGAACCGGCCCCCACTCCCGACGCTCCCGACGAAAGACACCGAGATGACCATCCCCCTCCCGCTCGCCCCCCAGGACCTCGCCTTCCAGGTGACTCCGAACCCCGAGCCGCGCTCGATCGAGGAGCGCGACCGGATCCTGGCCGACCCCGGCTTCGGCGTCTACTTCACCGACCACATGGTCGACATCTGCTGGTCGCGCACCGGCGGCTGGCACCGCCCGCGCGTGCAGCCCTACGGCCCGATCGCGCTCGACCCGGCCGCGGCGGTCCTGCACTACGCGCAGGAGATCTTCGAGGGGATGAAGGCCTACCGCCACGCGGACGGCTCCGTCTGGACGTTCCGCCCCGAGGCGAACGCCGCGCGCCTGCAGCGCTCGGCCCGCCGCCTGGCCCTGCCCGAGCTGCCGACGGAGCACTTCATCGAGTCGCTCCGCCAGCTGATCGCGGTCGACGGCGACTGGGTTCCTTCGGAGCCCGAGACGAGCCTCTATCTGCGGCCCTTCATGTTCGCGAAGGAGGCGTTCCTGGGGGTCCGCGCGGCCGAGAAGGTCGGCTACTACGTGATCGCGAGCCCCGCCGGCGCCTACTTCTCGGGCGGCGTCGCTCCGGTGTCGATCTGGCTGTCGACCTCGTACGCCCGCGCGGGCAAGGGCGGCACGGGAGCCGCCAAGACCGGCGGCAACTACGCCTCGTCGCTCCTGCCGCAGCAGGAGGCCTACGAGCACGGCTGCGCGCAGGTGCTGTTCCTCGACTCGCAGGAGTCGCAGTACATCGAGGAGCTCGGCGGCATGAACGTGGTGCTCGTCAAGAAGGACGGCACGCTCGTCACTCCGGAGTCGGACTCGATCCTCGAGGGCATCACGCGCGACAGCGTGCTGCAGCTCGCCGAGGACCGCGGGCACCGCGTGGAGCGTCGCCGCGTGAGCATCGACGAGTGGCGCGACGGGGTGGCGTCGGGCGACGTCGTGGAGGTGTTCGCGTGCGGGACCGCCGCGGTCATCACTCCGATCGCCGAGCTCAAGGGCGAGGGCTTCTCGGTCGGGCACGCGGACGCGCCCGCCGGCGAGCTCACGATGTCGCTGCGGGAGGAGCTGACCGGCATCCAGTACGGACGCCGCGAGGACCGGCACGGATGGATGACGAGGTTGGACGCATGAAGATCGCACGATTCGCCACGCAGCGCTCGGGGGACAACGGGGGAGCGATCCACTTCGGGATCGTCGACGAGGACGACCTCGTCGTGCTCGCCGGGGACCCCATGTTCGCGGGCTTCGACACGACGGGGGAGCGCATCCCGATCTCGGAGGCGAAGCTCCTCGCCCCGGTGATCCCGCGCTCGAAGGTCGTCGGCATCGGCAAGAACTACTCGGACCACGCGGCCGAGATGGGCGGCGACGCTCCGGCGGAGCCGCTGATGTTCCTCAAGCCGAACACGTCGGTGATCGGGCCGGACGAGGCGATCGTGCTCCCCGAGGACAGCCAGCAGGTGGACTACGAGGGCGAGCTCGCGGTCGTGATCGGAGCCGTCGCGCGGAACGTGCGGGCGGAGGACTACGAGGACGTCGTCTTCGGGTACACGATCGCCAACGACGTCACCGCCCGCGACCTGCAGAAGAGCGACGGCCAGTGGGCGCGCGCCAAGGGCTACGACACGTTCTGCCCGATCGGGCCGGTCATCGAGACGGAGTTCGTCTGGAACGAGGCGGCGCTGGAGACGCGCGTGAACGGGCGCCGCGTGCAGTCGGGGAACACGGGCGACATGATCCACGGGGTGCCCGAGATCATCGCCTACGTGTCGCGGGTGTTCACGCTGCTGCCGGGGGACATCATCCTGACCGGAACGCCGGCCGGGATCGGGCCGATCGCGAACGGGGACGCCGTGGCGATCGACATCGAGGGCATCGGGACGCTGTTCAATCCGGTGATCGTCCGGGGCTGAGCGCGCGACAGTCGGGAAGGGCCTTCCACCTGCGGGTAGGAGGCCCTTCTGCGCGTCGGGGCGCGTCAGTCGGCGGTGGTCGGGCCGGTCGTCTCGTCGGGGAGCTCGTCGTCGTCGGCGACGGAGTCGCCTCCGCTGTCGAGATCGGTGACCTGATCGGACGTGCCGCGGTCGATCGCGGTGCCGCCGGGAGCGGCTCCCGCCATCGAGGCGTCGGTCGCGTCCTCGCCGGGCAGGGTGGTCTGCGCGCCGTCGACGGCGGTCGGGTCGGCACCCGCGGTCGAGCCCGCTCCGGTGGTCTGCTCGGGGAGGTCCTCGTTCGCCATGGTGGCTCCTTTCCGGTCGGTGACCTCAGCCCAGCACCCACCGCGGCAGCGGCGCAGGACGTTGACAAATCCGCCGGAGGAGCGTCCGGCGCGTCGGGGGACCGGCTCGGGGGAGCACTTCACCGTGCTCCCCCGAGCTGTCAAGCGGAGTCGCTCGAAGAGGTGTTCGACGTAGCGTCGAAGGCATGAACTCGTCCCGGAACGACCCCGTCGCACGCATCGCCCGAGAGGACTTCGGCTGGACGTCGCTCCTGCCGGGGCAGCGCGAGGCGATCGAATCGGCGGCCTCCGGACGCGACACCCTGCTGGTCCTCGCGACCGGCGGCGGCAAGTCGGCGGTGTACCAGATCGCCGGTGCCCAGCGCGGCGGCGTCGTGCTCGTGGTCTCGCCGCTCGTCGCGCTGCAGGCCGACCAGCTCGCCTCCATCGAGGCCGCCCCCGCCGCACCGCCCGCCGTCGCCATCAACTCCTCAGCAGGAGCCGGGGCCGTCGCCCGTGCATGGAAGCGCATCGACGAGGGCGGCCCGCTCTACGTGCTGCTCGCTCCCGAGCAGCTGGCCAAGGAGGAGAACGTCGCGCGGCTCGCCGCGGCGGGCGTCTCGCTCCTCGTCGTCGACGAGGCGCACTGCGTGTCGTCCTGGGGCCACGACTTCCGACCCGACTACCTGCGCCTCGCCGACGTGCGCCGCGAGCTGGGCGATCCGCCGGTGCTCGCGATGACGGCCACCGCGTCGGGTCCCGTGCGCGACGAGATCGTCGAGCGCCTCAGGATGACCGATCCCGAGGTGCAGGTGCACGGGGTCGACCGCCCCGAGATCCGGCTCGTCGTGCACCGCCACGAAAGCGAGAACGAGAAGCGCGCCGCGGTCGTCGAGGAGGCGCGCAGCTGGACGGCTCCCGGTCTCGTCTACGTCGCGACGCGCAAGGAGACCGAGGCCTACGCCGCCGAGATCGCCGCAGAGGGGCGCCGCGTCGCCGCCTACCACGCCGGCCTCAAGGTGAGCGAGCGCCGCGACGTGCAGGACCAGTGGCGCGACGGTGGCCTCGATGTCGTCGTCGCGACTTCGGCCTTCGGCATGGGCATCGACCGGGGCGACGTGCGCTTCGTGCTGCACGCGACCACCACGGAGTCTCTGGACGCCTATTACCAGGAGATCGGCCGCGCGGGTCGCGACAGCGAGCCTGCGACGGCCGCCCTGCACTACCGCGCCGAGGACCTGGGGCTCCGCCGCTTCTTCTCGAAGCGGTCGGTCGACACGGCGGCGCTGAAAGTCGTCTGGGCCGCTGTCACCGGCGAGCCGGGAGTCGGCGTCGCCGACCTCGCCGCGGCGCTCGACAAGCCGGCCCGCACGATCGCCCGGCTCGTCAACGATCTCGTCGACGCCGACCTGGTCGACACCTCCGACGGGGTGCGCGCCACAGGAGACGCGGACGCCGACGCGGCAGTGCACGCCGTGAAGGAGGCGCTCGCCTCGCGGGAGCGGATCGCCGAGTCCCGCCTGTCGATGATGCGCGCCTACGCCGAGACGTCGCACTGCCGCCGCCGGGTGCTGCTCGACTACTTCGGTGTCGAGGGGTCGGAGTGGTGCGGGAACTGCGACGGCTGCAAACGGCACGAGGCCACGCACGAGGCGGCCGTCGAGGAGGCGCCCGCCGAGGCCCCGCTGAGCGTCGACGAGGTCGTCGAGCACCGCGAGTGGGGCTCGGGGACGGTCATGAGCGTCGAGAACGACCGTGCGACCGTCTTCTTCGAGTCGGAGGGGTACAAGGTGCTGTCGTTCGCGGCGCTCGACTCCGGCGTGCTGCGTGAACGCGAGACTGCGTCCGTCTGAGGAAGCGAGAGGAGGCCGCCCCCTCGGGGACGGCCTCCTCCGCCGTGCTCGAGCTCTGCTTCAGGCCTTCGAGACCGCCGAGCTGACGTCGGTCGGCTTCTCGTAGTCGCCCTCGGGGATGGCGCGGAGCGCGTCGAGGACGTCGCTGTCGGCGCCCTCCTTCTCGGCCGTCTCGACGATGGTGTCCTTCGAGGCGGGGTAGTCGATGCCCGAGAGGTACTTCTGGATCTGGATGGGGTTGGGGGCGTCCATGACGGTGTCCTTTCGTGGTGCGGTCAGTGCTGGTGCTCTTCGGCGAAGAGCCGGTCGAAGGCGTCGACGCGCCGGTCGGTGACCGTCGTGGGCGTCTCGAGGTGGACGGCGCCGCTGGGGATGAGCCCCGCGCCGCCGAACCGCTCCATGACGCGCCATTGCGCGGCGACGTCCTCGCCGCTGTGCTCCGGGGGCAGCTGCTCCCAGAAGTCGAAGCCGCCGCTGGCCATCAGGGCGTCGCGGCGGTAGAGGACGCACGCGCCGAGCCAGGCGACGCGGTAGGCGCGCCAGTCGCCCTCCGCCACGTCGAGCCGGGCGGCGAGATGCGTCAGGTTCGCCGCGTTGTGCAGCGGCCAGCGCTCGAACTCCGGGGTGCCGCGGCGGATGCGCTCGGGCTGCACGTCGTCGTCCCACGGCTCGAAGGCGGTCTGCTCGTGCGGTCGCTCGTCCTGGAGGTAGGACAGCCCCTGCACGGCGGAGCCGACGAAGCCGCAGCCGAGGCGCTCGAGGGCCTCGTGCATCCGGAGCAGCGTGCCCGGTTCGAGCCACACGTCGTCGTCGAGGAAGAGGACGGACGGCGCGGTGGAGAGCGAGAGCAGGTAGTGGCGCTGCTCGGCGAGTCCGCGGCGGGGGAGGTGCCTCCGCACGATCGGCGCGCGCCCCTGCGCCTCCAGCACGCGCAGCATCGCCAGCACCACGGGGTCGCTCTCGGCGACCGCGTCGTCGGACTGGTCGCTGACGATCACGCGGAACGGCGGATCGTCCTGCGCCGCGAGACCGGCGAGGGTCGCGGTCAGTTCGGCACGGCGTCCGGCGGTCGGCACGAGCACGTCGATCAGCGGCGCCTCGGGCTCGAGGGGCCGCCCCCACTGGCCCGACCAGCGCCGGCTGGTCACCGCGGGGCCGCCGACCGGATGCGCTGCACCATCTCGGTGGTGGAGTGCTCCGAGACGTAGCCGACCGTGGTGACGGTGCCGCCGTAGGAGCGGACGACCACCGCCTCCTGGAGCATGTCGGGGTTGTAGTCGCCGCCCTTGACGTAGACGTCGGGTCGTACGCGCTCGAGCAGCGGGATGGGGGTGTCGCCGCTGAACAGGGTCACGTAGTCGACGCAGCCGAGCTCGGCGATCACGCCGGCGCGGTCGCCCTCGGGATTGATCGGCCGGCTCTCGCCCTTCAGGCGGCGGACGGAGTCGTCGTCGTTCACGGCCACGACCAGCACGTCGCCGAGCTCGCGCGCCTGGCGCAGGTAGGCGGTGTGGCCGCGGTGCAGGACGTCGAAGCAGCCGTTGGTGAAGACGACGCGGCGGCCGCGGCGCGACTCCTCGGCGAGCACCTCGACGAGGCGGTCCTCGCCGAGGACCACGGCGCCGGGGGCGGCGAGGGAGGCGAGGAGATCGTCTGCGGAGCAGACGGAGGTGCCGGGGCGCTGGACCACGACGTCGGCCGCCGCCTGGGCGAGGTCGACGGCGGTGGCCAGCGATCGGCCTGCGGCGAGGGCGAGCGTGGCGGTGGCGGCGAACGTGTCGCCGGCTCCGGACGCCTGCTTCTCCTCCGCGGGCTGCGCGAAGGTGCGGCTGACGGTGCCGTCGGCGTCGAGGGCGAGGCTGCCCTCGCGGTCGAGGGTGACCACGACGTGACGGGCGCCGGAGCGCTCGCGGAGGGCATCGGCAGCGTCGCGGACGGCGGTCGCCCTCGCTGCTCCGCGGCCGAGGGTCGAGCCGAGGAGCGCCTCCGCCTCCTTCGCGTTCGGCGTGACGAGGTCGGGGCGGGCGAAGGCCCAGTCGGCGAGCTCGTGCGCGTCGATCACGAGCAGGTCCGGGCGGTGCTCGGCGAGCACGCGCTCGACGGCCGCGCGGAGGATGCCGGAGCCGTAGTCGCAGACGAGCACGGCGTCGGCGCCCTCGGCCGCCCGCACGGCGAGCTCGGCGAGCCGCGCGATCTCGTCGTCGGAGGGGCGGTGCGGTCCGGAGTCGACGCGCAGCATCACGCTGTCGCCGCCGACCACGCGGGTCTTGATCGTGGTGGCGGCAGCGGTCCGGAGGATCGACCCGGTGTCCAGGCCCGCCCGCTCGAGCGCCGCGATCAGGCGGTCGCCCTCGGGATCGCGGCCCGCGACTCCGACCGTGCGGACCTCGGCACCCAGAGCGCGCAGGTTCGCGGCGGTGTTGGCGGCACCGCCCGCGACGTCCACGACGTCGTCGAGGCGGAGGACCGGAGCCGGAGCCTCGCGCGTCACGCGCTCGGCGTCGCCCAGCCACCAGGAGTCGAGGATCAGGTCGCCGACGACGGCGACGACCGGCGGGTGCTCGCGCACGTGCGCGACGAGCGCGCTCGCTCGCTGGAGTGCGGAGCCCTCGAGGCTCATCGCGCGCCGCCGGGCAGGACGGGGAGGCCGAAGTGGACGACCGTGGTGGTGGTCATCTCGTCCAGCAGCTCGGGGCCGTAGCCGAAGCCGGAGCCGCTCGTGCCGCGCGGTTGGGCGCTGCCGCCGGGAGCGCCTCCGAAGACGGCGTTGATCTTGACGGTGCCGACGGGCAGGGCCGCCGCGGCGCGGTGCGCGTGCTCCATGTCGGCCGTGAGCACCGTGGCGGCGAGGCCGTAGGGGCTCGCGGCGGCGCGGAGGAGCGCCTCGTCGAAGTCGTCGACGACGACGATCGGAGCGACGGGGCCGAACGTCTCCTCGGTCATGACGAGCATCTCGTCGGTGCAGTCGGCGAGGACCGTGGCCGGGTAGAAGGTGCCGTCGCCGGGCTCGCCGCCGATGAGGGCGCGGGCGCCCGACTCGAGCGCCTCGGTCACGTGCTCGTGCACGGCGTCGCGCATCCGGGCGTCGACGAGGCGGGGGAGCGGGCCCGCACTCCAGCGGTCGGCCTCGGCGACGAGCGCCGCGGTGAACGCGTCGGCGACGGCGTGGTGCACGTAGATGCGCTCGACGGAGGTGCAGATCTGGCCGGCGTTCGCGAACGCGCCCAGGGCGGCCTGCTCGGCGGCCCAGACCGGATCGACGTCGGCGTCGACGACGAGCGCGTCGTTGCCGCCGTTCTCGAGGATCACGTGCGCACCGGTGACGGCGGCGACGCGGGCCAGTGCACGGCCCGTGGCCGTGGATCCGACGTGCGCGAGGACTGCGACGCCCTCGGTGCGGGCCAGGGCGTCGCCGACGGCGCCGTCCCCCTCGACGAGCGTCAGGACGCCCTCGGGGAGGGCCTCGGCGAGGATCCGCGTGAAGAGGGCGCCGGTGCCGGGGCTGCGCTCGCTCGGCTTGTGGACGACGACATCGCCCGAGACGATCGCGGCGCCGAGCATGCCGGCGGCGACGGCGACGGGGTCGTTCCACGGGGTGAGCGCGAGGACGACGCCGCGCGGGTGCGGGAGGGCGAGGTCGACGTTCAGGGCGCCGCCGCGGAGCGACTTGCCGCGGTGCAGCGGGCCGAGCTCGGCGTACTGGAGGAGCGTGTCGACTCCGGCGC
This sequence comes from Rathayibacter caricis DSM 15933, assembly GCF_003044275.1. NCBI lineage: Bacteria > Bacillati > Actinomycetota > Actinomycetes > Micrococcales > Microbacteriaceae > Rathayibacter > Rathayibacter caricis. The sequence continues at coordinate 3,537,042 of NZ_PZPL01000001.1, read as the reverse complement.
GGACGCCGCCGAGGGCGTCCCCTGCGGGCTTGCCGGTCTCGTCGGTGTTGAGGGCGGCGAGCTCCTCCTCGCGTTCGGCGACGCGGTGCGCGGCGGCGCGGAGGAGGGCCCCGCGCTCGGCGGGCGGGGTGGCGGCCCAGCCGGGGAACGCGGCGCGGGCGCGGGCGACGGCGGCGGTCGCGGTGTCGGTGGTGCTGCGGGGGGCGTCGTCCGCGGTGGCGGAGTCGGCGGGGGTCGCGGTGTCGATGGTCACGGTCACCTCTCGTTCCAAGGCTCGCCGGAGGCGGCGGGCGCGTCTGCCCACGTCCGGTACCCCGGGGGTCCGCGGCTAGACACGGCGCGCGGGATCGCCGGACGGGGTTGCGCGGGAGGCGGGTCGTGCGGCGCGGTTCGGCAGGAGTTGCGGGAGAGGTGCGCGGTTACCGCGACTTCTGGAGAGGTGAGGGATGAGCGAGAGGAGGGTCGCGCCCGGTTCACCACAAGTTGCGGGACACGCTCGCGCTTACCGCAACTTCTGGAGGAGGGAGAGTGCGCCCGGGAGGAGGAGGTGCCCGGGAGGAGGGGCGGGCGCGGTTCCGCAGAAGTTGCGGGAGAGGCGCGCGCTTACCGCAACTTCTGGAGAAGGGCGGGGGCGATCGGGAGGAGGGGCCGGCGCGGTTCCGCAGATATTGCGGGAGAAGCGCGCGTTTCCCGCAACTTCTGGAGGAGGGAGTCGGCGAGCAGGGGAGGGTGGAGAGGGGACGAGCGGTGACGCGCCTCAGAGCCGCTCAGGCCGCGCCGAGGTGCGTCACCGCGGAGGCGATCGCGGGGGTGGTCTCGCCGTCCGGCCAGCGGAGGACGACGCCCTCGCCCGGGACGAGGCGGCCGATCGGGGCGGTCGCGGCGTACGGGGAGCGCATCCGCCCCCGGCCCGGCCGGTCGGCGGTGAGCATCGCGAAGCCGGGGAAGCAGGAGAGCCAGTCGGCGACTCCGGCGGCGGTGGGGCGGGGGATCGCGGCGACGTCGAGCTCGGCGGCGGTGCCGGACGCCTCGGCGAGCATGCCCACGGTGCCGACGAGGCCCGCCATGCTGACGTCCTTCGCGCCGTCGGGAGCGCAGGCGCCGACACTCTCGGCAAGAGAGCGCAGGACGTCGGGGGAGCGACCGGAGGTCGAATCCCACTGGGCTCCCGCGTATCCGGGGCGCCAGGATCCGCTCAGATCGGCGGTCAGGCTCAGCTCGTGACCGAGCGGGGCGGAGCCGGGGACCGGGCGGGAGGTCCGGCCCAACCCTGTCACGGACAGCGCGGCGGGGACGCCGAGCTGGGTGTGCCCGCCGAGCAGTGGAACGCCCCAGGCCTCGGACGCCGCGCGGAGGCCGCGCAGGATGCGGGCGGCGGAGCCTGCGTCGCGGGCGCCGACCGCGTCGAGCAGGCCCACGGGATCCGCGCCCATGGCGGTGAGGTCGTTCACGTTCACGAGCACCGAGCACCAGCCCGCCCACTCCGGATCGCGCTCGACCATCGAGGGGACGATCGCGTCGCAGACGGCGATCAGGTCGGAGCCGGGCACGGGGGCGCCGTCGTCGCCGCGGAAGCCGGGGCCGCCGAGCTGACCGGCGAACGCCTCGAGCAGCGGTCCGAGGGAGGCCTTCGCCGCGCGGGCGAGGCGGTCGAAGCGGTCGATCGGCCAGCGCATCCGCACGTGGGGCAGGCCCGCGACGTCGGCGGTGCCCAGGCGGTCCCAGCCGAGGCGGCGGAAGAGGACCTCGTTCTGCCGCTGCACGGTCGCCTCGAAGCGGATCACTCCGCGCGACTCCGCCTCGGCGCACGCGGCGCGCACGAGGGCGGCACCCAGCCCGGCCGCTCCGCGGGCGTCGCGGCGGACCACGAGGCGGCTGCCGGTCCACCAGCCGAGGTCCTGCTCGAGCGCGGGCGCGAGGCGCACCCCGCCGACGACCTCGCCGCCGAGGCGGGCGACGAGCACGACGGTGCGCGGGTCGTCGTCGAGGGCGTCGCGATCGTCGGAGTCGAAGAGCTGCTGCTCCTCGACGAACACCGCACGGCGCAGGGCGCGATAGGCGCGGGCGTCGGCCGCGTCGGCGACTCCGATCGACGGCAGGGCGGCCGGAGCGGTCCTCCGGACGCCCTCGAGGATCGACAGCTCCATCAGGCGCCGGCGGTCTTCAGCACGCCGCACGCGCCGCAGGCGGCGCAGCCCGCCTTCTGGCCCGACGACAGCATGCCGGCGGCGATGAGCAGCGCGGCCACCTGCTCGCTGACCGTCTCGAGGAGCGAGCCGGCGGGCGGGAGGACGTGGTCCACCTCCGTCGCGAGCGTGCCCTTCAGGGGGCGGAACGGGACGACGAACGGGTACACCCCCATCTCGATCAGCTCGCCGGCGCTCGCCACGAGCTGGTCCGGGTCCTCGCCGAGGCCGACGAGGAGGTAGGTCGAGACCTGGTTGCGGCCGAAGATCCGCACGGCCTCCGCCCACGCCTCCTTGTACTTCTCGGTCGAGACGCGGGCCTTGCCGGGGGTCCAGCGGCGGCGGATGTCGTCGTCCATCGACTCGATGTGGATGCCGATCGAGAGGGCGCCGGCGTCCTTGAGCTCCTGCAGCGCCGCGAGATCCTCGGGCGGTTCGCACTGCACCTGGATCGGCAGCCCGGGCACGGCCTCGAGCACGGCGCGGACGCAGCGGGCGAGGTGGCGGGCGCCGCGGTCGCGGCCCTTGGAAGTGCCGGTCGTCATCACCATCTGGCGGATGCCGTCGAGCCGCGCGGCTGCCTCGGCGACCTCGGCGAGCTGCGCGGGGGTCTTCACCGCGATGGTCGAGTCGTTCTTCAGGGACGCCTCGATGGCGCAGAAGCGGCAGCGCTCGGCCTCGTCGTAGCGCATGCAGGTCTGCACGACGGTGGTGGCGAGGATGTTGCGGCCGTGCAGCCGGGCGATCTTCTCGTACGAGACGCCCTCGGCGGTCGCGAGGTCGTAGAAGCGCGGGCGCTTCACCGGCTCGACGTCCAGGCCGATGTCGGCGCCGTCGAGCAGCAGGCGGCCGTTGGTGACGGAGTAGGGGCTGCGCGGGTTCACGGGGATCGCGGCGCCGAGGCCGCCGAGCACGACGTGGCCGTCGTCGCTCGGGCCGGCTCCCGCCTCGCGGTGCACGGGGGCGTCGACGCGGATGCCCTGCAGGGCGATGTCGACGCGGGTGCGCAGCGGAGTCGCTCCGCAGGACGAGTCGGCGGAGTCGGACGGGACGGAGTGCGAGGCGGTGCGCAGGCGGGGCATCTGCAGATCGGTCATGGGGCTCCTCGGTGCATCGAGTCGAGCGGTGCGCGGCGCGGACGTCCGTCGCCGTGAGCACCCATTAGAGGCGCCGGGTGTTTCCGAACGATGACATCGGGAACGCGATCGTGTTACATCCGCGACGGCTGTCGTGTAACGCAGGCTTCTTCCGCTCGAAACCACACGGAAACAGGAGCGGCCTTGACTGATCGGTACCGGGAGGCGTCCTCGACGACCCGGCCCCGTCGCTCCGCTCGTCCGGATCCGCCCCGAGCGACACCCGCATCACAGCACGACCGCATCACCGGCTCTCCTGTCCTTGCTCGACTCGCACCGTGCTCAGGCGCGGTCGTCCCCCCTCGCACCTGCGCCCCTCGGCGCAGGCACTCGACGAACCCCGGAGGTTCCCGTGTCCGACATCGAAGACCAGATCACCGCCAACATCGAGAAGTCGCGCTCCGAGATCGCGCACCCGTCGCTCCCGAACGGCAGCAACCTCTACGGCTCCACCAAGGTGTTCCCCGATTACCAGGCCGAGCCCGGCCAGTCCTACTTCACGCTCGTGCACGGCATCGCCCACGAGTCCTCCGTCAGCTTCGTCGCGATCCTGCAGGCGACCCGCGCCGCCCGGAAGGGCTTCGAGTCGGCCGTCTACTTCTACGGCCCCGGCACGATCAACGCGATGGCGACCCGCGGCTTCCCCACGGTCGGCGACTCCGGCTTCCCGGGCGAGCAGAACATCAACAACGCGCTGAAGACGTTCATCGACGAGGGGAACCGCGTCTTCGTCTGCCGCTTCGGCATGGCGCTGCACGGACTCCGCGAGGAGGACCTGATCGAGGGCACGATCCCGTGCCACCCGCTCGACGTGCAGGACGCCGTCATCCACTACGCCCGCAAGGGCGCCATCATCAACTCCACCTACAACCTCTAGGCGCCCGCGATGACCGTCGTCGGATCCGTCGCGGCCAACTTCACCCGCGACCTCGACCAGAACTACGCGCTCATCCAGGCGCTCGCCGACGAGGCGAGGGAGAAGCGCGTCGAGTTCCTCGCGCTGCCCGAGGCCGCGATCGGCGGCTACCTCTCCTCGCTCGGCAACCACGGCGACACTCTCCGCACCACCACGCGCTCCCTGCCGCCGGCGATCTCGCTCGACGGGCCGGAGCTGCGTCGGGTGCAGGAGATCGCGGGCGACCTGCTCGTCGCGATCGGCTTCTGCGAGCTCGACGAGGACGGCGAGACGCGGTACAACGCGGCGGCGCTGCTGGACGGCGGGCAGATCTACGGCAGCTATCGCAAGGTGCACCAGCCGCTGGGCGAGCACATGTCGTACTCGCCGGGCCCTGGCTACGCGGTGCACGACACCCCGGTCGGCCGCGTCGGCCTGCAGATCTGCTACGACAAGGCGTTCCCGGAGGCGGCGCGCTCGATGGCGCTCGACGGCGCCGAGATCATCGCCTCGCTCTCGGCGTGGCCGGCCGCGCGCACGGCGACGGCCGAGAACCTGCAGGAGGACCGCTGGACCTACCGGTTCAACCAGTTCGACATCGCCCGGGCGCTCGACAACCAGGTGTTCTGGATGGCGTCGAACCAGTCGGGCACGTTCGGGTCGCTGCGCTACGTCGGCAACGCGAAGGTCGTGGATCCGGGCGGCAACATCCTCGCGACGACGCTGCTGGGCTCGGGGATGGCCGTCGCCGAGATCGACGTGCAGGGCACCTTCGAGGCGATGCGCGGCGGCATGTTCCACCTGCGCGACCGCCGCCCCGACGCGTACGACATCGACCGGGTCTGGAGCGGGGGCCTCGTCCATGCCTGAGATGACCTTCTCCGTCCGCTGGCCCGACGGCGTCGAGGAGCGCTGCTACTCGCCGAGCCTGGTGATGCACGACTTCCTCGCCGCGGGCGAGAGCTACCCGCTCGAGGAGTTCGTCGGCCGCTCGAGCGAGGCCCTGCGGATCGCGAGCGACCGCGTCCGCGCGAAGTTCGGCTTCGCCTGCACCTCTGCGATGCAGCAGGAGGCGGACATCGTCGCCGCGGCCGCCCGCTTCGACGGCGGACGCGTCCGCGTGCTGGCCATGGATCCGCCGGCGGTGCCCTCGTGACCGCGCTCGAGAACGGCCGGCACGTCGAGGTCGCCGTGATCGGAGCGGGCCAGGCCGGCCTCTCGATCAGCCGCCACCTCACCGACGACGGGATCGACCACCTGGTGATCGAGCGCGACACGATCGCGCACGACTGGCTCGACCGGCGGTGGAGCAACTTCACGCTGGTCACGCCGAACTGGCAGTGCCGTCTGCCCGGCTACCCGTACGACGGCGACGACCCCGACGGGTTCATGACGCGCGACGAGGTCCACGTGTGGGTCCGCCGCTACGCCGAGTCGTTCGACGCGCCGGTGGCCGAGGGCACCGAGGTGCTGCGGATGCGCGAGCGCGAGGGCGGCGGGTTCGAGGTCGTCACCTCGCGCGGCACGATCACGGCCGACCGCGTCGTCGTGGCCACCGGCGGCTACCATCGCCCGGTGCTGCCGGCCGTGGCGCAGCGGATCCCCGACTCCGTCGCGCAGCTGCACTCGGCCGACTACCGCTCGGCGGCCGACCTGCCCGAGGGCGGTGTGCTCGTCGTCGGCTCCGGTCAGTCGGGCGCGCAGATCGCGGAGGACCTGTTCCTCGAGGGCCGCGAGGTGCACCTGGCGCTCGGCACGGCTCCGCGGGTCGCCCGCTTCTACCGCGGGCGCGACTGCGTCGCCTGGCTCGCGGACATGGGCGTCTACGACGTGCCCGTGCACGCGCAGGTCGGCGGCCTCTCGAAGCGGGAGTCGACGAACCACTACGTGACCGGCCGCGACGGCGGCCGAGACATCGACCTCCGAGCCTTCGCACGCGACGGCATGCACCTCTACGGCCGGCTGCAGAAGGTCGACGGCGGGGTGCTGCGCTTCGCGCCGACGGCGGAGGCGTCGCTGGACTACGCGGACTCGGTGGCGGAGTCGATCAAGAACGACATCGACGCCTACATCGAGCGCTCGGGAGTGGCGGCGCCGACCGAGGCGCGGTACGTCCCCGTCTGGCGGCCGGAGCGCGAGATCGAGGAGCTCGACCTCGCGGCGAGCGGGATCACGAGCGTGATCTGGGCGGTCGGCTTCCGCTCCGACTACTCCTGGGTGCAGGTCGGCGTCTTCGACGGAGCGGGGCACCCGACGCACCGCCGGGGTGCCACGTCCGTGCCGGGGCTCTTCTTCCTGGGCCTGCCCTGGCTGCACACCTGGGGCTCCGGACGCTTCGAGGCCATCGCGCGCGACGCGGGCCACGTCGCGGAGCAGCTGCGCTCCGGACGCCGACTGGACCGGCTCGAGAGCACCGCGGTACGGTGACGCCCACCGGTCGCGGGGCCGGTCGCCGGGAAGAGGACCATGACGACGATCACCATGGCCGCCGTCGCGGCGCACTTCGGCCGCGACCTCGAGCGGACCCTCGTGAAGCTGCCCGGGATGATCGCCAGCGCCCGCGAGCGCGGGATCGACCTGCTCGTGCTCCCCGACGCCACGCTCGGCGGCTACCTGCTCGACCTGCACCACCCGGGTCCGGACGATCTGCCGGAGGCGGTCGAGGTGGACGGGCCGGAGGTGGCGGCGGTCGCCGAGATGGCCGGCGACATGACGGTCTGCTTCGGCATCGCCGAGCGGGCCCTCGAGGGCGGGGAGGCGCGGCGCTACAACTCCGCCGTCTGCGTGCAGGGCGGTGAGGTCATCGGCACGCACCGGAAGGTCCACCTGCCGCTGGGGGAGTCGCGGGTGTACGCGCCGGGCGACCGCTTCGGCGCCTTCGACAGCCCGGTCGGGCGGATCGGCATGATGATCGACTTCGACAAGACGTTCCCGGAGTCGGCGCGCTCGCTCGCGCTGGACGGGGCCGAGATCCTCTGCTGCCTGAGCGCGTGGCCCGCCAGCGTGACCGACCGTTCCGACCGCATCCGCAACGACCGCCAGGCGCACCTGTTCGACCTCTACGACTGCGCGCGGGCGGCCGAGAACCAGGTGTACCTCGTGTCCTCGAACCAGACCGGGGTGCTGGGCGGGCTGCGCTTCCTCGGCCAGGCGAAGGTCGTCGATCCGGCGGGCGAGATCGTGGCGAAGACCTGGGCGAAGGGCGGGCTCGCGACCGCGACGGACGACGTCGCCGCCTCCGTCGCCCGGGCCCGCCGCAGCATGGACCACCTCCGCGATCGGGCGGAGCACAGCTACCACCCCGGCGTGCGGCTCGCGGCCGACGAGGGCTGACGGCGTGCGGATCGCGCTGCTGACGTACTCGACCCGGCCGCGCGGGGGAGTCGTGCACACCCTCGCCCTCGCGGAGGCGCTCGCCGGCCGCGGCCACGAGGTGACGGTGTGGACGCTCGGGCGCGGGGGCGACGACGCGTTCTTCCGGCCGGTCGCGCCGGCGGTGCGGGTGCGGGTCGTGCCGTTCGCGGCGCGCGACGACGAGAGCGTCGGCGACCGCATCGTCCGCTCGCTCGCCGCGATGGCCGCGGCGCTCGGCGGCGAGGCCGACGTCGTGCACGCGCAGGACTGCATCTCGGCGAACGCGGCGCTGGACGCCGGATTCGCGGGCCCCGGCGGACTGCTGCGCACGGTGCATCACCTCGACGAGTTCACGACTCCGGCGCTCGTCGCGTGCCACGAGCGCGCCCTGGTCGCCCCGGCGGCGCTCGTCTGCGTGTCGCAGGCGGTGGCCGACGACGTGGCGGCCGGATGGGGACGGCGAGCGGAGGTGATCCCGAACGGAGTGGACGCGGCGCGGTTCGTGGGCGCCGCCGGGAGCGACGCGGCGCTGGCCTGGCGCGCCCGGCTTGGCCCGTACGTGCTCGCCCTCGGCGGCATCGAGCCGCGCAAGGGCAGCATCGACCTGCTCGAGGCGCACGCCCGCCTCGCTCCGGGCACCGCGCTCGTCTTCGGCGGAGGCGAGACGCTCTTCGACTACCGGCCCTACCGCGAGGAGTTCGAGCGCCGGGCCCGCGAGCTCGGGGTGTCGCCCGTCGTGCTGGGCACTCTGGCCGAGGAGGAGGTCGCTCCGCTCGTCGCCGGTGCCTCGGTGCTCGGCTTCGTGTCGACCAAGGAGGGCTTCGGTCTCGCGGCGATGGAGGCGCTCGCCGCCGGGGTGCCCGTCGTCGCCCGAGATCTGCCGGTGCTGCGGGAGGTGTTCGGCGACACGGTGGCGTACGGATCGGACGTCGAGGGGATCCGGGCCGCGCTCGCGGCGGCGCTCGAGGGGTCGGCACCGCGCGACGGCCGGGCGCTCGCCTTCTCGCACGACTGGCGCGACGTCGCGGCCCGGCACGAGGACCTCTACCGCCGGCACCTCGCGAGCTGATGCGCCGCTCCTTCTCGCGCTGCGTGACGGCGCTCGCCGAGGCGGATCCGGAGCGGATCGTGGTGATCGCGGACGACCGCACCCTCACCGCCGGCGAGCTCGAGGCCGAGAGCACGCGGCTCGCCCGCGCGTACCTGGCGCTCGGAGTGGCGCACGACTCGCTCGTCGCGGTGTCGCTGCCGAACACGGCCGAGTTCGTCGTGGTCTGCGCGGCGATCTGGAAGGCGGGAGCGACTCCGCTGCCGCTGTCGAGGGACCTCTCGCCGCGCGAGCGGGCGGAGATCGCCGACCTCGCGCGGCCGGCGCTGACGGTCGGCTTCGCGCTGGACGGGGTGCCGTCGGTGCCGGCCGGGCACGAGCCGGACCCCGCGCTGCCGGACGCGCCGCTGCCGGACGCCGCCGCGTCGTCGTGGAAGGCGCCCGCCTCCTCCGGCAGCACCGGCCGACCGAAGATCGTGCTCGCCGCCGCGCCCGCCGTCATGGATCCGACGCAGCCGGTCGCCGCGTTCCTGCCGCGGGAGGGGGTGCAGCTGGTCGCGGGGCCGCTCACCCACTCGGCGACGTTCACCTACGCGTTCCGCGGGCTGCTGACGGGCCAGCGGCTCGTGATCCTGCCCCGGTTCGACGAGGGGCGGGTGCTCGCGGCGATCCAGGAGCACCGGGTGACCTGGGCGCTGCTGGTGCCCACGACCATCCATCGGCTGCTGCGCTGGCCGGGGCACCGCGACGTCGACGTGTCCTCGCTCGAGACGGTGCTGCACCTGGGCTCGCCGTGCCCGCCCGCCGACAAGCGCGGGCTGATCGAGTGGGTCGGGGCGCGGACGGTGGTCGAGGTGTACGCCGGGAGCGAGTCGAACGGGCTCACGATGATCCGCGGCGACGAGTGGCTCGAGCGGCCGGGCAGCGTCGGTCGGCCGATCGGAGGGACCGAGGTGCGGATCCTCGACGCGGACGGGGCTCCGGTGCCGGTCGGGCGGCCGGGCACGATCTGGATGCGGCGCGGCGCGGAGCCGGCGTACCGCTACCTCGGCGGGGAGTCGCGGCGGACCGGGGACGGCTGGGACACGCTCGGCGACCTCGGGTCGCTCGACGCCGACGGCCGGCTGACCGTGCTCGACCGCGTCGACGACCTCGTGCTGCGCGGCGGGGTGAGCATCCACCCGGCCGAGATCGAGCGGGTGCTGGAGGAGCATCCGGCCGTGCGCGGGGCCGTCGCGTTCGGCGTGCCCGACGAGGACCTGGGGCAGGCGATCGAGGCGGTGGTCGACATCGACCGGGCCGACGTGGGGGCGGAGGAGCTCCTCGCGTTCGCGCGGGAGCGGCTCGGGCGGGCGCGGACGCCGCGTGCCCTGCGGCTGCAGCGGGAGCCGCTGCGCAGCGACGCGGGGAAGGTGAACCGGCGGCGGCTGCGCGAGGGGTGAGCGGGGCGCTGCTTCCGCAGAAGTTGCGGTATCGGCGCGCGCTCACCGCAACTACTGAGGAACCAAGAACACGCGCGTGGGTGGCTGAGGCGCGGGCCGGACGTCGTCCGTGCTGCTTCCGCAGAAGTTGCGGTAACGGCGCGCGCTCACCGCAACTTCTGGAGAAGGAGGAGGGAACCGGCGCTCAGTCGCGCGGGCAGTGCAGCTGCGTGCGCTCGCCGGAGCGGTCGATCGAGTGCTGCGCCATCAGGCGGCCGCAGAGCGGGCAGACGGGGTCCGCGGGGGCGACGTACGGCTCCTCCGGGCGGCCGATGCCGACGTGGGCGGGGCCGGTGAAGGAGTAGATCGCGCGGTTGATCCGGTTGTAGAGGCCCGGCTTGCCGTCGAAGGGGTTCATCGGGTTCGGCGTGCGCTTCGAGGAGCCGTCGTTCTTCCTTCGTGCCATAAAGGTTAGTATACGAAGGATTAAGGCGAGCGGCGAGGGAACACGGGGTTCTGCTGTCGATCGCCGAGCCGCCCGCTGGCAGACTCGAGTGATGAGTGCGGCACTGCCGGCGGTGTCCGGCTTCGAGCACGCGAGCCGCCGGGTCGACGAGGCGATCGCCTTCTACTCGGACGGGTACCACGGCACGCGGTTCCGGGCGGAGCCGCTGCCCGACTCCTTCTTCTTCCGCTACACCGCGCTGGGCGACGAGCGGGTCAGCATCCGCACCTCGACCTTCCGCGGCTCCATCCGCGGCGAGATCGCCCCGCAGGGGGAGTACGTCGTCTCGTGGCTCCAGGCGGGCCGCGGAGTGATGGACGTCGGCCGTGACGAGACGCCGCTCCTGCGCGCACGCCCGGCCGTGTTCCCCACGGGACGCCCGTTCGAGTTCGACTTCGGCGAGTACGACCAGCGCCTCGTGCACGTGGACGGCGGGTTCCTCGAGGGAGTCGCCGCGGAGTCGACGGGCGCCGATCCGGCCCCGCTGGTCTTCGACCACCGCGCGGTGCCCCGACCCGCCGATGTCGACGCCTGGTGGGATGCGGTGCGCGACCTGTCCGGGCTGCTCGCCTCCCGCGCGTCGGCACTGCAGCTGGCCGAGGCCGACCGCGGAGTCGCGCTCCGGCTCCTCGCGGCGTTCCCGCACCGCCCGGTCGCCGTCCCGGCCGATGTGCTCCGGCCGAGCAACGCCCACCTCCTCCGAGCGGCCGAGTTCGTGCACGCCTTCGCCTCGTCGCCGATCTCGCTCAGCGACATCGCGACAGCGGCGGCGCTCACTCCGCGCGCGCTGCAGCTCGCGTTCCGGCGGCACTTCGGCCGGACCCCGCTCGGCTACCTCCGCGACGTCCGGCTCGACCGGGCGCGCGACGAGCTGCGGCACGCGGATCCGGACACGACGACGATCGCCGCGGTCTCGGCGCGCTGGGGGTTCCTCAACCCGGGCCGGTTCGCCGGCGCGTACCTGCAGCGGTTCGGGGAGTACCCGCTCGAGACGCTGCGCGGAGGGCGCTGAAGCGGGCACACGGCGCTGAGGCGGCTCAGGGCCCGCCGAGCCAGTGGTCGATGCGGTGGTGATCCGGCGTGAAGCCGTGGTCGACGCCCCAGAGCACGGCCTGCGTGCGACTCGTCGCTCCGATCTTCCCGTAGACGCTCCGGATGTAGGACTTGACCGTGTTGGGGCTGAGATAGGTGAGCGCGGCGACGTCGGCGTTGCTCTTGCCCTGCGTGATGAGCGCGAGAATCTCGGACTCGCGGTCGGTGATGCCCTCGTGCCGGCCCGGCCAGTCGAGCCCGGGCGCGGCTCCGGCCCGCTGCGGAGGATCGCTGACGACGATCTCGCCCGCGGCGACCCGCTCGAGGGCGGCGACGAGGTCGCGGGCGGGCAGCGTCTTGGAGAGGTAGCCGTGCACGCCCTGCTCGAGTGCGTCGGCGACGAGGGTCGGCGCGAAGTTCCAGGTGTAGACGACGACGTGGCGGGCGCGCGGGTTCCTCACGAGGCCCGCGATCTCGTCGTGGTCCGACTCCGGTTGCGCGAACGAGTCGTAGAGCACGACATCGATCGTGTCGGACAGTGTCGCGTTGGCGTCGATCTCGGCGACCAGCACGCGGTGGCGGTAGTGGTCGAACATGTGCGCGAGGCCGGTGAGCACCACGTCGTAGTCGTCGACCAGCGCGACGGTGAGGGGCGCGGTCCGGGACATGGGTCGGACGCTACCGCACCCCGGCGAGCGGAGACCACACCCCCAGGGGTGTACCGCAGCCTCCCTGCGGGTGGAACCTTTGCCTCAGGCCCCGCACCAGCAGGGCTGACACGCGGACCCGGTCCGCCCAACGGAAGGTGACCATCGTGATCGGTCTCATCATCAGCATCGTCGTCGTCGGTCTCATCGCCGGAGCGCTGGCGCGCCTCCTCGTCCCCGGACGGCAGAGCATCAGCATCCTCATGACCATCGTGCTCGGCATCGTCGGCTCGTTCGTCGGCGGGTTCCTCGGCTTCCTGATCTTCGGGCAGGACGCCGGCGACGGATTCCTGCAGCCGGCCGGCATCATCGGCTCGGTCATCGGCGCGATCATCGTGCTGCTCGTCTACACCCGCTTCGCCGGCCGCTCGGGCGCGCGCCGCTGACCCCGCGGGGTCGACTCCGGTCGCGGGCGTTTCGGATCGGGCCGTCCGGGGAAGGGGAGGAGTGCACCTTCCCCGGATCCGGCCCTCCGGCTCCGCACCACCGAGAGGAACACCCCGTGGTCGCCATCGCCCCCCTCCGAGAGCGCTTCGACGGAGTCGAGAGGATCGCCGTGCTCCGCGGCGGCGGCCTCGGCGATCTGCTGTTCGCGCTGCCCGCCGTGGATGCGCTGGCCGCCGCCTACCCGGGAGCCGAGATCACCCTGCTCGGCACTCCCGCCCACCGCGTCCTGCTAGAGGGCGGAGTGTCGCCCGTCTCCGACGTGGAGGTGCTGCCCGTGGCGCAGGGCGTCCGCGACGGCCAGGGCGAGGACCCGCGGGTCGTCGAGGACTTCACCGCTCGGATGCGCGCGCGCTCCTTCGACCTCGCCGTGCAGCTGCACGGCGGCGGGCGCTACTCCAACCCGTTCCTGCAGCGACTGGGCGCGCGCCACACCGTCGGCTCCCGCACACCCGACGCCGCCGAGCTCGAGCGCATGATCCCCTACGTCTACTACCAGCACGAGATGCTGCGCGCGCTCGAGGTCGTCGGTCTCGCCGGGGCGCCGGCAGTCCGGCTGGAGCCGGAGCTGCGCGTCGACGTCGAGCGCCGCGACCGGCTCGCGGCGACGCTGGGCGGCGGCGGTCCGCTCGTGCTGATCCACCCGGGGGCGACGGATCCGCGTCGCCGCTGGCCGTCCGAGTCGTTCGCCGCGGTGGCCCGGGCCCTGCTCGAGGACGGAGCGCGCGTGCTCGTCGTCGGCGACGACTCCGACGTGCCCGCCGCCGACGCGATCGCCGCGGGGGCGCCCGGCGCCGAGTCGTGGGCGGGACGCGTGGAGCTGCGCGACCTCGCTCCGCTGCTCTCGCTCGCCGACCTCGTGCTCGGCAACGACAGCGGCCCCCGCCACCTCGCCGCTGCGGTCGGTGCCCCCACCGTCGGCGTCTTCTGGGTGGGCAATGCGATCAACGCGGCACCGCTGGGCCGGCAGCGCCACCGCGTGCAGCTCAGCTGGACCACCGCGTGCCCGGTCTGCGGTCGCGACACGACGCAGGTCGGCTGGACGGCTCCGCGCTGCGAGCACGACCCGTCGTTCGTGGCGGACGTGCGGATCGAGGCTGTCCTGGAGGACGTGCGCGAGGTGCTCGCCGCCACCCGCTGAGACGCGAGATGCCACTCCGGTACGCCCGCGACGGCGTGTCGCGGACCGGAGTGGCATCTCGCGGAGTCGATCCCTAGGGGATCAGGCGGCTCACGGCCAGGACGGCTCCTCCTCGTGCGTGATGACGAGCTCGCGCACCTCGCAGCCCTGCGGCTGGCCGAGGACGAACATGACGGCGTTCGCCACGTTCTCGGGCTCGTTGAGCAGGGCGTCGGGGCCCGGCTTGTACTGCGCGTCGCGGTCGTCGAAGAAGCGCGTCTTCATGCCCGAGGGGATGAGCGTCGTGACGCCGATCTCGCCCTTGGTCTCGGCGGCGAGGGCGCGGGTGAAGCCGAGCACGCCGAACTTCGACGCGCAGTAGGCGGTCGCGTCCGAGACGGCCTTGATCGCGAGCGAGGAGGCGACGGTGACGACGCGGCCGTGGGTCTCGGTCAGGAACGGCAGCGCCGCCCGGACCACCGCGGCGGTGCCGAGGAGGTTGACCGAGATGACGCGCTCCCACTCCTCCGGGTCGACGTCGACGAGGCGGCCGCAGCGGTCGATCCCGGCGGCGGTGACGACGGCGTCGAGTCCGCCGTGCTCGCGGGCGATGTCGACGACGGCCTTCTCGGCCTCGCGGGTCTTCGCGACGTCCACCTGGTAGGCGGCGACGCCCTCGGCCACGCTCGAGACGTCGCGGTCGAGCACGATCGGCGTGCCGCCCGCGGCGGTGACGGCGGCCGCGACGGCGGCGCCGAGGCCGGAGGCTCCTCCGGTGATCAGGACGCGGCCGATGGGGGTGGGGGTGAGACTCATGATGTCCTTCTGGGTGACGGTGCGACGGGTCGCGGGTGGCTCGCCGTCGCGGGGCGGGAGTGGTGAGGTCAGCCGACGCGGGCGAGCGCCGCGGCGAGGTGGGTGGTCGAGCGGCCCGGGTGGTACGGCACGGTGAGCACGCGCCCGCCCCACTCGGCGACGGTCGCGGTCTCGGGGAGGGACTCGGCGGAGTAGTCGCCGCCCTTCACCCAGACGTCGGGGCGGATGCGGCGCAGCGCCTCGTCGGGGGTGTCCTCGCCGAAGACGAGCACCGCGTCGACGCATTCGAGCGCGAGCAGCAGGTCGACCCGGTCGTCCTCGGGGATGATCGGCCGCGACGCGCCCTTGAGGCGGCGGACCGAGTCGTCGGAGTTCAGGCAGACGATCAGGCAGTCGCCCAGCGCCCGGGCCGCCGAGAGCGTGCGGGCGTGTCCCGCGTGCAGCAGGTCGAAGCAGCCGCCGGTCGCGACGACCGTGCCTCCGGAGCCACGGACGGCCTCGGCGACGCGCAGAGCGTCGACGCCGGCGCCGTGCAGGACCGCGGTGTCGGCGGGAGCCGCGAGCGAGGCGACCCCGCCCGCGAGGAGGTAGGCGCCGGCGTCCGAGACGGCCGCGTTCACCGCCTCCGAGGCGGACGCGCCCGAGGCGAGGGCCACCGCGGCCGACGCTGCGAACCGGTCGCCCGCTCCGCACGGGTCGGTCGGCGGCACGGAGGCGGCGGGCACGACGACGGGCACGCCTGCGCCGCGCGAGCGCACGAGCGCACCGCTCCCGCCCATGGTCACGGCGACGGCGGCGCAGCCCCAGCGCTCGAGCAGGGTGGTCGCGGCGGTCTCGGCGAGCGTGACTCCGCGGCCCGTCGCCTGCGAGAACGCGGTCGCCTCGGCGAGGTTCGGAGTCGCGAGCGCAGTGCCGGCGACGGGCGCGGTGCCGCGGGGATGCGGATCCCAGACGAGCGGCACGGTGAGGGCGTCGAGCGCCGCGCGCAGCGACCCGTCCTCGGTGAGGCGGCGGCCGTAGTCGGCGACGACGACGGCGTCGACGTCCTGCAGCGCCGCCAGCATGCCGTCGGTGACGGCCGGGACCGGCGGGCGCTCGCAGCCGCGGTCGAAGCGCACGACGGCCTGCCCCGAGGCGGCGACGCGCGTCTTCACCGGAGTCGGTGCTCCCGACGGGCCGGCGACCACGTGGATCCCGTCCAGCGCCGCGCGCAGCTCCGCCACGTCGGCGTCGGAGTCGTCGGCCAGCGCCGTCACGAGGGTGACGTCGTGCCCGTCGCGGGCGAGCATCCGCGCCACGAGCCCGGCTCCGCCGGCGCGGACGCCGCGAGTCGAGACGTCGACGACGGGAACGGGCGCGTCGGGGCTCAGCCGCTCGGCGGGCCCCGAGAGGTCGACGTCGAGCATCACGTCGCCGACCACGGCGATCCGCAGGCGCGGGCTCACGCGGCGGCTCCCGTGCGGGCGCGGATGCGGTGCTCGAAGGCCCGGCAGAGCGCGTGCACGAGCACGAGCTGCGCCTCCTGCACGTTCGAGCCGTGGCCCTCCAGGGCGATCGCCTCGTCGCACGCGTCGGTCAACGGGTTAGGACCGTCCCCGGTGAGCGCCCAGGTGCGGGCTCCTGCGGCGCGGGCCGCCTCGGCGGCGTGCAGCAGGTTGGCGCTGCGCCCGCTGGTCGATAGCAGCACGACCACATCGCCGGAGCGCGCGTGAGCCGTGACCTGGCGGGCGAAGACGTGGTCGAAGCCGTAGTCGTTGCCGATCGCGGTGAGGCTGGACGTCTCGGCGTGCAGCGAGATCGCCGAGAACGGCACGCGGTCGCCGTCGAAGCGGCCGACCAGCTCGGCCGTCAGGTGCTGCGCCTCGGCCGCGGAGCCGCCGTTGCCGGCCGCGAGCAGCCGGGCGCCCGAGTGCAGGCGGTCGGCGAGCTCGACGCCCCAGGCGACGATCTGCTCGGAGTGGCGCTCCAGCTGCGCGACGACGTCGAGCGAGCGGGAGATGTGGTCGTCGACGATCCGCCGGGCGGCGTCCGTCGGGGTGTCCAGCACGGTGTCGATGCTCATCGTCGGGGGGCCGCCTTCCGGGTCTTCGAGGAGTGGGAGCTGCGGGGAGCGCCGGTCAGGACGGCCTCCCCGTCGCCGAGTCCGGCGAGGGTGGTGAGGTACGCGCGCTCGGTGTCCGCGGCGACGCGGTCCCAGGAGTAGCGCGACTCGACGCGCTCGCGTCCCGCGGCTCCGTAGGCGCGGGCGCGCTCGGGGTCGGCGATCAGAGCGGCGAGGGCGGCGGCGAGGGCCGCCGGGTCGCGGGGCGGCACGTGCACGCCGGTGACGTCCTCGACGACGGTGTCGATGAGCCCGCCGACCGAGGACGCGACGACCGGCCGGCCGCACGCCATCGCCTCCAGCGGCACGATGCCGAACGGCTCGTACCAGGGGGCGCAGACGACGATGTCGGCCGAGCGGAGCGTCGCGGGCATCTCGGTCTGCGAGAGCTGGCCCACGAGGTGGACGCGGTCCGCGACTCCGAGGCCCTCGGCGACGCCGTGCAGGCGCTGGTACTCGGGGTCGGCTGCGAGGGCGTCGCCCGAGCCCGAGCCGCCGACGATGACGAGCTCGGCGTCGTGCCCGTCGTCGACCAGGCGGGCGAGCGCCTCGATCGCGTGGCCCATGCCCTTGCGGGGCACGAGGCGCCCGATGCTCATGAGCCGGATCGGACGGGTCTTCTCGGCCACGGGTCCGTCGGGGGAGAAGCGTTCCAGGTCCACTCCGCAGGGCACGACCGAGATGCTGCTCGTCGGCACGCCGAGGCCCTTGAGCTCGAACGCCTCGTCGGAGCAGGTCGCGACGATGCCGTCGGCGCGCTGGCCGACTCCGGGCTCGAGCCAGGCGCGCTCCTCGGGGCTCGTGTCGAGCGCGCCCTGCTGGCGGCGCTTGACCACTCCGAGCGCGTGGAAGGTGTGGAACACGGGCACGCGGCGGCCCGTCGCGCGCTCCACCCGCTCGGAGGCGTCGAGCGCGGCGACCCCGGACATCCAGAAGTGGCTGTGCACGAGGTCGGGGCGGGAGTCGAGCCAGTCGTTCGCGAGGTCGACGGCGAAGTCGCCCATGTAGGGGAGCAGATCGTCCTTGGACACCTTCGCGGCCGGGCCGGCGTCGATGTGCACGACCTCGACTCCGGAGGTGAACGGGACGCGGCGGGGGAGCGAGGGGTCGTCGCGCCGGGTGTACACGGTGACGCGGTGGCCGCGGCGAGCGAGCGCGTCGGCGAGGGCCGCGACGTGCACGTTCTGGCCGCCGGCATCGACGCCTCCGAGCGTCGCCAGCGGGCTGGCGTGCTCCGAGACCATCGCGATCGCGAGCGGTCGGGTGGTGGTCGTGTGCGTCATCGGGTGCTCCCTCCTCGGGTCCCTGCGGCGGTGAGGGTCCGGCCGGTGCGGCGCGGACGATCGGAGAGGACCTCGTCCCAGTCCCGGTGGAACCGGGCGAGGCCGTAGCGCTCGAGGACGCTCTCGCGGGCGATCGCCCCGGCGGCGGCGGCGCGCTCCGGATCCGCGATCAGCTCGCGAGCGGCGGCGACGAGCTCGTCGAGGTCGTTCGAGACCGCTCCCGCGCCGGGCGGCACGGCGCGGCCCGCCTCGGTCGTCTCGAGCGCGATCACGGGCATGCCCAGGTGCATCGCCTCGAGCAGCGCGAGGCCGAGCGAGGTCCAGCGGAACGGATGGAGGTAGACGCGGCGGCGGGCGAGCTGCGCGTGCATCTCGCTCGTCCGCACGTCGCCGAGCACGTCGAGCCGGCCCTCCGGGAAGCCCGGCAGCTCGGCCAGGCCCTCGGTCTTCATCCCGAACACGTCGAGCGGCGCGACCTCGGCGAAGCGGGGCAGCAGGTCGGTGCCGGTGACGCGGTTGCGCCGCACCGGCTCGTTGATCACGACTCCGAAGTGCGCGAGTTCGCCGGTGTAGAGGGGCCCCGGATCGTGGATCCCGTGCTCGATCACCGTCGTCGGCGTCGATCCGGTGTCCCACATCAGCGCGTTGAAGTGCGTGACGTGCACCAGGAGGAGGTCGTCGCGGTCGGCGAGCGGGTGCCGACTGGTCGGGGCGTCGCCGCGCGGGGTGTTGTGCTCGACGTAGACGGCGGGCACGTCGTGGCCGAGGCGCCGGCCCAGCAGTCGCTCCGCTTCGGCGAGCTCCTCGGGGCGCTGCAGGAGCACGACGTCGACGTCGGCGTCGCGCAGATCCTCGGGGGCGATCTCGATCGCGTTCGGCCAGTCGCGGCCGCCGGTGCCCAGGCCCCAGCCGTCACGGGCGGCCGTCGTGGGGAGCAGGTACTCGTGGTCGCCGCGGACGAACGCGTCCGCCCAGCCGCCGTGCACGTGCCAGAGGAGGATCCTCATGCCATCGCCTCCGTCGTGGTCGTGGTGGAGCGCCCGAGGGCGCGGAGTCGCAGGACGGCGGCGACCGCCTCCTCGGCGCTCACCCCCGCCAGACAGGGGTGGCCGGGCACCGGGCAGACCCGGGCGCGGGAGCCGGCGCACGCGGCGCCCTGATCGCCCAGCAGCTCCACGGGCACGCCGTAGGGCGCCCAACGGATCGCGGGGACGACCGGGGCGAAGAGGCTGACGACCGGAGTGCCGACGGCCGCGGCGAGGTGCGCCGGACCGGTGTTGCCGCTGACGACGACCTCGGCGCGGGCGAGCACCTCGGCGGCACCGGCGAAGTCGGTCGCGCCGCCCAGGTCGATGCCGCGGCTGCCCGCGACCTCGGCCGTGAGCGCGCGCTCGCCGGGACCGCCCGTGACCGCGACGGCGAAGCCCTCGTCCGCGAGCAGCTCGACGGCGCGGGCCGCGTTCTCCGCGGGCCAGGCGCGCGCCGGCACCGCCGCTCCGGGGTGCACGACGACGTAGGGGCCCACTCCCTCGAGCGCGGCCGGCAGCGAGCCCTCGCGGTGCACGCGCAGGCGTCCGTCGTCGCCCTCGGGCAGCGCGAAGCCGGCCGCGGCGGCGATGGCGAGGGCGCGCTCCGGTTCCGGCTGGTCCTCCTCGAGGGTCTCGCCCGGAACCAGCCGCACATCGAGCAGGGCGCCGGCGAAGTCGACGGAGGCGCCGCTGATCCGCGCGACACCCGCGAGGCGCAGCAGCAGCGCGAGCGGCAGCGGCGACTGGTGGAAGGAGGTCAGGATCACGGCCTCGTCGGGAGCGAACTCCTCGACGATCGCCTGCAGTTCCGCCACGAGCGCGGCGTCGACCGGGCGCGAGGCGTCGCCGATCCACGGGCACCACCAGGTGCGGACGCTCGTCGGGCCGGGCAGCAGCGCCGCGGCGGGCGCACCCTGGGGCCCCGCGAGCAGCAGCACCTCCGCGTCCGCGGCGATCGCGCGGACGGCGGGGCCGCAGAGGAGCACGTCGCCCGCGCTGTCGAGGCGGGCGACGAGGACGCGGCGGGTCATGCGGCGCCCTCCTCGGACGGGTCCGGCTGCATCGCCAGGAGCAGCTCGACCGCCTCGAGGAGCGTGTCGGCGCGGAACGCCGCGGCCGCCACCTCCTCGGCCCGCGTGATCGGAGTGGGGACGAGCACGCCCCGCGCGCCCGCGTTGGCCGCCGCGCCCACGTCGGCGCCGATGTCGCCGATGACGGCGAGGGAGTCGGCGGGCAGCCCGAGAGCCGCCGCCGCGCCCAGCACCATCCCGGGCGCGGGCTTGCGGCAGTCGCAGCCGTCCTCGGGTCCGTGCGGGCAGAGCATCCAGACGTCGAAGCCGCCGAAGAGCTCGTCGACCCGCCGGTTCACCGCGTCGGCCTGCGACCGGTCGATGATGCCGCGGGCGATGCCGGACTGGTTGGTGACGACTCCGATCGCGAGCCCCGCCTCGCGCGCGCGCTCGACGGCGTCGAGGGCGGTCGGCATCGGCTCGACCCGGTCGGGGTCGCCGTTGTAGGGCACGTCGACCACGAGCGTGGCATCGCGGTCGAAGAGGATCCCGCGCAGTCGCGGGGTCCGCTCGAGCTCGGCGGTGCCGCGCTGCTCGCGCGGGTGCATCGGATCGGTCACACCGTTCTCGTACCCTGCTTCTCCTCCTCGTAAACGGTGCCAAGGAGAAGTGGTGCCGCTCGGGCGCGTCGGGATCGGGGCGCGTGCGTCTGAGCGTCCGGCGACGGGGTACGGGACCTCCGACAGGAAGGAGGCGCCGTGCGCGCTCTCACCGAACCGGACGGCACCCCGGAGGTCCTCGCGCTCCGCGCGCTCAAGCTCGGCGACATCCTCGTGGCGGTGCCGGCGCTCAAGGCGCTGCGCCGCGGCTTCCCCGAGCACCGGCTGATCCTCGCCACGACGCCCTGGCTCGAGCCGATCGTCGACCTGATCGAGGGGCTGGACGCCCTGGTGCCCACCCTGCACGGTCTCGACGATCCGCTGCCGATGGCCGCCGGCCGCGTCGAGCTCGGCGTCAACCTGCACGGCAACGGTCCGGAGTCGCGGCTGCGCCTCGCCGAGATCGAGCCCGAGCGCACGCTCGAGTTCCGCGTGCCGGCGCTCGATCCCGACGCGAGCCACGACGACCCGCGCCCGCTGTGGATCGACGGCGAGCTCGAGCGCGCGCGCTGGGCCCGCCTGGTGAACTCGATCGGCCTCGACGCCGATCCCGAGGACGTCGCCATCGCGGTCCCCGAGGTCGCTCCTCGCGTCGACGGCGCCGCCGTCGTGCACATCGGCGCCTTCTACGGCTCGCGCGAGTGGCCCGAGGCGCGCTTCGCCGCGGTCGCCCGCTCGCTCGCCGGCCAGGGGCACCGCGTCGTCTACACCGGAGGCGCGAACGAGGCCGACCGCGCCCGTCGCGTCGCCGAGCTCGCCGGCACCGGGGAGGTGCTGGCCGGGGAGGTCGACCTGGTCGAGTTCGCCGCGGTGGTCGCCGCCGCCGAGACGCTGGTCACCGTCGACACCGGAGCCGCTCACCTCGCCTCGGCTTACGGCATCCCCTCGGTCGTGATCTTCGGCCCGGCACCGCCCGAGGCCTGGGGCCCGCCCGTCAGCGGACCGCACATCGTGCTGACCGACGCGTCGCTCCGCAAGGGCGACGTCTTCTCGTCCGAGCCGGACCCGGCCCTCCTGGCCGTGCAGACCGAGGACGTCCTGGACGCCCTCGTCTCGCTGCCCTCGCGCGCCGAGGCGCACCTCAGGCGGACCGCAGGCGGGGTGCCTGCCGGACGGGCGTGACCACGGCGACGCGGGTACGGGGGGAGCGCGGCTGATGCGAGCGCGAGGGTGCGCCCAGCCGGTCGGCCAGCTGCGCGAGGATCCGGCGCTGCAGGCGCGAGACCTGCATCTGCGTCGTGCCGAGCGCCTCCGCGATCTGCTGCTGGGTCATCTCCTCGACGAAGCGCATGCGCAGCAGCTCGCGCTGCGCGTCCTCGAGCTCCGCGAGGGCCGTGGCGAGGCCGTGCCGGCGGTCGATCGCCGCGAGGTTCTCGTCGTCGCCGCCGAGCGTCTCGCCGAGCCGCACTCCTCCGTCGCCGCCCGTGCCGACCGTCTCGTCGAGGGAGAGCGGATGACCGGCCGAGCGGGCATCGGCGACCTCGGCGGCGTCGACGCCGAGCCGCAGAGCGATCTCGTGGTCGGACGGGTGCCGACCGAGCTCCTGCGAGAGCTCCTCCGCGACGACCCCGGAGCGGCGGTGCAGCTCCTGCACGCTGCGCGGCGGGCGGACCATCCAGCCCAGGTCCCGCAGGTGGCGCTTGAGCTCGCCGGTGATCGTGGGCACGGCGAAGGCCGCGAAGCTGTCGCCGCGCTCGGGAGCGAAGCGGCGGGCGGCCTTGACGAGGCCGACGTAGGCGACCTGGCGCAGGTCCGCCCAGTCGCCGCCGGCACCGCCTCCGCGCGAGACGCGGCGGGCCATGGCCTCGGCGAGTCCCAGGTGGTCGAGCACGATGCGCTCGCGGATGCGGTCGCCCTCGGCGCCCGTGGCCTCGGCGGCCGCGCGGAACAGCGAGAGGGTGCGAGCGTCCTTCTCCTCGCGTGCCGGATCCATCGCGGCGGTGGCGCGCGACATGGCGACGGTCGTGCTCATCCGAATCCCCTTTCCGGGCGTGCTGGCGCGAGGCCCGGGGCATGGCGGATGCGGTGCGCTCCTCATCGAGCGGCCCCGGAGAAGCGCTCTGCACAGAGCACCACTGCTCCTCGGAGAAGACGAGTCCGTTGACGCGGAGCACTGCTTCGCGATAAAGGGCGTGGGAGCGCGGTCATGCGGTCGATCCGCGGAGGATCCCGTCCGTACGGCAGTGCGGAGGGCCCCTGAACCGGCGTCCGCGCGGAGTCCGCACCCCCGGAACGCCCCTTGTCCAGCCCGACGGCACTGCGCGCTCCGCGGCTAGAATCGCGGGCGTATGTCTGAGCTCACCCCGCCCTCCGATCGCGCCGCAGCGGCGCACCCGTTCACGACCGCGACCGGGAGCGACGTGCGCGTCCGCTTCTGCCCGTCCCCGACCGGGACGCCGCACGTCGGCCTCATCCGCACCGCCCTGTTCAACTGGGCGTACGCGCGGCACACGGGGGGCACCTTCGTCTTCCGCATCGAGGACACCGACGCGGCGCGTGACAGCGAGGAGAGCTACGAGCAGATCGTCGACGCGCTGCGCTGGCTGAAGCTCGACTGGGACGAGGGCGTCGGAGTGGGCGGCCCGCACGGTCCGTACCGCCAGTCCGAGCGCAGCGACGTGTACCTCGACGTGATCCAGCGTCTTCTCGCCTCGGGCCATCTCTACGAGAGCTACTCCACCGCCGAGGAGATCGACGCCCGGAACGAGGCCGCGGGCCGCGCCAAGCAGCACGGCTACGACAACTTCGACCGCGGTCTCACCGAGGAGCAGCGCGCCGCGTTCCGTGCCGAGGGCCGCAGCCCCGCACTGCGTCTGCGGGTCCCCGACGCCGATCTCTCCTTCGACGACCTGGTCCGCGGCGAGATCACCTTCCCGGCCGGCTCCTTCAGCGACTTCGTCGTCGTGCGCCCCAACGGCCAGCCGCTCTACACGCTGGTGAACCCGGTCGACGACGCGATCATGCAGATCACGCACGTGCTCCGCGGCGAGGACATCCTGCCCTCCACCGCCCGGCAGATCGCGCTGTACCACGCGCTGATCGACATCGGAGTGACCACCTTCGTGCCGCGCTTCGGCCACCTCCCGTACGTCATGGGCGAGGGCAACAAGAAGCTCTCGAAGCGCGACCCCTCCTCCAACCTGTTCCACCACCGCGACCGAGGCTTCATCCCTGAGGGCCTGGTCAACTACCTCGCGCTGCTGGGCTGGTCGCTGACCCACGACCGCGACGTCTTCTCGATCGACGAGATGATCGCCGCCTTCGACGTCGCCGACGTGAACCCCAACCCCGCGCGCTTCGACCTCAAGAAGGCCGAGTCGATCAACGGCGACCACATCCGTCTGCTCGCCGTCGACGACTTCACCGAGCGCACCGTGCCGTACCTGGTCGCCGCGGGCGTGCTCGACGGCGAGCCGACTCCGTCGCAGCGCGCGGTGCTCGACGCCGCCGCGCCGCTCGTCCAGGAGCGCATCGGCCTGCTCGGCGAGGCGCCCGGCATGCTCGGCTTCCTCTTCACCACCGCCGAGGCGCTGTCCTACGACGAGGACGCCCTCAAGGGCCTCCCCGCGAACGCCGGCGACGTGCTCGCCGCGTCGATCGAGGCGCTGTCCGCGGTGCCGGAGGGGGAGTGGCTGACCGCCTCGATCCAGGCCGCGCTCGCCTCGGCCCTGATCGAGGGCCTCGGGCTCAAGCCCCGCATCGCCTACGGACCGCTGCGCACCGCGATCTCGGGTCGCCGCGTCTCGCCCCCGCTGTTCGAGTCGATGGAGATCCTGGGCAAGGCGGAGTCGCTCGCGCGCCTCTCGCGCCTCGCCGACCGCACCTCCGCCTCCGCCGGACCGGCCTGAGCATGGCCGAGGCGGTGGGAGGTCGCGATTATGACGTCGTCGTGATCGGCGCGGGCCCGGCCGGACTGTCGGCCGCGCTCAACCTGGCGCGCGCCCGTCGCAGCGTCCTGCTGCTCGACAGCAACCGTCCGCGGAACGCCGCGACGCTGCACTCGCACGGCTTCCTGACCCGCGACGGAGTCTCTCCGCTCGAGCTCCGCCGCCTCGGCCGCGAGGAGGTCGAGAGCTACGAGGCCGCTGAGGTGCACAACGCCCTGGTGACCTCGGTCGAGCGCTCCGGAGGCGAGTTCCTCGTCTCCGCACGCGGCGTGCGCGGAGCCGCGAACCGCGCCGTCGTGGCCACCGCCGTGGTCGTCGCCGCGGGCCTCAGTGAGAAGCTGCCCCGCCTGCCCAGCCTCCGCGCCTACTACGGCACCGCCGTGCACAGCTGCATGGAGTGCGACGGCTACGAGAAGGCGGGGGAGCCCCTCGCCCTGATCGGAGAGACCTCCGACCTCGCCGAGCGCGCCATGCTCCTCTCGCAGTGGTCGACCGATCTAATCGTCTTCACCAACGGCATCGGAGTCGTCAGCGACGCCGACGAGTCCCTGCTCGGCTCGATCGGCATCCGCGTCGAGCGCCGCCCTGTCGCAGACCTCGCCGGCGAGCGCGCGGAGATGACCGGCGTCCTGCTCGAGGACGGCGACGTCATCCCGCGCACCGGCGCCTTCGTCCGCCCGATCTGGGTCCCCGTCCTCGAGTACCTCGACGCCGCCGGCCCCGAGACCGACGGCGACGGCTTCCTCCGCGTGGATGCGGGCGGACGCACCTCCGTGCCCGGCCTCTACGCCGCCGGAGAGGTCACCGCCCCCGGCCCGCAGCAGCTGATCGTGGCCGCCGGCTCCGGCGCGCAGGTCGCCTCGGCCGTCAACCGCGACCTCGTGCGGGCCCGCCTCGGCGAGGCCGCCCCCGAGTCCGAGGCCCACGCGATCCACGAGGCCGGCGTCGATTTGAGCGGCGTGCGCCCGTAGGGTAGTGTTCTTCCTCGGCGCCGGAAGTTCTTCCGGCCGCCGCCTGGCCTCCTCCCTCACCTGTGGATGGCCATTGGGGTATGGTGTAATTGGCAACACGGCTGATTCTGGTTCAGTTGTTCTTGGTTCGAGTCCAGGTACCCCAGCAGTTTCTCGGCTCCGCTTCGGCGTGAGCATCCTCGCCGGAGTCGTCCTGCAGGGTCGTGTCGGCCCGCGCGTCGCTCCGTCCGCGTGTTGCTGTCGATGCTCCGCGTTCGATGCGCCAGAGCCGCGGTCGATCGCGTCACTCGACTCGGATCGGGCCTTTCGCGGTCCTCAGGCCCCGTTCGCGCGCAATCGCTCCGGCCTTCCTCCGTCAGTGGACGCGGAACGGCCTCCGTATTCCGTTCGGGACCCGATCCGCGACGACTCGTCGTCGAGCGAGCACGGACCTGCCGCGTGAAGCACGCCGAACGCGATCCGTCCACTCCGTTCGACCTCTGGAGCACGCGGTTACGCTGGCGCCATGCGGGCTGAGCGGATGCGGAAGTTCGAAGTCGCCGCCCTCGCCCTGACCTCCGTCCTCCTGCTCACCGGCTGCTCCGGCGACTCGTTCCGCGCCGACTTCGCACGGACTTTCGGCAGCGACGAGGCGATCGCCGATCTCGAGCTCTCGACGGTCGACAACATGCCCTTCACCGGCGGAGTGAGCGCCGAGGTGATGGCACGCGACGACCTCGCGGATGCCGACCTGCGGGCGCTCGCCGACCGACTCAGTGCCTTCGCGTCCGAACGCCCAGCGGGAGACGTCCGGGTCGTGCTCGACGCGGAGGGGCTCAGTCTCCCCGTCTCGGGCGACTCCGATCTCACCGACGGGAGGATCGCGGCGGCGCTCGAATTGCGGGACGATCCGCGCGTGTCGTCCGTCGCGCTGGCCGCGGACGACAGCGACGACCGAGTCAGCGGGCTGAGCCTCCTCCTCGCCGAGTCGGCGACGGCGCGGGACCTCTTCGCGCTCGCCCGGGACGCTCCCGACCTGCTGCCGGACGCGGCTCCGGTCCACGTCAGCGTGCAGAGCTCCGACCGGTCGGAGCTCGTCAGCGGCGACCCGGGCGTCTGGATCGACGCTGCAGAGGGCACGTGGGAAGCGGTTTCGGCGGCGGTGCCGGTGATCGGCTTCCGGGCGGCGCCGGAGCGCCTCGAGGTGACGCTGGGCAGTGAGGAAGACCTCGCGGCGGCGGAATCGGCAGCGGCATCGCCCGGCGGCCCCGAGGTCGCCTTCTCGAGTCCGCTGGTCGCGCTCGGCGACGGCGCGTCGGGGGAGTCGGCGCGCGCCGTGCTCGCCGCTCTCGACCCTGCGGTCCTCGCCGACCTCCGCTCCGTCTGGACGGACGACGACCACCTCCGGCTCGCCGTCGACACGGTGGATCGGGCGCTGACGGTCGCGGAGGCGGTGTCCGCGACTCCGGACGCCGCGCGGTTCTCGACCGTCACGATGAGCGTCGGTGAGGCTCGAACGCTCGAGATCAGCGCCGCTCCCCGCTCCATCGGCGGGGCCGTGGCCGACGCCTCGGCGCTGCTCGCGACTCCGAGCGTCACCGCGGTGGCCCGATCGGACCGGTCGGTGACGGTGACGGCCTCGGGTGACGACGGCGACCTCGAGCGACTGCTCCCTGCGGCGCGGAGCCTCGCCCCCGAAGGCGCCCGCGTCTGCGTGGAGCGCGTCGACGGCACCGGAGTCTGCGACACCTCCACCGACTGACGGCGCAGAGTCGCGGTCGCTCAGAGCCGATACCCGCCGCCCTCCGCTCCGCCTCGGGCCGGGGCATGCCACGATGAAGCCGTACATCGCTCAGAGACACGTCTCCGGCGTGTCCCGAGAAGGGGGAATCTCGTTCATGCAATCCGACCTGCTCTGGATCGTCATCGCGGGGGTCGTCGCCGGCGCCCTGCTGCTGCTGGCACTCATCGGCTTCTTCATCTTCCGCGCCTGGTATCAGGTGCCTCAGGCCGACGAGGCGATCGTCATCGTCGGCAAGAAGCAGAAGGGCGATGACGGGCTCACGTCCAACATGACCGTCATCACCGGCGGGGGTGCCTTCGTCAACAAGCTCACCCAGCGCTCCGACCGCATCTCGCTGCGGTCGCGGCAGATCAAGATGGAGCCGGTGGCGCAGACCAAGAACGGCGTCACGATCCACCTCGCCGGCGTCGCGCTCGTGAAGATCGGATCCACGGCCGACCAGGTGCGCGCCGCCGCCGAGCGCTTCGCCTCGCAGGACCAGTCGATCGACGTCTTCACGACCGAGCAGCTCGAGGGCGCCCTCCGCGGCGTCGTCGCGAAGCTCAGCGTCGAGGAGGTCATGCAGGACCGGCAGAAGCTGGGCGACGAGATCGCCGAGGGCATCAAGGGCGACCTGCTCGCGCAGGGACTCGTCCTCGACTCGTTCGCGATCCAGGGGGTCACCGACCGCAACGGCTACATCGAGGCGCTCGGCGCGCAGGAGATCGAGCGCGTCCGCCGCGAGGCCGACGTCGCCCGGATCAACGCGGCGCGCGAGGTCAAGGCCCGCCAGCTCGCGACCGACGAGGCGAACCTGATCGAGCAGACCGCCTACGACAAGAACACCGCTGCCGCGAAGTCCGAGGTCGGCCGGGCGAACGCCGAGGCCGAGCAGGCCGAGAACCTGGCCCGCGCCGAGCGCGAGCAGGCCGTTCTGGTGCAGCGCGCCGAGAACCGCCAGGCCGAGCTCGACGCCGACGTCAAGCGCGTCGCGGACGCCGAGAAGTACCGCCGCCAGACCGAGGCCGACGCCGACGCCTACGGCCGCGCCAAGAAGGCCGAGACCGACCGCCAGGTCGCGCAGCAGGTGTCCGACGCCGAGGCCTACGCCGTTCAGCGCCAGGCCGAGGCCCGCCAGGCATCCGCCGCCGCCGAGGCTGCCGCCGTGAGCGCCCGCGCCGAGGCCGAGGCGCATGCTCTGCGCGCCAAGGCCGGCGCCGAGGCCGAGGCCCTGCGCGCGAACGCGACCGCCGAGGCGGAGGCGATCCGCGCCAAGGGCGAGGCGAGTGCGGCGGCCATCGCGGCCGAGGCGGAGGCGCTCCGCGAGAACCAGGAGGCGATCCTGGGTCGCGAGCTCATCGGGCAGCTGCCCTCGCTCATGTCCGAGTTCGCCAAGGGCTACCAGAACGTCGGCACCATCACGCTGATCGGCGGCGACACCGCCGGCACGCACATCGCCCGCGAGCAGGCGGCGAGCCTCGCCGCGACCTTCGACAGCGTCAAGTCCGCGACCGGCGTCGACCTGGGGGCGATCCTCCAGGGCCAGGCGTTCGGCCGCGGCGTCGGTGCGGCTGCTCAGGGGTCGGGCCAGTCCGACCCGACCGCGGTTCCCTCGACGAGTTGAGCTCCGGTGGCAGGCCGCCCGACCCGGTGCCCGATGGTGGCCCCGGGTCGGGCGGCCGTCGTTCCATGCGAAGAGCTGGAGCGCGGAGCGACCCAGCCGGACGCGGCCCACTCGTCGCGCACCGGTGCTCGCGGGGTCAGCAGGCCCCGGTTCGGGTCCATCCGGCGCGGGCTCTGTCGCCGAGTGGACGCGGAACGGCCCTCACAGCTCGTTCAGGCCCCGGAACCCGTCCACTCGTCGCGGCGATACTCAGCGGCGACCAGTGCGCAGGCCGACGACGGGCCCAACGCGAACAGTGCACGCGCGACCACCGCGGAACTGTGGCCGCTACTCCGGCGTGCCCAGCTCCTTCCGCATCTGCACCGCCGTCGTCTCGTAGCCGAGCGACTCGTACAGTCCGCGCGCCGTCGTGTTGAACCCGAAGACGTTGAGGGCCAACGCGCGGTAGCCGCGCGCGAGAGCGTGCTCCTCCGCCAGGAGCATCGCGGCGCGACCGAACCCATGCCCGCGGAACGGCTCGTCCACCTCGACGTCCCAGATCCACGCCACGCCCTCGAGCTCCTGCGGGTGCGGCCCCACCCAGATCACGCCGACCGGGACGCCGTCGTCGAGGATCCGCAGCACGTCGTGGCCGGGTGCGAGGCGGCCCTCCGGGAAGACGCGGTCGTGCGAGGCGTCCGCGTTCCGCTCCGCCGCCGCAGCGTCGTCGCCCGCGCGCAGGCGGTCGGCGACGTAGGACGCACGCTGCACCTCCATCCAGGCGGCGAGATCGGAGGAAGGGAACGGGGCGAGAGAGACGGACACCCCTCCACGCTCCCACGATGCGGATCGATCAGTCGCGCACAGACCCTGCGCGCGATCGATCCGTCACTCCCGGCGCGAGGTCCCTACTGATCCGTCACGGACGGCCGCTCACCCCGAGCAGGGGCGACCGTTCGCGACGGATCGGATCACACCGCGTCACCGTTGGGCATGATTCGCTGCTCTGAGCAGTTCAGAGCCGCGGAAAGCCCCCAACGGCGGCGATCACGAGCGGTCCGCGTCCTCGCGCGCCGACACCTGGTCGGCGTGACGCTTCTTCCCGAAGCGCGTCGCCAGGAACAGCAGCGACCCGACCACGACGTACCCCGCCGTCCCGAGCCACACCACTCCGGTCTGCTGGGTCAGGAGCACGATGCTCGCGATGGTCGCCAGGATCGGGACGACCCGCGGCACCGAGAAGTGCGGGTGGTCGACGCGGTCCTTCTTCAGCACGAGCACCGAGACGTTCGCCGAGATGAAGACCAGGAGCAGGAGGAGCACGGTGGTCTCGGACAGCGTGCCGACGTCGCCGAGGACGCTCAGCACCATCGTCACGCCGCCGACGACGATGATCGACACCCACGGGGTGCGGCGGTTCGGCAGGACGCGTCCGAAGGCGCTCGGCAGCAGGCCCGCCGTGGCCAGGCCGAAGCCGACCCGGCTCGCCATGACCATGAACAGCAGCGCGCCGTTCGCGATCGCGACGAGCGCGATCAGGCCGAACAGCCACGGCGGCACCGCCACTCCGCTGGCCGCGACGACGTCGAGCAGGGGACCGGTCGACTCGGCGAGCTCGTCGATCGGCAGCACGATCACCGCGCCGAGGGCGATCAGGAGGTAGACGACGGCGGCCGTGAACAGGGCCGCGAAGAGGGCGCGCGGGTAGACCTTCGAGGGGTTCCGCACCTCCTCGGCCATGTTCGCCGCGGCCTCGAAGCCGAGGAAGGAGAAGAAGGCGACGATGGAGGCGGCGAACGCGCCCTGCAACGGGGCGACCTCGGGGTTGAACTCGAGCACTCGCGAGAAGTCGCCGTTGCCGCCGCCGAAGAAGATCGCCGCGCAGACGATCACGATCACGAGGCCGCTGACCTCGATGACCGAGGCGACGAGGTTCGCGGTCAGCGACTCCTTCACTCCGCGCAGGTTCACGAGGGTGAGGATCGCGATGAAGACGAGGGCCGTCGGCACGGGCGGCACGTCGAGCAGCGCGCCGAGGTAGTCGCCGGCGAACGCGTTCGCGAGGGCGGCGGCGGTCGTGATGCCGGACGCCATCATCAGGAAGCCGACCAGGAACGACAGGTACGGCTTGCCGAAGGCGCGGTCGACGTAGCGGGCGGCGCCGCCGGCGTGCGGGTACTTCGTGATCAGCTCGGCGTAGGTGCCCGCGGTCAGCAGGGCGATCACCAGGGCGATCAGCAGCGGGAGCCAGATCACGCCGCCCACGTCGTTCGCCATGGTGCCGACGAGGGTGTAGATGCCCGCGCCGAGGGTGTCGCCGACGATGAAGGCGAACAGGAGCGGCCCGGTAATGACCTTCTTGAGGGATCCCTTCTCGGATCCCTTGCCGGTCCCCGGGGAGCTCTCGCCGGTCGTGCTCGTCGTATCCGTCATCCGGTAACTCCACCCATGTGGGGGCACTCCGCGCAAGCCCTGGTGGTCGATCACTGCGAGATTTCTCACGGTCGAAACATCACGACGAGGCATCCACCGCCGGCAGCTGCGCCCCGATCACCCGCAGCAGTTCGAGCTTCTCGTGGCTCGGTGACCCGGGGGCCGCCGTGTAGACGAGCAGCGCGTGGGAGTCGACCGGGTCGATCAGTGTCTGGCAGGCGAGGTCGAGCCGCCCGAGCTCCGGGTGCTCGAAGCGCTTGGTCTCGCCGGGCCGCACGCCCACCTCGTGCAGCGCCCAGAGCGCACGGAACTCGTCGCTGCGCTCGAGGAGCAGCTCGACGTAGCGGGCGGCGCGGGAACCGGGTCCGCGGCGGCTGAGGACCTCGCGCAGTCCCGACGCCCAGACGCGCGACAGGTGCTCGTGACCCTCCTGGGCGTAGATCGCCCGGCTCGCCGGGTTCGTGAACCAGCGGTAGCCGATGCTGCGCTCGGGCCCGGTGAAGCGGGTGAGGTCGCCGGTGAGGGCGACGCCGAGCGGAGTCTGCCGCAGCGTCTCGCCGAGCTCCGTCACGATCTCGGCGGGCGTGTCCTGCAGGCGGTCGAGGATCCGGAGCAACCCCGGGCCGACGTGGCCGTCCGACGCTCCGCGCTCGGGCGGCCGGTGCCCGGCGAGGTGGAAGAGGTGGTCACGCTCGGCGAGGGTCAGGTGCAGTCCCTGAGCGATCGACGCGAGCATCTGCTCGGACGGCTGGGGGCTGCGTCCGCGCTCGATGCGCGCGTAGTAATCGGCCGACATGCTGCAGCGGGCGGCGACCTCCTCGCGCCGGAGCCCGGCGGTGCGGCGGCGCGCCGTGCGCGGCATCCCCACGTCCTCGGGCTGCAGCGCCTCGCGTCGTGCGCGCAGGAACTCGGCGAGCCCCTCCCGGTCCATCGTGCGCATCGGTCCTCCTGACGTTCGCTCCCTTTCTACCGGCGGTCGGCGCGCTCAGCCACGGTCCGCCGATCCACGGTTGAGCGGGACGTTCCTCCCGGGCGCCGCGGGCCGCACGCTGGCAGCACTGCACCTCGCAGCCCAGAGTCAGGAGCCCGACATGCCACGCCGACCGATCGACCTCGACCTCCCCGACCTCTCGGGCCGCCGCGCCCTCGTCACCGGGGGCAGCGACGGCCTCGGGCTCGTCCTCGCCCGGCGCCTCGCCGCGGCGGGAGCGGAGGTGCTGCTGCCCGTCCGCAACCGCGCGAAGGGGGAGGCGGCGCTCGCCCGCATCCGGGAGCAGCACCCGGGAGCCGCGGTCTCGCTCCGCGACCTCGACCTCTCGTCGCTCGAGTCGGTCCGGGCCCTCGCCGACACGCTCCTCGCCGAGGGGCGGCCGCTGCACCACCTGGTCGCCAACGCCGGAGTGATGACCCCGCCCACGCGCCTGAGCACGGCGGACGGCTTCGAGCTGCAGTTCGGCACGAACCACCTCGGGCACTTCGCCCTCATCGGCCGACTGATGTCGCTCCTGCGCGAGGGACGGGGGCGCGTCGTGTCGCAGGTGAGCGTCGCCGCGGATCGGAACGGGGTGCACTGGGAGGACCCGGACTGGGAGCGGAGTTACCACGCGTTCCGCGCCTACAGCTCGTCGAAGATCGCGGTCGGGCTGTTCGGCCTCGAGCTCGAGCGCCGCAGCGCCGCGCACGGCTGGGGCGTCACGAGCAACCTCTCGCACCCCGGAGTGGCGCCCACCAGCCTCCTCGCCGCCCGTCCCGAGACGGGTCGCACCCGCGACGGGCTCGACGTCCGGCTGATCCGGGCGCTGTCGCGCCGTGGTCTCCTGGTCGGCACGGTCGAGACGGCCCCGCTGCCGGCGCTGCTCGCCTCCGTCCTCGAGGGCGCGGGCGGCCGCTTCGTCGGACCGGGCGGCCCCGGTGGGCTCGGGGGAGCGCCGACGGAGCAGCGCCCGTTCCCGCGCCTCGTCGACCCCGAGGATGCGCAGCGCCTGTGGCGGCTCTCGGAGGAGCGGACCGGAGTGACGTTCCCGTGACGGCCGCGTTCACCTCGCTGTCACCTGCGCGGGTGATCCTCGACGGCATGTCGATGGCAGAGCCGTTCCTCCCGTCCTCCCGACCCGCCCGCGACGCCGAGCGGGCCGAGCGCGATCTCGACGTCGAGGCCGCCCCCGAGACCGCCGACCCCGAGGTGGGGCTCCCGCCTGCCGGGCCGTTCCGGACGCCCGCGCCCGGCGATCGGCTGAGCGCCGACGAGCTCGCCGCCGAGATCGGCGACGGCGAGCCCGCCGACTGCGACTGAGTCAGGAGCGCGTGCCGACCGCCACCACGACGGCCGCTGCCGCTCGATCGCCGGTGGTGGTCGCGGAGTTCGGCGTTCCGGCGCCGCACGGGAGCGACGCCCACCGAGTACCGCAGGCGCTCGCCGCGGCTCGCGTGAGGGGCGGCGGCCGCGTCAGCCGTCGATCCGCTCGGCCAGGGCGACGATGATGCCCTCGGGACCCCGGACGTAGGCCATCCGCCAGACGCCCTCGTGCTCGCCGACGCCGCCGACGAGCCCGTGGCCGTCATCGGCGAGCCGCGCGAGCACCGCCGCCAGGTCCTCGACCACGAACGCGAGACTCCGCAGCCCGGGCTCGGTCGCTCCGACCGGCGGCGGGACGGTAGGCGACGGGGGCCGGACGAAGCGCGAGAGCTCGACGGCCGTCCCACCGCCCGGAGGCCGGAGCATCACGATCTCGGTCCGCGCGCCGCTCAGGCCGATGACCGTGTCGAGGAACTCGCCCTCGACGGGAGTGCTGCCCTCGATCTCGAGGCCGAGTCCGACGAAGAACGCCGTCGCCGCCTCGAGATCGACGACCGTCACTCCGATGTGGTCGAACCCCGTGATCCCCGCCATGAGCGCCTCCTCGCGTCGGACCCAGTCAGGCACCGCCGCGGCGCCGTGTCAACGCACGGATGCACTCACGCCCGCAGCGCCGCCGCGCAGCTCGCGAGCAGGAGCGTCAGCCGCTCGCGGTCGCCGTCCGCGAGCCCGGCGACCATGCGGTCCTCCACCGCGCGGACCGCAGCGCTCGCCGTCCGCAGCTGACGGCGCCCGGCTGCGGTCAGCTCGGTCGGGAGGACGCGCCCGGACACGGGTCGCTCCGCCCTCGCGACGAGGCCCTGCTGCTCGAGCGACTGCAGCAGCACGTTCATCGACTGCCGTGTCACGAAGGTCCCCCGCGCGAGCTCCGAGTTCGACAGTCCCGGGCGCTGAGCGAGCAGCTCGAGGCACGAGTAGTGCGTGATCGTCATGCCCAGCGGATGCAGCATCTCCTCCATGGCGGCGCGCAGCGCGGTCGACGCGACCTTCAGCAGGTATCCGGGGGAGGCGGCGAGATCGATTCCACTCATGTCAGGATTCTGACATAGGATGTCACATGTCAAAAGACTGACATCAACGGAAGGACTCCCCATGACCGTCTCCGGACCCGGCTTCGTCTCGCTGCAGGTGCGCGACCTCGACTCCTCCGCCGCCTTCTACGAGCGGCACCTCGGCTTCGCGCGGCAGGCCGGCCCGCCGCACGCGGTCGTCTTCGCCACCTCGCCGGCGGCGTTCGCGGTCCGCTCCGCGGCGCCCGGAGTCGATCTCGACGCGGCCCCGCTGGGCCGGGGCGTCGGGCTCTGGCTGCACGCCTCCGACGCCGAGCGGACCCACGCCGCACTCGTCGAGGCGGGCGTGCCGATCGCCT
This sequence comes from Rathayibacter caricis DSM 15933, assembly GCF_003044275.1. Lineage (NCBI taxonomy): Bacteria > Bacillati > Actinomycetota > Actinomycetes > Micrococcales > Microbacteriaceae > Rathayibacter > Rathayibacter caricis. The sequence goes on along the minus strand of NZ_PZPL01000001.1, from coordinate 3,501,916 downwards.
CCGATCCGGTGCAGGGCCCGTTCGGTCTCACGTTCACGTTCGAGGATCCGGACGGCTACCTGATCACGCTGCACGACCGCGCCTGACGCGGCCGGCGGGCGACCGCTCGGCGGCGGTCGCGGGGCGCCGCCGCCCCCGCGCGACGAGCCAGAACAGGTACGCCCCGCCGACCGCCCCCGTCACCAGCCCGACCGGCAGCTGGAGGGGAGCGAGCACCCGCTGCGCGAGCACGTCCGACGCCAGCAGGAGGGTCGCCCCGATCGCCGCCGACGCAGTCAGCGGGATCCCCGCCGAGCCCGTCGCGCGGCGGGCGAGCTGCGGTGCCGCGAGCGCGACGAATCCGATCGGACCGCTGACCGCGGTCGCCGTCCCGGTCAGCCCCGCGGCGAGCAGGAGCAGCACCAGCCGGGTCCGCCGCACCGGCACTCCGAGCCCCGTCGCCAGTTCGTCGCCCAGCTCGAGCAGCCGCAGCCGCTCGCGCTGCGTCGCGAGCAGCAGTGCGAGCACTCCGCCGGCGACCGCGAGCAGCGCGGTGTCTCCCCAGTCGGTCGCCGACAGCGATCCGAAGAGCCAGATCGTCGCCGAGCGCGCCACCTCGGTCGGCGCACGGGTCAGGAGGAACTCGTTCGCCGCCGAGAGCAGGGCCGCGAGGGCGATCCCCGCCAGGATCGTCCGCTCGCTCGCCAGGCCCGCTCCGCGGGTGAGGAAGAGGACGGCGAGCACCGCGCCGATCCCGCCGGCCCACGCGCCGAGGGCCGGGTCGGCGGGCGGGGTCAGCAGCACCAGGCAGACCAGGGCGCCCGAGGCGGAGCCGGCGCTGAACCCCACGATGTCGGGACTGCCGAGCGGGTTCCGCGAGAGGGTCTGGAAGACGGCGCCCGCGACTCCGAGGGCCGCTCCGACGAGGAGCCCGGCGAAGACGCGGGGGAGGCGCATGTCGACGACGATCACGCTGGTCCGCGCCGACGCCGTGCCGAGGACGGCGTCGCGCACGTCGGCGAGCGTCGTCTCGTAGGAGCCTCCGACGATGCCCGCGACGGCCGCCGCGAGCGCCAGCACCGCGGTGACGGCGATCACGCGGGTGCGGCGCGCAGACCGCCGCTCGGCGAGCGTCATCGCGCGTTCCTCCGCGTCGCCAGGTGGAACAGGAGGGGCGCTCCCAGCAGGGCCGTCACGATGCCGACCTCCACCTCGCCCGGAGCGGCGATCAGCCGGCCGAGCACGTCGCCGACGACGACCAGCACGGCCCCGCCCAGTGCCGCCAGGGGGAGTCCCGAGCGCAGATCCGGACCGGCGAGGCGCAGCACGAGGTGCGCGACCAGGAGCCCCACGAAGGCGAGCGGTCCGGCGGCGGCGGTCGCGGCTCCGCAGAGCAGGGTGATCGCGGCGCCCGCGCCGAGGATCACGGCGCCGGGGCGCACCCCGAGGGAGCGCGCGACGTCGTGCCCGAGCGCCAGCTGGTTCAACCCCGGCGCGACGAGCGCGGCGACGACGAGCCCGAGCGCGACGAACGGAGCGAGCTGCGCCGCGGTGCCGAGCTCGCGCCGCTCGAGGGAGCCCACGACCCAGAACCGGTACGACTCGAACGTCTCGGTGTCGAGCAGCGTGACGATGCCGATCAGCGCGCTCAGGCACGCGCCCAGCGCGACTCCGGCGAGCACGGTGCCGATCGGGTCGCGGCCGTCGCCGCCGCCGACGAGGTGGACGAGCACCGCGGCGACGGCCGCACCGCCGAAGGCGAACCAGACGTACTCGCCCGCGCTCGAGACGCCGAGGAACCCGATGGCGACGACGACCGCCGCGGAGGCGCCCGCGTTCACCCCGAGCAGCCCCGGGTCGGCGAGGCGGTTGCGCGTCACCGCCTGCATCAGCAGCCCGGCCGCTCCGAGCGCGGCGCCGACGAGCAGGCCGGTGGCGGTGCGGGGGATCCGCAGCTCCCGCACGATCAGCGCGTCGGCGGTGGCGCCGCCGTGCAGCAGCGCGTCCAGGGCGGCATCGACCGGGACGGGTCGGGAACCGACCGCGAGACTCGCGGTGCAGGCGAGCACGAGCAGCACGGCGAGCAGCAGTCCCGCGCTGAGCGTCCGCCCGAGCGGTCGCCGAGGGGCGACGGGAGCCGTGGCGGGCTCCGGAGCTGCGGAAGGCGCAGGGGCGCGGTCGATCATTCAGGCAAGGCTATCCTTACCGGCGTGAACTCCTCGACCCGCACCGTCCTCGTCCGTCCGTCCCGCCTCCGGCTCGCCGTGCCGGCGCTCGCCGGAGCCGCCGTGCTCGCCCTGGCCGGCTGCTCGGGCTCCGCCTCGACCGCCGAGCTGCCCGACGCCGAGGCCGCCGCCGTCGGCGACTGGACCGTCTCGCGCACGATGGGCGAGGGCATGGGCGCCCCGGAGGAGGACGGCGTGTTCCCGCGCACCGTGGCGCACTACGCCGGGTCGACCGAGCTCGCCGCGGCCCCGGAGCGGGTCGCCGTCGTCTCGACGGGTCAGCTCGACGCCCTGCTCGCGCTCGACGTCGTCCCCGCCGCCGCGACCCGCGCCGAGAACAGCGGCCTCGTGCCGGAGTACCTCGCCGACCGTGTCGGCACCAGCGCCGGGATCGCGGACATCGGCGAGCGCACCGAGCCCGACGTCGAGGCGATCGCCCAGGCCGATCCCGACCTCATCCTGATCAACTCCGTCCGCGGAACGGAGCTCTACGACCAGCTCAGCGCGATCGCCCCCACCGTGGTGACGCTCGGCAACGGCGTGAACTGGAAGAGCGACCTCCTCCTGCTCGCCGACGCCCTGGGCCGCGAGGGCGACGCGCAGGAGATGCTCGACGAGCTGCACGAGGACGCCGACGCGTTCGCGGCGACGCTGCCCGATCCGGCGCCGACGGTCTCGTTCCTCCAGTCCACCGGGGACCGCACGCGGATCCAGGGCGTCCCGTCCTTCGTCGGAGGTCTCGCCGAGGACCTGGGGCTCGACCGGCCCGAGTCCCAGCGCTTCGACGACACCGCCCAGGAGATCAGCGCGGAGCAGCTCGAGCTCGCCGACGCCGACCACGTGTTCTACGCCGGGCTCGGCGACGGCCTCTCGCTGATCGAGGACGCGGCGCTCTGGCCCACGCTGACCGCGGTCGAGGGAGGCACGGCCGTCGAGGTCCCGATGGAGCCGTTCTTCCTGAACGCGGGGCCCCTCGCCGCGCGCCTCGTGGTCGACACCGTCACCTCGACGATCGGCTGACACCGCACCGCTCTCCCTCGGCGGGCTCCGGTAGACTGGAGCGCTTCGCAGTCGAGAGTGGAGCGGTCGCGGAGGAACCATGGGCAAGAAGCGCAATCAGGGACGATCCGGCGGCGGCCGATCGGGTGGTCAGGGCGGATCCGGCGGCGGGCGCACCGCCGAGACGGCGATGATGGTGCGGTTCCGCAGCTGGTACCGCGCGCACCTCGCGGAGGTCGGCGTCCTGCACGAGCACCTCGACGTCGACGAGGCCGTCGAGGTCCTCACCGACCTCTTCGCCATGACGCGCGACCTGCGCCCCCGCGGCTCCTTCGCCCAGCCCGACGCCGAGCTCCTCGAGGCGGTCTTCGACCAGATCGAGACCGACCTGTCGGGGGAGGAGAGCGAGGCCGATCTCGACGACACGCTCTTCACCGTCGCCGAGGTCATCGAGCACTTCCTCGACTTCCTGACCGACGAGGACCTCTGGACGGGCACCGACGAGGAGCTCGACGACTGCCAGGCGGTCCTCGACGAGGTCCTCGACCTCGCCGGCTCGTTCGTCGAGGCCGTCCTCGAGGATCTGACCGCCGTCGAGGACGTCCCCGCCTCCGAGCAGCTCGCCGCCGTGCGGGCCACCGCTCTCGTGCACGCCGCCGACGTCGTGGTCGAGCACCTCGCCGGCGCCGACGACGCGTCCCTCTCCGAGCGCGCGGCGCGCGAGATCGCGGTCGAGGCGGGCATCGCCTCCGCCGGGTCGACGCCGAGCGACGACGCCGTGCGGATCCCGGTCTCGGCCTGGTGGGACGCGCTGGTCGCCTCCTCCGTCCTCGAGACCGAGGGGTCCGTCGCGGTCCTCGGCGAGGCGGCTCCGCTCTGGCGCAGCTCCGACGCCCTCGAAGCCGCCGCCGAGCGCGTCGCCTACGTCGCCCGCTTCCTCGAGCAGTGGATCGTCAGCGCGCAGGCCGCGCTCGCCTCCGCCGACACCGAGAACGGGGCGTTCTCGCCCCGCGAGCGCGCCGTGACCACGACCGACGCCGTGCTCCTGCGCATCGCCGTCGCCTGCCAGTCGCAGATCCACCCCGGCCTCGTGGTCGGCGAGCTGGTCGACGAGCTCGCGGCCGACGCCGACGTGGCCCTCGAGGAGGCGCTCGACGAGCGCGAGCGCATGGTGGGCGCGGCCGAGCGGATGCTCGACGACGCCGCCGAGCTCGGACTGCTCCTGCACTCGCCCGAGTTCGGCTACGTGGTGCCCGAGGGCCTGCAGCCGGTGCTCGCCTCGGTCGTCCGCGCGAGCATCGTGCTGCTCGGTGAGCGCGACGCCTCGCGCCTCGAGATCCTCGACGAGGCGACGCAGGACACCGCCTCGGCCTACACCCTGAAGGTGGCGCTGCTGGGCACCAAGCCCGTGGTCTGGCGCCGCCTCGAGCTGTCGTCGGAGTCGTCGCTGCGCGATCTGCACCTCGCGCTCCAGCTCTCGCTGGGCTGGACCGACGCGCAGCCGCACTACTTCAGCGTCGGCGTGCCCGACGAGGACGGCACCCGCATCGGCTCGCCCGCCGACGCCGAGGAGCTCGGGGCCGATCTGGTCGACGAGGCCTCCGTCGCGCTGGCCGAGGTGCTCGAGAACGTCCAGGACGAGCTGTTCTACGTCTACGACCTCGAGGACGAGTGGCGCCACGTCATCCGGCTCGAGGCCGTCTCGCCGCTCGGTGCGGCGCTGCCACGGTGCGTCGGAGCCCGTGGCGCGGCTCCGATCGATGCACCCGGCGGCCCGGCGGCCTGGGCCGACACGGTCCGCGCGGCCACCGATGCGTCCTCGGCCGACCACGCCGAGGCCCTCGAGGCGCTCGGCCTCGCGGAGGGCGCCTCGTTCGACCCGGCCTCGGTCGACGTCGACGGCATCAACCGCTCGCTCGGGCTGCTCCGCTCCGGAGTCTGAGCCCGGGGCCCCTGCATCGGCCGGGAGTGCCCGTCAGCCGCGACTGACGGGTGCTCCCGGCAGGGGTTGCTGCAAGACGCCGACCGGTCACGGCGTGAGCAGCAGCTTGCCGATGTGGCCCGACGCCCGCATCCGCTCGTGCGCCCGCTCGGCCTCGGCCAGGGGCACGACCTCGTCGATCACCGGGCGGATGCCGCCGTCGGCGACCAGCGGCCAGAGCTTCTCGCGCACCTGGGCGATGATCGCCCGCCGCTCCTCGAGTGGCCTCGCCCGCAGTGTCGTCGCGTGCACCGCGCCGCGCTTGCGCATCAGCAGCCCGATGTCGAGCGCTCCCTCCGTCCCGGACTGGTTGCCGATGAAGACGATGCGCCCACCCGTCGCCAGAGCCTCCACGTCGCGCGCGAGGTAGTCGCCGCCGATCGGATCCAGGATCACGTCGACCCCGCGGCCGTCGGTCTCCTCGCGGATCCGAGCGACGAAGTCCTCCTCGCGGTAGTCGATCAGGACGTCCGCTCCCAGCGCCCGGCACGCGTCGAGCTTGCGCGGGCTCCCGGCCGTCACCGCGACCATCGCCCCGACGGCGTGCGCGATCTGGATCGCCGCAGTGCCGATGCCGCTCCCTCCGCCGTGGATCAGGACCGTCTCTCCCGCCCGCAGCCCCGCCACCATCACGAGGTTCGACCAGACCGTCGCGGTCGCCTCGGGCAGCGCCGCCGCCGAGACGAGCCCGACCGAGGCGGGCACCGGCAGGAGGAGCCCCGCGTCGACCGCGACGTACTCGGCGTAGCCCCCGCCCGAGAGCAGCGCGCAGACCTCGTCGCCCACCGCGACGCCCGAGACGCCGCGCCCCACCTCGACGACCGAGCCGGACACCTCCATGCCGAGGATCTCGGAGGCGCCGGGCGGCGGCGGGTAGACCCCGGCCCGCTGGCCGAGATCAGCGCGGTTCACACCGGCGGCCGCGACGTGCAGCAGCACCTCGCCCTCGCGGGGAGTCGGGGTCGGCACCTCCTCGAGCACGAGACGGGAGTCTGGTCCTGGTGCGACGACGCGGAGGGCATGCATGGCGCGATGCTACGCCTGCACCCCGCGAGCGGTCAGGGGTGCTCCGCGAGGAACGCGAGCACCGCCTCCTTGAACGCGCGCGCGGGCACCGTGCTCGTGTGATCGCGGCCGGGCACCTCGACGAAGCGGGCGCCGGCCGCGGCGGCGAGCCGGGCGCCGTCGGGGGCGATCGGATCGGCTCCGCCCGTCACCAGGAGCATCGGGGCCGCCGGGTGCTCGCCCGCCTCGGGATGCGCTCCGCCGCGCACGCCGTCGGCCACGGCGACGAGCGCTGCGAGGTCGTTGCCGGCGACGCCCTCGGCCATCCCGATGAACGCGCGGGTGAAGCGGTCGTCGATCTCCCCTCCGCTCGCCACGCGCGCCCGGGCCGCCTCGGCGTCGAACCGGGTGAGCGGCTCGCCGACGGTGAGCCCGCCGAGGCTGAGCGTCGCGACGAGCCCGGGGTGCCGGAGGCCCAGGACCCAGCTCATCCGCGACCCCAGCGAGTAGCCGAGCATGTGAGGAGCGACCAGGTCGTACGACTCGATCACCCGCACGAGGTCCTCGACCATGACGTCGACTCCGTAGGCCCCGGTGCGGTGCGGCTTCTCGCTCGCGCCGTGACCGCGCTGGTCGAGCGCGACCACCCGGTACCCGGCGCGGACGAGCGTGCGGAGCCAGCCCGCCGTCTCCCAGTTGAGGACGGCGTTGGACGCGAAGCCGTGCACCGCGAGAACGGTCGGCGCGCCCTCGTCGCCGACGGAGTAGGTGGCCAGTCGGGTGCCGTCGTCCGCGACGACGAAGACGGGGGAGGGGAACGCGATCGGGGTCACCGCTCCACCCTGCCGCATCCGCCGCGGGGCTTAGCGCAGCGGGCGGGAGGAGCGGACGAACGGCACCGCGATCGGCAGGCGCACGCTCTTCCCGCGGCCGGAGCGGATCCCGAGCACGATGCACACCACGAGGTTGAGCACCGCGAGCGCCAGGATCGCCGTGATCGTGACGACCGGCCAGTCGGCGCTGAGGGTGTCGCGCACCGAGACCAGCGCCAGGTGGAGGGGCACCAGCATGAGCTGCAGGGCGAGGTAGGTGAGCTGCCAGTTCACGGCGACGACGCCGTTGCGATCGCTGAGGCCGCCGATCCGCCGCTTCGCGCCCCAGGTCATCACCGTCGCGGTGAGCGAGATCAGCGGAGAGAGGAGCACGAAGCCGGCGACCGCGCTCAGCCCGGCGAACCACACCGCGCGGGCACCGCGGCTGTCGCGGGTCCGGTGCCGGATCTCGTCGTCGGTCATGGGTCACCGCCTCCTCGCGCGCCCGGCGGAGCACCGGTGATCCCAGTCTCGCACCCGCCCCCTCCCGCGTGCGGGGGCTTCCCCCCGTCGGCGGGGGGTTCACCGGATGGGGCGGCGCGAGCCGCGTCCGTAGCGTGGAGGCATCGCCGGAGACACCGGCCCACCCACGACGACCAGGAGCATCAGCCATGTCCAGCGACGAGACCACCCCCCGCAGCAGCACCGCCTCCGAGCAGCCGACCGAGGATCTCGGGATGCGCGCCACGGCCGTGCTCCCGGACCCGGTGGTCGAGGAGCGCGACACGCTCCGCATCGAAGGGGCGTCGCAGCACGCCGAGCAGGTGCGCCCCGAGGAGGTGCGCGCCGAGGACGTGCGCGCGTCCTACCCCGCGCCGTACGGGACCCCGAGCGTCCCGCCGCAGACCGTTCCCGCCGCTCCGTCGACGCCGTTCTCGCTCACCAGCCTGATCCTCGGCGTCACCTCGGTCTTCTTCGGCCTGACGGTGATCGCCCCGGTCGCCGGCCTCGTCTTCGGCCTCCTGGGGCTCCGTCGCGAGCCCACCGGGCGCACCCTGGCCATCTGGGGCATCGTCCTCAACGCGGTGATGATCGGGCTCGTCGGCCTGTTCCTCGCGTTCCTGATCGTCGCCGGGCTGCTGCTGCCGCTCGTCGCGGTCGCGACCGGCGACTACCGCTGACCCGGCGGCGCCGACCGGTCGCCTGACGGGTCCCTGACCGGTCCCGAAGCCCGGTTCGCGTCCACTCGCCGCGCGACTGAGCACCGAGTGGACGTGGATCGGGCTCGTGTACGCCCGCAGAACCCGTTCCGCGCCGACTGGCGGCGCCCGGCGTCGGCCTCGGGGCTATGCCTGCGGGGGCATCGGATGCGGCGGGTCGTTCTCGAAGACGGTCCCGTTCTCCGATCCCACGCTGGTCACGGTGTAGGGATCGAGGTTCAGAGTGTCCCCGGCGAAGAGCGTCGCCGCACCATTGCGCCGGACCTGGTTGAGAGCGTTGATGTAGTCGACGTGGAGGCAGAACCGCTCGGCGACCACGGTCCACACGTCGTCCGGAGCGACGAGGTAGGCGACCGGTCGGCCGGCGTCGTCGAGGACCGCGTCCCCGCTCGCGTGCTCGACCGGGCCCTGATCGACCGGGATCCGCATCGGACTGCTCCCGAGCGTGGCCACGATCGGAGTCGCGGGCGACCACGGCTCGTACAGCTCGAGGGGAGAGCAGGCCGAGACCGTGGGAGCGGGCGAGTTCGATCCGTCCGCTTCGGTCGAGGCGCGGGGCGTGCCCGCTTCGGTCGAGGCGCGGGGCGTGCCTGCCCCGGTCGGCGCTGACGCGGACGGTCCGGTGCTCGCGCCGGCTGCGGAGCCCGGCGAACCGGAGGGGGAGCTGGAGGACGTCTCGGGCGTGCAGCCTGCGAGGGCGATCGCCAGGACGAGTGCGGGAGCGATGAGTCGCGCGGTCCGGCTGGTCATGAGGCGAGCGTACCCATCCGTCGTCCGACGGCTCAGCTCTCGGCCGCCCTGTCGCGGTGCCCGCGGGCCGCGGCGACGAGGCCGCTGAAGAGGCGGTCGTCGGCGGAGTCCTCCTCCGGGTGCCACTGCACGCCGAGGGCGAAGCGCCGGCCCGGCAGCTCGACGGCCTCGATCGTGCCGTCGGCCGTCCGCGCGGTGACGACGAGTCCCTCCGCCACCCGGTCGACCGCCTGGTGGTGGTGCACCATCGCGACGAGCGACCGGACACCGAGCAGGTCCTCCAGTCGTGATAGCGGAGCGATGGCGACGTCGACGTGCGAGAAGACGCCGCCGGCCGCCTGGTAGCGGGTGTCGCCGACGACCTCGGGCAGGTGCTGATGCAATGTGCCGCCGAGGGCGACGTTGAGCAGCTGGGCTCCGCGGCAGACCCCCAGCAGCGGCAGGTCGGCCTCGAGGGCGGCCGTCAGCAGGGCGTCCTCCCACGCGTCGCGGTCCGGGCGCGGGAGGTCGGTCTCGGGATGCGGCTCCTGACCGTAGAGGGCCGGATCGATGTCGAGACCGCCCGTGATCACCAGGGCGTCGAGGCGGTCGACGACGGCGCGGGCCACGTCGGGAGAGGCGGGCTGCGGCGGCAGGAGCAGCGCGACTCCGCCGGCCCGGGTGACGGAGTCGACGTAGCTGGCGGGGAGGTACGGCGCCTCGAGGTCCCAGACGCCGGACACGATGCGCTCGCGGTAGGTGGTCAGGCCGACCATCGGGCCGGGCGCGGTCGTCTGCTGCATGGGATCCTCCGGTCGCGGCTCCCGTCGCGGCCGTGCGGGAGCCCTGGCGACGATGAAACCACGGCGAGGGGGCGGCAGACGGACGGTTCCCGGGTGATCCGCCGCGAGTCCGGGGCGGGCGGGCGCACGATCTGCAGGGGATCTGCGAGCGAGGTGCGCACGATCTGCAGGGGATCTGAGGGGAAAAGCGCATTCCTCCCTATGACGCCCGTGCGGAGACCCCGGATCCCCTGCAGATCGCACAGGTGCCTGCAGATCGCACGGACCCCTGCAGACCGTGCGGACCCCTGCAGACCGTGCGCGCCGCCGCGGCCGCTCCGCTCCTGCAGCCGCGACCTGCCTCCGGCGTAGGCTGGCGGCGCAGACCGCGGACCCCCTGCACCCCCGGGGCCGCACGACGACAGCAACGGAGCTGACGTGACCCTCTCATCGAGCACCCTCCCCGAGAGCGACCAGGAAGGACCCGCCGTGACCCGCACCGAGAGCGACTCCCTCGGCTCGCTCGAGATCCCGGACGACGCCTACTGGGGCATCCACACCGCCCGGGCCCTCGAGAACTTCCCCATCTCGAAGCGCCCGATCTCGATCTACCCGGATCTGGTCAGGGCGCTGGCGACCGTCAAGCTCGCCGCCGCGCGCGCGAACACCGAGCTCGGCACCCTGCCCGCGCACAAGGCAGAGCTGATCGAGGCCGCCTGCCGTCGGATCATCGACGGCGAGTTCCACGACCAGTTCGTGGTCGGAGTGATCCAGGGCGGTGCCGGCACGTCCACGAACATGAACACGAACGAGGTCGTCGCGAACGTGGCGCTCGAGATCGCCGGGCGCCCCAAGGGCGACTACGGCACCCTCCATCCGCTCGACGACGTCAACCGGAGCCAGTCGACGAACGACGTCTACCCGACGGCGATCAAGATGGCCATGACCTGGTCGCTGCGCCGGCTGCTGGACGAGCTGGCGCTGCTCCGCGAGTCGTTCTCGCAGAAGGCGGTCGAGTTCGGCGGCGTGCTGAAGGTCGGGCGCACGCAGCTGCAGGACGCGGTGCCGATGACGCTCGGCCAGGAGTTCCACGGCTTCGCCACGACCCTCGGCGAGGACCACGCGCGCCTGTCCGAGACGATCTGGCTCCTCGCCGAGGTCAACATCGGAGCGACCGCCATCGGCACCGGCATCACCGCGGATCCCCGCTACGGTGCCGCGGCGGTGCGCCACCTCAACGACATCACCGACCTCGATCTCGAGATGGCGCAGGACCTCGTCGAGGCGACGAGCGACACCGGCGTCTTCATGTCGTTCTCGAGCGCGCTGAAGCGCTCGGCGATCAAGCTGTCGAAGATCTGCAACGACCTGCGCCTGCTCTCCTCCGGGCCCCAGGCGGGCTTCGGCGAGATCAACCTGCCGCCGCGGCAGGCCGGCTCGAGCATCATGCCCGGCAAGGTCAACCCGGTGATCCCCGAGGTCGTGAACCAGGTCGCGTACTCGGTCGCGGGGGCGGACGTCACGGTGACCATGGCGGCCGAGGCGGGGCAGCTCCAGCTCAACGCCTTCGAGCCCGTCATCGCCCACTCGCTCCTGCAGAGCATCACCTGGATGACCCAGGCCTGCCTCACCCTCCGCGTGAACTGCATCGACGGCATCACCGCGAACACCGCCCGGCTGGAGGCGATGGTGGCGTCGAGTGTCGGCGTCGTGACCGCGCTCACGCCGAGCATCGGCTACACGGCGTCGGCGGCGATCGCCAAGGCGGCCCTCGCGACCGGGCGCAACGTCGCCGATCTCGTCGTCGAGGCGGGGCTGATGTCGCGGGAGGAGGTGCTGCGGCTGATCTCGCCCGCGCGCCTGTCCGGCATCGAGGCGATGACGGCGTCCCTGCCGATCATCCCGCCTGCCGCGGACCAGTAGCCCGCCGCGGATCGTCGGCCGCGCGCCGCAGGTGCTCTCCGGCGTAGCTGCGCCAGGGGGCCCAGCGGCGTCCGGCCGCGGCGAGCGCGAGGGGAGCACCACCGAGCCCGACCGCGATCGCTCCGCGTCGGACGCCCCTCTGCTCTGTCTGCAGGACGTCGGGATCGCCGGTGACGCGCATGGCCACCGCCACGGCGGTCCTGGCCGAGACGCCGGGGACCGCGAGCAGTCGCTCCGACAGCTCCTCGCGGCTCGCTCCGGCGTCCAGCCGCAACGCGCCGTCGGCGAGCAGGGCGCAGACCCGACGGACGGTCTCGGCCGCTCGACCCGGCACCGCGTCTCCGTCGGCCGCGATCACGGCGGAGGAGGGGAAAGTGCGCGAGACGTCCGCGCCGGCGAGCGCCGGGGGCAGCGGATCGCCGAGGAGCGCGACCAGCCGGGCCAGCACGGCGGGGCGCCCGTCGAGCAGGACGCGCACCAGGGTCTCGGCGGGGTCGACGGAGCCGGGCAGCCGGATCCCGGGGGTCGCCGCGACGAGCGGGGCGAGCACCGGATCGGCACCGAGCGCCTCGTCGATCGCGCGCGCGTCGGCGTCGAGGTCGAGCAGCCGGCGCACCCGCGAGACGAGCGGCGCGATGTCGGCGACGGAGGCGAGGGCGGCGGAGCAGCGCACCGCGGCACCGTCGACCTCCAGCCGGACGACGGCCGGCCCGCCCGGCAGCAGGAGCGAGCGCGTGTGACGGCCGCGGCCCCCCTCCTCCAGCCCCGGGATCGCCGACGCCGCGAGCGCGTCGAGGACGCCGGAGTCGAACGGAGCTCGGACGGGCAGCCGCAGCTCGAGCGTCGTCGCGCCGGGCTGCACGGCGACCCCGGTGCGGCCGCCGCGGGCCGAGGCGCGCAGCTCGCTCGGCGTCCGCTCGTACACCTCGGCGATCGTCGCGTTGAACTGGCGGATGCTCGCGAAGCCGGCCGCGAAGGCCACCTCCGACACGGGCAGCTCCGTCCCGGTGAGCAGCAGTCGTGCGGTCTGCGCGCGCTGGGCCCGGGCGAGGGCGAGCGGAGGCGCGCCGAGCTCCTCGCGCAGGATCCGGCCGAGGTGACGCGCTCCGTAGCCGAGTCGCGACGCCAGGCCCTCGACGCCCTCCCGGTCGACGACGCCGTCGGCGATGAGGCGCATGGCGCGGGCGGCCGTGTCGTCGCGCAGGTTCCACTCCGGCGACCCGGGCACGGCGTCGGGCAGGCAGCGTTTGCAGGCGCGCAGCCCGGCCTCGTGCGCGGCGGCCGCGGTGGGGTAGAAGCGCACGTTCGCGGCGCGGGGCGTCGTGGCGGGGCAGCTCGGCCGGCAGTAGATGCCGGTCGAGTGCACCCCGGTGATGAAGCGTCCGTCGAAGCGGGCGTCGCGGGAGGCGACGGCGCGGTAGCGCTCCTCGAAGAGCGGATCGGAGACGGGCACGACCCGAGCCTGTCACGCGGACGGCCTCCGCGGTCGCGGGAATCGGACACGGCAGGCCGGCGCCGTCCTGTCAACCGCCGGAGGCGCTCGCCGCCCGTGCCCTACTGTCGGTCCCCATGAGCGCCTATCCGCCGCCGGCTCCCGCCCGCCCCTCGATCGTCCCGACCGTGCTCGGCGCCCTCGGAGTCGCGCTGCTGGGGGTCCTGCTGCTGCTCGTGCTCGCCTACGTGGTGCTGGGGCTCGGAGTGAGCGCCGCGGCGGTCTGCGCGGTCGTCGCGCTCGTGCCGCTGCTCGTCGTGCTGTCGGGCGTGCGCTGGGTCGACCGCTGGGAGCCGGAGGCGCCCCTGGGGCTGTGGTTCGCGTTCCTGTGGGGCGCGGCGGGATCGGTCGCGATCTCGCTGCTGGTCGACCTGGGCGTGCAGATCGCGGTCTACGCCTCGGGGGAGCAGCCGAGCGGATCCGACTTCGTCGGCGCCGTGATCCAGGCGCCGCTCGTCGAGGAGAGCGCCAAGGGCCTGGGCGTGCTGCTGATCCTGCTGATCTGGCGCCGCACCTTCGACGGGCCCGTCGACGGCATCGTCTACGCGGCGGTCGTGGCCTCGGGCTTCGCCTTCGTCGAGAACATCCTCTACTTCGGCAGCGCTCTGGTGGAGGGCGGGCTCGGCTCGCTCGCGGTCACGTTCTTCCTCCGCGGGGTGCTCTCGCCGTTCGCCCACGTGCTCTTCACCTCGTGCACGGGAGCGGCGCTGGGCTTCGCCGTGTCGCGGCGGGCGGGTGCGGCCGTGCCGATCGCGCTGCTCGGCCTCGCCGCTGCGGTGTTCCTGCACGCGCTGTGGAACGGCTCGTCGTTCCTCGTCGCCGACTGGTTCGGCTTCTACGGAGTGGTGCAAGTGCCGCTGTTCGTCGTCGCGGTCGTGGTCGTCGTGCTGCTGCGGCGGCAGGAGCGCCGGGTCACCCTCGAGCGCCTCGGCGACTACGCCGCGGCCGGCTGGCTCTCGCCCGCCGAGGTGCGCATGATCGGCACGGCGGAGGGGCGCCGGACGGCGATGCGCTGGGCGCGGACCGCGGGCGGCGACCGGCCGCGGGCGATGAGCGCGTTCCTCCGCTCGGCCACCCGGCTGGCCCACCTGCGTCAGCAGCAGGTGGCGGGGCGCGGTGGACGCACGGGAGCGGTCGACGAGCGCGTGCTGCTCGAGGAGCTCGTGGCCCGGCGGACGGCGCTGACCGGGCGCTAGGCGCTCGCGGGCCGCACCGCGATCCGGCGCCGTCGCAGGTCGAGCAGGGCGACCACTCCGGCCGCCACGCACAGCAGGGCGACCACGGGGGCGACGAGATCCAGAGCGAGCTCGAGCCCCAGCGACGTCGCCAGCGCTCCGGCGGCGACCGCCGTGACGGCCTGGCCGAGGTAGCTGACGAGGTACACGGCCGAGATCATCGAGCCGCGGTGCTCGGCCGGCGCCGCCCGGCCGACGAGCGAGAGCCCGCCCGAGAAGCTCAGGGAGTAGCCGACTCCGCTGACGACGCTGAAGGCGAGGAAGAGGGCGAAGGAGCCGCTCGACGCGGCCCACTCCATCAGCGCGAGCCCGGCGATCGCCGCGCCGGCGCCGGTGACGATCAGCGTGTGCGCCGGGACGCGCTGGATCGCGAGGGCCGTCACTCCGATCACGACCGAGGACAGGGCGAGGGCCGAGCCGATCACGAGCAGGTCGGTCGCGCCGGTCAGCTCCCGGGCCATCTGAGCGCCCAGCGAGAGCACGAGAGCCCCGGTGGCGTAGGCGACCGAGACGGCCAGCGTCGCCCCGGCGTAGACCATGCGGAGTTCCGGAGCGACGTGCGGAAAACGAGGGCGCCAACGGGCCGCGCCCTCGGGGCGGTCGTCGCGGCTGAGGGCGAGCATCACGATCGTGAGCAGTCCGACCAGGGCGAGCACCCAGTAGCTCAGCTGCAGGGGCAGCGGCGCGTACTGCGCCAGCGCGCCCGAGACCAGGAGCGAGAGGGTGAGTCCCGTCGAGGTCGAGACCGTGGTCAGCGAGGACGGCAGTCGCGGATTGGCCGAGACGTTGTTGTCGACGAGGGAGGCGCTCGCCGCGCTCAGGGCGAGGGCCGTGCCGACGCCCTGCAGAGCCCGGCCGACGTAGAGCAGCGCGACTCCGCCCGCCAGCGAGAAGACGATCGCCGAGACCGCGATCAACGCGATGCCCAGGAGCATCGTGCGCCGCCGGCCGATGACGTCCGAGAGGTCGCCGACCACCAGGAGGCTCAGGAGCAGCGCCGCGGGGTACGCCGCGAAGACCGAGGTGACGACGACCGACGACAGTCCCCACTCCTGCGCGTACGTCGGGTAGAGGACCGACGGGGCACCGCTGGACCAGAGGCACAGCGCCAGCACCAGGGTGGACACCCAGAAGCTGCCGCGACGGCCGAAGCGGCTCATCGGGGCGCGCGTCGTCGCGGGCGGCTCACGCGGCGGCCGCGCGCAGCACCCGGCGCTCGCCGGCGGTCACCGGCACGCCGAGGCGGTTCTGCGCCGGTGGCAGCGGGCAGTTGTAGTGCGGCGAGAAGCCGCAGGGCGGGATGTACGCGCGGTTGAAGTCGAGCAGGACCGGGCCGGGCGTGCCGGCGTCGGCCGCGCCGCCCAGGCGCTGCACCACGAGGAACCGGCCGACGGGGTAGCTCTGCAGATCCGGGTCGTCCGAGCGGTTGGTCGGGTCGCCGAACGGCACCAGCAGCGTGCCTCCGTCGTCGAACGCGGCGACGGTGTACTCGTGGGCGCGGCCGTCGTCGACCAGCGAGAAGGTGATGTCGCCGGGCACGACGAGCTCGCGGGTCGCCCCGTTGTCCCGCAGGTGCTCGAAGGGGATCGTCCGCTCCCCGTCGACCGGCTCGAACCAGGCCTCGAGCACCCAGGCGGCGTCGAAGGGGAACGTCTCGATGGCGTCGAACGTGCGGACGCCCTCCGAGGCGGCGTCCCAGACGCGGTAGCCGTACTCCTCCTCGCCGGTCTCGAGGTTCGGGCGGCGCATCCGCGAGAGGGTGGCGGTGGGTCCGTACCCGGCGAGCGCCGTCTCGTCGTCGACGCTCTCGCCGGACTCGAGCCAGCGGGTCTCGACCAGGGCGAGGTCGCCGCGGGGGCCGGTGACGCGCTCGGCGCGGCGGGCGAGCCACGACTCCCAGCCGGCTCGCGCCGACTCGGTGGTGTCGATCGAGGCGCGGGAGGGGGCGGTGGTGCTGCTGCTCGTCGAAGGCATGCAGCGTGCAACGCGGGAGGCGTCCGAACTGTTCCCGGCGAGGAGCGCACAGATGAGACGCCTCTCATCCTCGTCTCACACCCGCCTTACGCCGCGTCACGAGGCTGTGAGCACGGGTCGAGGATCCGCCGCGGCCCCGGCCGCGACCGCCGCTGAGGGGAACGCCATGGTCATCCGCATCGCCCTGTACTCGCACGACTCCGTGGGGCTGGGACACGTCCGGCGCAACGTCGCTCTCGCGCACGCCCTGAACACCGCGCTGCCCGAGCTGCTCGGCGAGCAGGTGACCGGCCTCCTCGTGACGGGTCAGTCCTCCGCCACCGCGTTCGCCGCTCCCGACGGCTGGGACTGGCTCGCGCTGCCGGGCGTCACGACCGGCGAGCAGGGCTACCGGTCGCGGCACCTCGACGTGGAGCTGCGCACCCTGACGAGCCTGCGCGGAGGAGTCGTCCGGGCCGGGCTCGCGGCCTTCGCCCCCGACATGGTCATCGTCGACCGGCACGCGTTCGGCGTGCACGGCGAGCTCGAGCCGGCGCTGCGGGCGGTCCGCGCGGCGAACCCCGCCGCCGTCGTGGTGCTGGGGCTGCGCGACGTGCTCGACCGCCGCTCGGCGACCGCGGCCGAGTGGAAGGCCGTCGGGGGAGCGGCCGCCGTCCGCGAGCTCTACGACGCGGTCTGGGTCTACGGCGACCCGAGCGTCCACGACCTCGCGGCCACGGGGGAGATCCCGCCCGGGCTGCACGACCTCGTCGCCCACACCGGCTTCCTCGCGAACGGGCGCCTGGGCACCGGCCACTCCGTCGTCGACGAGCCCTTCGTGCTCACCACGGTCGGCGGAGGATCGGACGGGCGCGCGATCGCCGAGGCGGCCGTCGGGGCCGAGGTGCCGGCCGGCTACCGCCACGTCGTCGTCACCGGCCCGCAGATGCCCGCGGAGCACCGGCGGGCCATCCGCGCCGCCGCCGGCCCCGCGACCACCGTCGTCCGCTCGGTGCCGGATGCGCTCGCGCTGCTGCGCCGCGCCTCCGCCGTCGTCAGCATGGGCGGCTACAACACGGTCTGCGAGGTGATGAGCACCACCGTCCCCTCGCTCGTCGTGCCCCGCACGCACCGCCGCCAGGAGCAGCGGCTACGTGCCGAGGCGCTCGCCGCCCGCGGAGCCGTCGAGGTGCTCGACCCCGCCGACGTCACCGCCGAGCGGCTCGGCGCCTGGTTCGCCGCGAGCGTCGGCACCGAGGTGCACCGCACGGGGATCGACCTCGACGGCCTCGCCGCCGTCGGCCCGCTCGCCGCCCGCCTCGTCGCCGCGGCCCGCGGCACCGCTCAGGAGCAGGCCGACCGTGCCGTCTGACCCGCCCCCGTCCGTGACCGCGCCCACCGGAGGAATCCCGATGCCCCGCACCGCCTACGTCCTGAAGGTCTACCCCCGCTTCTCCGAGACCTTCGTCGTCTCCGAGATCCTGGCCCGCGAGGCCGCCGGCGAGGACCTCGTGATCTTCTCGCTCCGAGCGCCCGACGATCCCCGCTTCCACCCCGAGCTCGCCCGGGTGAGCGCGCCCGTGCGCTACCTCGACAAGCCGGTGAAGGCATCCGCTCTCTGGCAGGGCCTGCGGACCGCCGAGCAGTCGCCGGAGCTCCTGGCCGCGGTCGGCCGCCTGCTGCCGGAGCTGCTGCGCGCGAGCCCCGAGGACGCCGTGCAGGCCGTGCAGCTGGCCGCCGCCGTGCAGCGCGAGGGAGTGACGCACCTGCACGCGCACTTCGCCTCCAGCGCGACGACCGTCGCCCGGCTCGCGTCGCTGCTGACCGGGGTGCCCTACTCCTTCACCGCCCACGCGAAGGACCTGTTCCACGAGTCGGTCGACTCCGCCGACCTGGCCCGCAAGCTCGCCGACGCGAGCTTCACCGCGACCGTCAGCGACTACAACGTGCTGCACCTCGCGGCGCGCTTCCCCGAGGCCTCCGACCGGGTCCGCCGCGTCTACAACGGGCTCGAGCTCGAGCGGTTCGCCTTCTCGCCGCGCCCCGAGCGCGCGAGAGTGCTGCGCGTCGCCGCCGTCGGCCGTCTCGTCGAGAAGAAGGGCTTCGCGCTGCTCGTCGACGCGGTCGCGATGCTCGCCGCGGGCGGCCAGGACGTCGAGGTCGAGATCGCGGGCGGCGGCGAGCTGCACGGCTCCCTCGCCGAGCGGATCAGCTCCGCGGGCCTCCAGTCGCGCGTCCGGCTGCTCGGGCCGGTGCCGCAGAACGAGGTGGCCGCCCTGCTGCGCCGTTCCGACGTCTTCGTCGCACCCTGCATCGTCGGTGCCGACGGCAACGCGGACGGGCTGCCGACCGTGCTGCTGGAGGCCATGGCCACCGGGGTGCCGTGCATCTCGACGGCCGTCACCGGGATCCCGGAGGTGGTCCGCGACGGCGACACCGGTCTGCTCTGCCGGCCGGGCCGCGTCGACGACCTGGCCCGAGCGCTCCAGCGCGTGGCCGACCCGGCCTTCGACACCCCCGGAGTCACCGCCCGCGCCCGCGCGCTCGTCGAGCGCGAGTTCGACTCCCGCGTGCAGGCGCGGACCCTCGCGGGGCTCACCCGCGAGGCCGCCCGGACGGCGGTGGCGTGATGCGCGTCGCCGTCGTCTGCGCCGACCCCGGCGTGCCCGTCTTCGGGAGCAAGGGCTCCTCCGTCCACGTCCAGGAGATCCTCCGGGCCCTCCGCTCCCGCGGCGACGAGGTGCGCGTCTACTGCGCCCGTGCCGGCGACAGCGTCCCGTCCGACCTCGCCGATGTCCCGGTGCTCGAGCACCGCACTCGAGTGCAGGACCCGGCCGAGCGCGAGCGCGCGATCGCCGAGGCCGCCGTGCACCTTGCCGAGGCGGTGGTGCTCGACGGCTGCGACCTCGTCTACGAGCGCTACTCCCTCTTCAGCCGCGCCTCCGCTCTCGTCTCGCGCGCCCTCGGCGTGCCCGCTGTGCTCGAGGTGAACTCGCCGCTCGTCGAGGAGCAGCGCGAGCACCGCGTGCTCCTCGACGAGCAGGGCGCGCTCGACGCGACCCGCGCGGTCCTGGCCTCGGCGGCGGTCGTCGCGTGCGTCTCCGCTCCCGTCGCGTGCTGGGCGTCGGAGCACGGCGCCGTCGCTCCGCTCGTGGTGCCCAACGGGGTCAACACCCGCCGCATCGTGCCGGGAGCCGTGCGCGGCGACGGCCCGCTCACCGTCGGCTTCGTCGGCACGCTCAAGCCGTGGCACGGAGTCGGCGCCCTGCTCGACGCGGTCGCCCTCCTCGATCCCGCCCTCGTCCGGCTCCTCGTCGTCGGAGACGGACCGGAGGGTCTTGCGCTCCGCGAGCAGGCCCGGCGCCTCGGCCTCGACGTCGAGTTCACCGGGGCCGTCGCGCCCGAGGACATGCCCGCGCAGCTCGCCCGCCTCGACATCGGAGTCGCCCCCTACCCGGCGCGCGCCGCCGAGGACTACTTCTCGCCGCTGAAGGTCTACGAGTACCTGGCCGCGGGGCTCCCGGTCGTCGCGACCGGCGTCGGGCAGATCCCGTCGATCCTCCGCCACGGCGTCACCGGTCTCGTCGTCGAACCGGGTCGGCCGGAGGCGCTCGCCGCGGCGATCGCGTCCCTCGCCGCCGATCCCGCCCGCCGCCGAGCGATGGGGGAGGCCGCCCGGTCCGCCGCCGTGGCCGAGCACGACTGGTCGCAGGTGCTCGAACGGATCCTCGCGGCGCTGCCCCGCACCGAGGAGGCCGCCGCGTGAGCCGCACCAGCCGCACCACCCCCGACCCCGGAGCCCTGCGCCGCAGCCTCCACATCGTCCGCCCGCACCTGCGCGAGCACCGGCTGCTGATGCTCGGCGGCCTCGTCGCGCTGCTGGCCGAGGTGATCCTCCGGGTCCTCGAGCCGTGGCCGCTCAAGATCGTGATCGACAGCGTCAGCGCGAGCCTGGGCGCGACCGCGGGTGCGAACGCCGGCACCCCGCCGGCGACGATCGGTCTGCTCGTGGCGTGCGGAGCGATCCTGCTGGGCCTCGTGGGCCTGCGCGCGATCACCGCCTACCTCTCCACGATCGCCTTCGCCCTGGTCGGCTCGCGGGTCGCGACCTCGCTCCGGGCCCGGGTCTTCGCCCACGTGCAGGCCCTGTCGCTCCGGTACCACACGGTGTCCTCGGCGGGCGACACGGTGCAGCGCCTGGTCGGCGACATCGGCCGCCTGCAGGAGGTCGCGGTCACGGCGGGCCTGCCGCTGGTCGGTAACATCATCACCCTGGTCGTGCTGACCGTCGTGATGCTCTGGCTGGACCCGCTGCTCACGCTCGTCGTCGTCGCCGCCGCGGTCGTCTACCTGGTCTCGTCCCGGCGCAGCTCGACGTCCATCACGAGCGCCTCGCGCTCCACCCGCAAGGGCGAGGGCGCCCTGGCCGACACCGCCCAGCAGACCCTCGGCGCGATCCGCGTCGTGCAGGCCTACGGACTCGAGAAGGAGGTCGGCGGAGCGTTCGACCGCGGCAACGCGACCGCCCTGCACCAGGGCGTGAAGGCCCGCCGCCTCGCCGCCGCGCTCGAGCGCCGCACCGACGTCATCGTCGGAGCCGCGACCGCGTTGGTCCTCGTCGGCGGCGGCTGGCGCGTGCTCGAGGGCGTCATGACTCCGGGCGACCTCGTCGTCTTCACGATGTACCTCAAGATCGCCATGCGCCCGCTGAAGGACCTCGCGAAGTACACCGGCCGCATCGCGCGCGCGGCCGCCTCGGGCGAGCGCGTCGCCGATCTGCTCGACGAGCGGATCGAGGTGCAGGACCGCCCGGACGCGCGCGACCTGGTCACGACGGTCGGCGCGGTCTCCTTCCGGTCGATCGGAGTCGACGACGGCTACGGCCGTCCCCTCTTCTCCGGTCTCTCGCTCGAGATCCGCGGGGGCGAGAACGTCTGCCTCCTGGGTGCGTCCGGCGCGGGCAAGTCGACGCTCGTGAGCCTGCTCGTGCGCGCCTCCGATCCGCGCAGCGGCTCGCTCGCGATCGACGGCACGGATCTGCGCGACGCCACCCTGTCGAGCCTGCGCTCGAGCATCTCGCTGCTGCTGCAGGACTCGGTGCTGTTCGCCACGACGGTGCGCGAGAACATCCGCTACGGCCGGCTCGACGCGACCGACGCCGAGGTCGAGCAGGCGGCGCGCCGCGCGAACGCGCTCGAGTTCGTCGTCGCGCTGCCCGACGGCTTCGAGACGGTGCTCGGCGAGCGCGGCGGCACCCTCTCGGGCGGCCAGCGCCAGCGCATCGCCATCGCCCGCGCTCTCCTGCGCAACGCCCCGGTCGTCGTGCTCGACGAGGCGACGACGGGGCTGGATCCGGAGGCGCGCGCGCAGGTCGCGCAGTCGCTCGCCGAGCTCACCCGCGGGCGCACCACGATCTCGATCACGCACGACCCGGCCGCGATCGCGGGCGCCGACCGCCTGCTCTGGCTCGAGGACGGCCGCATCGTCGAGGACGGCAGCCCCCAGGAGCTGCTGGGCAGCGACTCCCGTGTCGCCGCCTGGTTCCGCCGGGCCGAGGTCTCCTCGACCGCGGCGGAGGTGCGCGCATGACCGTCGCCACCGCTGCCGCCGTCGCCGATCTCGCCCGACGCGATCCGTCGCTCCCCGCGCTCGCCTCCCTCCTCGACCCAACCCGGCTCGCCGAGGCGCTCGGCCACCCCGCCCTCGTGACCCGCCGCCGCTGGAAGCGGGGAGCGGACGTGGTCGTCGCCTTCGACGCGCCCGACGGCCCCGCGTGGATCGCCGCCTACGCCGATCCGGCCAAGCTCGAGAAGACCCGCGAGCGCGCCGCCCGCATCGGCGTCGTCCTGCGGGAGCACCCCGAGCTCGGCGCGGTCAGCGGTCCCGTGCGCGCCGACCGCGAGCTCTCGCCCACCCTCCGCCGCCTCGCCCGCCGCGAGCCGGCCCTGCTCGACGGCGCCCGCGTGCTCCGGCACAACCCGCACCGCCGCCTGGTGCTCGCCGACGGCTCCCGCGTCGTCAAGATCGTGGCTCCCGGAGCCGCGTCCCGCGTCGCGGACGTCGCCCGCGTGCAGGCCGCCCTGGCCGCGCGCGGCGTGCCGGTCCTCGTGCCGACGGTGATCCGCGCCGGAGCGTCCGCCACCGAGTGGTGGGGCGACGGCGACCTCGGCGAGCGCCCCTCCGAGAGCGCCGCGGCGGCCGCCGGAGTCGCGCTTGCCGGGCTCCACGCCGTGCACGGCGTGCCCGTGCCGGACGGCCAGGACGACGAGACGGCCGTCGCGGTCCGCGCCCTCGCCGACCTCGTCCCTTCCCTCGCCGCGCGCCTCGAGCGCCTCGCCGCGGCGCTGCCGGTGGTCGGACGGCGCCGCTGCCTCGTGCACGGCGACTTCTCCGCCGATCAGGTCCTCGTCGGCGACGGTGTCCGCCTGATCGACTTCGACCGCGTCCGGATCGACGAGCCCGAGCGCGACCTCGGCGGCCTCCTCGCCGCCGAGCCCCGCGGATCCGCCCTCGGCCCCGCGCTGCTCGACGCCTACCGCCGCGCCGGGGGAGCGATCGACCTCGAGGCTCTCCGCCGCCGCACCGCCTCGAGCCTGCTGCTGCGCGCCGTCGAGCCCTTCCGCACCGCCCGGCCGGACTGGCGCGAGAGCGTCGAGGCCGCCGTCGCCCGCGCCGAAGGGGTACTCGCATGCTGAGCGGTGTGCCGTCCGCGGTGATCGAGGACGGAGTGACGTGGACCGTGTCGCGCGCGTGGCCCGCTCCCGACGGGGCCGATCTCGAGGCGTCCGCCGAGGGGTCCGCCGATGTCCGCGGCGGTCACTGGAGCGCCGACCGCGGAGTCGAGCTGCTGCCCGCGGGGACCGACCGCCGCCTCCCCGCCCTCGCGCACGCCCGCCGCGAGGGAGCGGTCGTCGTCCACCGGCCGCGGCGGCGCGCCGTGATCCGGGCGGCCGACGGCCGCAGCTTCCTGAAGGTGCTCCGCCCGCACGCCGCCCCGGCGGTCGTGGCGGCCCACGCGAGCGCCGAGGCGTTCGCCGCCGGGTTCGACCTGCCCCGGGTGCTCCACCGCGACGACGATCCCGAGGGCCTCGTCCGCTTCTCGGCGCTGCCCGGCCGCACCGTGCTCGAGGTCGGTGCCGACCCCCGCACCGTGCCGGAGCAGTGGCGCGCGGTCTGGGAGCGCTGGGCCGAGGGCTGGGCGCTCCTGCCGGAGGCCGGCTCCGACCTTCCGGTGCACGGCCCCGAGGCGGAGGCCGCAGTCGTCGCGACGTGGGCGGCCCACGCCGCGACCCTCCTCCCGCCGGAGCGCCGGGCCGACGTCCTCGCCGCCGCCGCCCGCGCCGCCCGCACCCTCCTCGCCGGCCCCGCCGAGCCGCTGGTCCTCGCGCACCGCGACCTGCACGACAAGCAGCTGCTCGCCTCCGACGACGGGCGCCTGGCGCTGCTCGACCTCGACACCGCGGCGCGGGCCGAGGCCGCCCTCGACCTCGGCAACCTGCGCGCGCATCTGCGGCTGCGCACCGCCCAGGGTCTGCTGCCGGCCGCGTCCGCCGCGGCGGCGACCGCGATCGTCGACCGCGCCGCCGAGCGGGCCGGAGTGCCTCCGCACCGCCTCGAGGCGTACGAGAGCGCCGCACGCCTCCGCCTCGCCTGCCTCTACCTCTTCCGACCGGCGTGGCGCTCGCTCGCCGCCCGGTCGCTCGCCCGTACCACCGAGAGGATCCTCGCCCCGTGAGACGATCGATCACGTCCCTGTTCCGTCCGACGACCGACACCGGCCCCACCGGTCAGGAGAAGCCCATGACCCGACGCGGTCCCGTCCTGCTCGCCGTCGGCGCGGCCGTCTGCCTCGCCGCGATCGCGGGGGGCGTCGTGACGGTCGCCGGCGCGATGCAGCAGCCGCAGCAGGTGACCGAGATCGGCTCGACGCCGGTCGTCGGCCCGAGCCGTGCGCCGGGCTCCGAGGAGACCCCCGGGAGCACGGCGCCCGCCACGGACCCGGCGGCCACGGACCCCGCGGCGCCTCCCGCGGCGCCGACCGCCCCCACCGAGCAGGTCCCGCCGGCCGAGCAGAGCGGAGGCACCGCGCCCGTCCCGGTCGTCCCCGTCCCGGCGCCCGCACCCGCCGATCCCGACGACGACGACGGCGACGACGAGGACACCGACGATCCGGACGACGACGTCGACGACGATCTCGACGACTAGGGCCTCAGCCTGCGGGCCTCGGCCGGCGGGCCTCAGCCCACCATCCGGTAGCCCATGCCGCGCACCGTCTCGATCCGGTCGGCGCCGATCTTGCCGCGCAGGTAGCGCACGTACACGTCGACGACGTTCGAGCCCGGGTCGAAGTCGTACCCCCACACGCGGCTGAGCAGCTGCTCGCGGCTGAGCACCTGCTCGGGGTGGCGGAGGAACTCCTCGGCCAGGGCGAACTCGCGCGCAGAGAGGTCCACGGTCCCGCCCTCCACGGTGGCGCGGCGCGAGCGCAGGTCCAGCGCCACTCCGCCGTGCACGAGGGTGCCGTCGTCCGCTCCCGATCCTGCCGCGGCGGACTCGCGCAATCGCAGCCGGATCCGCGCGAGCAGCTCGTCGAAGCGGAACGGCTTCGCGAGGTAGTCGTTGGCGCCGAGGTCGAGCCCCTCGACCGTGTCGGTCACGGAGCTCCGCGCCGTCAGCATGATCACGGGGAGCGACTCCCCTTCGGCGCGGAGGGCGCGCAGCACCGCGAAGCCGTCCATCCCCGGCAGGCCCACGTCCAGCAGCACCAGGTCGAACCCGCCGCTGCGGAGGTAGGCGAGCGCGTCGTCGCCGCGGGTGGCGCGCGTCGTGGTGTAGCCCGCGGAGCGCAGGCCCTTCTCGACGAACGCGGCGATGCGCTCCTCGTCCTCGGCGATGAGGATGGTGCTCACTCGGCGCCTCCTGTCCTGTCGTGGTCGTCGGTGTCGTCGTGCGCGGGGGGCCGGAGGGGGAGCGAGAGGGCGAAGCGGGTGCCGCGGCCGGGGACGGAGTCGAGCTCCACCCGTCCGCCGTGCGCCCGGGCGATGGCCGAGACGATGGCGAGCCCGAGCCCGGAGCCGCGGATGCCGCGCCCGTCGTCGACGCGCCCGAACCGCTCGAAGATCCGCTCCCGCGCTGCGGCCGGGATCCCCGGGCCCTCGTCGGTCACGAACAGCTCCACCCGGTCGCCGCGCCGCTCGCTGCCCACGACGATGCACGACCCCTCCGGGCTGTACTTCGCCGCGTTGTCGGCGAGCTGCAGCCAGGCCTGGGTGAGCCGCGCCGGATCCGCGTGCACCCGGACCTCGGCCACCGGCCCCGCCTGCCACTCGCGTCCCGGGATCACGGACACCTTCGCGAGCACCTGGCGCGTGAGCTCGCCGACGTCGGTCGGCTGGGGGTCGAGCCGGTCCTCGCGCTCCGCCTCCGACAGCTCGGCGATGTCGCCCAGCAGGTGCCCCATGCGGTCCAGCTCGTCGAGGGCGATCGCGCGCGTCGACTCGACGTCGGCGGGGTCGTGCGGATCCACGAGTTCGAGGTGCCCGCGCACGATCGTGATCGGCGTGCCGAGCTCGTGCCGCACGTCGGCCAGCAGCCGACGCTGGGCTTCGAACGAGCCCTCCAGCCGGCCGATCATGTCGTTGACCGTGCGGGTGAGGTCCGAGACGTCGTCGTCGCCGCCGACCGGGATCCGCTCGCCGAGGTCGGTCGCCGTGATGCGCGAGGCGGTCCGCCGCAGCTCGCGGATGGGGGCGAGGAGGCGGCCGGCGACGAACCAGCCGACGAGCCCGGTCGCCGCCAGGGCCACGAGCGCGATCACCGCGTAGCTGAGCGACACGTCGCCGAGGTCCGCGAGGCGCGCGTCGGTGTCGATCGCCGTCACGTACACGCCCTCGGCGTCCGAGCCCTCGACGCGGAGGGGCACCGCCGCGTAGCGGAGGGTGCCGTCGTCGGTCTCGCCCCAGCCCAGCACCGTCGCTCCGGCGCCGGTCTCCTCCGACACCCGTGTCAGGAACTCGGGGTCGTCGTCCAGCAGGAAGCTGAGCGCGTACGGCTGCGGCTCCCACCGGGCGACCCCGTCGACGAGCCCGACGGTGCTGCCGTCCAGCCGGGGGAGCACCTGACCGAGCACCGTCCGCAGCAGCGCGTCGATGTCCGAGAAGCCGGAGCCGTCGGTCGGAGCCGCGGTGAGCGGGGCGCCGTCCGGTTCCACGATCGCCGCCTCCCCGGGCGACTCGACGATCGTGCGCACGCTCTCGACCTGCTGCCGCAGCTCCTCGTCGATCGACGCCAGGATCCGGTCGCGCTGCAACAGGAACGACGCACCGCCCGAGACGAGCAGCCCGAGCGCCGTCACGACCAGGATCGCCGCGAGGATCCGCACCCGCACCGAGCGCAGCCGCCGCACGGGCGCGGACGCGAGCGTCGGAGTCATGGGGGCTCCCGGAGGACGGGGCCGATCGACGGCCGGTCGGGCGGGAGCGCGGCTGGTCCCTCCGCCATCATCGCAGGAGCGCGCCGCGCGGTTCCTGGAGGGTGAGAGTCCTGACGGGCCCGGACAGAGATCGACCCCCGACGGCAGGGGCGGGGCCGCCTGCTCGGACCGGGGGTGGAACTCTTCTTGGGCAGAAGCCTCCTCCCGGAGCCGCCGTCCGTCAAGACCCCCGGGATCGCCGCCCGCGCCGACCG
This sequence comes from Rathayibacter caricis DSM 15933, assembly GCF_003044275.1. Lineage (NCBI taxonomy): Bacteria > Bacillati > Actinomycetota > Actinomycetes > Micrococcales > Microbacteriaceae > Rathayibacter > Rathayibacter caricis. Next base: position 3,474,895 of record NZ_PZPL01000001.1, on the reverse strand, counting down.
GACCCTGCGCGGTCGTTAGACTGGACCGCCTGTTTTTCTGCGGCCCCCGGAGTGCGATCCGCCTCCCGGCCGCGACGGCGATGCACGGGAAGGGCGCACGATGACGGACCAGAACACGATCCTCGAGTCCGAGCTCTCGCGCGAGCGCGAGTATGTGGCGGGCCTCTACGCCCGCCTGGACGAGCTGGTCGCGCAGGCGCGCGAGGCGCTGGACCGGGTCCGGATCCAGAGCGTGGGCGGCAACCACCAGAGCCGCTCCGAGCGCGACGCGTACGCCCGCCTCTACGAGGACCGCATCCAGACGCTCTCCGGAGCCGACGACCGTCTCGCCTTCGGGCGGCTCACCCTCGCCGATCAGGAGGCGGAGCACCGCTACATCGGCCGCATCGGCCTCCGCGACGAGGAGCAGGACACCCTGCTGCTCGACTGGCGCGCCCCGCAGTCCGCCGCCTTCTACCAGGCGACCGCCGCCCGCCCGATGGGCACGCGCGCCCGCCGCCACCTCACCACCCGCGGCCGCGAGGTCGTCCGCTTCGAGGACGAGGTCTTCGACGAGGAGCTGCTGCGCGAGGGCACGGCGCTCCAGGGCGAGGGCGCGCTGATGGCGGCGCTGGGCGCCGAGCGCACGGGTCGGATGCACGACATCGTCGCCACGATCCAGGGCGAGCAGGACCGCATCATCCGCTCCGACCTCCGCGGGGTCCTCGTCGTCCAGGGCGGCCCCGGGACGGGCAAGACCGCGGTGGCGCTGCACCGCGCCGCCTACCTCCTCTACTCCTACCGCGACCGCATCGCCTCCTCCGGCGTGCTGGTCGTGGGTCCGTCCCGCTCGTTCCTGCGCTACATCGAGGCGGTCCTGCCCTCCCTCGGCGAGACGGGCGTCGTGCTCTCGACCCTCGGGCAGCTCTACCCGGGGCTCGACCTCGTCGACGAGGACGACCCGGCCGTCGCCCGGGTGAAGGGCTCCGCCCGCATGGCGGAGCTGCTGCGCCGGGCCGTCCGCTCGCGTCAGATCGTGCCGGCCGAGACGCAGATCCTCGACGTCAACGGCGAGAAGCTGCGCCTCGAGCCGCACGACGTCGAGCGCGCGATCACCCGCGCCCGGGAGTCGCGCAAGCCGCACAACGAGGCGCGCGTGGGCTTCGTGAAGACCATGATCCGCGACCTCACGAAGCAGCTCGCCGATCAGCTCCGCAGCCACGGCAACACGGTCGACGAGGCCGATGAGGCGGTGCTCCGGGAGGACGTCCGCACCGCGAACGACGTGCGCATCGCCCTGAACACCGCGTGGATCCCGCTCACCCCCGAGAAGCTGATCCAGGACCTCTACGCCCGGCCGAACTGGTTCGCCGCACTCACGCCGCGCTGGACCCCAGAGCAGCGCGCGCTGCTGCGGCGGGGGCGCGACGAGCCCTTCACGGTCTCGGACGTGCCGCTGCTCGACGAGGCCGCCGAGCTCCTCGGCGCCTACGACGACCACGCCGACGCGCAGAAGAAGGCCGAGAAGGAGCAGCGCCGCCGCGACGTCGAGAACGCCGAGCAGGCCATCCGCAACATGGGCGTCGACGGCCTCGTCAACGCGAAGGACCTCGCCGCCGGATTCGCGGAGCGCACGAGCCAGGGCACGACGGCCGAGCGCGCCGCCGCCGACCGCTCGTGGACCTACGGCCACGTCGTGGTCGACGAGGCGCAGGAGCTCTCGCCGATGCAGTGGCGCGTGCTCATCCGCCGCTGCCCGATGCGCTCGTTCACGATCGTGGGCGACACCGCGCAGGCGTCGGGAGCCTCGGCCGCGTCGAGCTGGGACGCCGCGCTCCGCGACGCCTTCGGCCGTCAGGGCCGGGACGGCGAGCCGCCGGTGTGGCGCATCGAGGAGTTGACGGTCAACTACCGCACTCCCGCGCAGATCGTCGCGTTCGCCGAGCGGACGGCGCGCGGGAACGGACTCGAGATCACCCCGAGCCGCTCGGTCCGGTCGACGGAGTGGCCCGTCCGCACGATCCGCGACCGCGGCGACGCGGCGCTGCCCGACCGCGTGCTCGGCGCGATCCGCGAGGACCGCGCGATCTCGACGGAGGGGACCCTCGCCGTCATCGCGCCCGACGCCGACCTCGACGCCGTCACCGCCCGCCTCGAGGACGAGTTCGGCCGCGCCGTCGGCCGAGGCTCCACGGGGCTCGACCGCGCGATCGCCGTCCTCTCGACCACCGAGGCCAAGGGGCTCGAGTTCGACTCCGTCGTCATCGCCCGTCCCCGCCTGATCGCCGCCGCCGGCGAGCGCGGCGCCGCCGCCCTCTACGTCGCCATGACCCGCCCCACCCAGCGCCTCACCCTCGTCGAGTGACCCCCGAGGGAACCCCGACCCGTCGAGGGAGCCGGCAGCACCGGGCTCCCTCGACGTCCCCGGGCTCCCTCACCCGCCCGCGCCCACCCGTGCTGATCGAGTAGCCCGCGCAGCGGGCGTATCGAGATCGACGTATCCGGTCGGTGGTGGTCTCGACACGCCGCTCCGCGGCTACTCGACCACCGGACGCTGCCCGTCCTCTCCTCTCTACCCTTGCTGATCGAGTAGCCCGCGCAGCGGGCGTATCGAGATCGACGTCTCCTGGTGATGGCGGGCCTCGATCCGTCGCTCCGCGGCTACTCGACCACCAGGAACCGCCCGCCCCCTCCCTGCTGATCGAGTAGCCCGCGCAGCGGGCGTATCGAGATCCACCGTCTCCCGGCCCGCCCCTCCCCGCACACCCCGCTCCCGGCCGCCCCGCTCTAAGATCGATGACCATGAGCAGCGAGAACCTGACCAAGCCCGAGGTCGACGCCCCCGACGGCCCGGCCCCCGACTCCCTCGTCGTCGAGGACGTCGTCGTCGGCGACGGCGCCGAGGCGCAGCCCGGCTCGACCGTCGAGGTGCACTACCTCGGCGTCGAGTACGACACCGGCGAGGAGTTCGACTCCTCCTGGAGCCGCAACCAGTCGATCAACTTCCCCCTGAACAACCTGATCCGCGCCTGGCAGCAGGGCATCCCCGGCATGAAGGTCGGCGGACGTCGCAAGCTGATCTGCCCGCCGGCCCTGGCCTACGGTCCCGCGGGCGGCGGGCACCCACTGTCCGGCAAGACCCTGATCTTCGTGATCGATCTGCTCGGCACGAAGTAGTCCCTCCGCACCGACGACGAAGGCGCAGCTCCCGTGAGGGGCTGCGCCTTCGTCGTGTCCGGGGCCGGGGAGTCGTCAGCTCGGCTGCGCCTTGCGCACCCGGTCGACCAGCTCCCGCCATGCCCCGTCGAGCTCGGTCTCGCCGAGCCGCACGTGGTGGGTCTGCACCTGGATCTCGTACACGAAGCGATCCGGTCGGCCCGGGGCGGCAGCGGAGGCGGAGCGGCCGGCGGAGGCCTGCGGTTCGTCGTCCGCCTCCCACGGCAGGGACCCCAGCAGCTCCCGCCATGCGCGCTCGTCCGGCTGCTCCTCCACGTCGACCCGCCACACGCGCCGGAGTCCGGCGAATCCTCCGCTGCGCGACACGATGACGTCCATGCGCGCGATGGTACTCGCCCGCCCTCCGAAGGGGAGGGGTCGGCGCCCGCTCAGGCGGGGACCTCGACCCCCACCGTGCTCCAGCCGGTGCGCACCGCCGACTCGACGTCCGACCCGGCACCGTAGCGCTCGGCCGCCGCGGCGACCGTGAGCCTCGCGAATCCCGCGAAGTCGGCGGTCGCCGTGAGCACTCCGCCGGTCAGCACGTCGTACCAGACCTGGCCTGCGCGCTCCCACGCCTTCCCGCCGAGCTCGATCGCGGCCACCGCGAAGGCCCGGTTCGGGATCCCGGAGTTGATGTGCACGCCGCCGTTGTCGTCCTCGGTGTCGACGTAGTCGTCCATCGAACCCGGCTGCGGATCCTTGCCCAGCACGTCGTCGTCGTAGGCGGTGCCGGGCGCGATCATCGAGCGCAGGGCCGTGCCCTCGACCTCGTCGGTGAAGAGCCCCTCGCCGATCAGCCAGCTCGCCTCCTCCGCGCTCTGCCCGGCTCCGAACTGCTCGAGCAGCGCGCCGAAGACGTCCGAGATCGACTCGTTGAGCGCGCCCGACTGCCCGCGGTAGACGAGGTTCGCGGTGTACTCGGTCATCCCGTGCGCGAGCTCGTGCCCGATCACGCTCGGCGAGATCGTGAAGCGGCGGAACACCTGCCCGTCGCCGTCGCCGAAGACCATCCGGGAGCCGTCCCAGAACGCGTTGTCGTAGTCGTCGCCGAAGTGCACGGTCGCGTCCAGCGGCAGCCAGGCGTCGTCGATGGAGTCGCGGCCGTAGGCCTGCTGGAGGAACGCGGACATCGCTCCCAGCCCGTCGTACGCCTCGTCCACCGTGACGTCGCCGTTCGAGGGCTGCCCCTCGGTGCGGACGGTGACGCCGGGGAGCGACTCGGTCGTCTGCGCGTCCGAGATGGTGCGCTGCAGGGCGGCGACCCGGTTGCGGGGCGTCGGAGTGGCGGTGGCGGTCGGGCCCGGCGTCCCGCGGCCGGGAGACGGCTCGCCCGGGCGCACGCGCCGGAACGGCACGTCCTGCTCGAGGGAGCGGCTCGCGGCCCGGGCGGCCCGCGCGAACGCGGGATCGTCGAGTCGGGCGATGCGGACGAGGAGGTACGGCGGCACGACGGTTCGTCTCATGCGCCGATCCTCGCACTCACCGCCGACACCGGCTCGGGCTCGCCCGAGGGCCCGCGATGGAGTAGCGCCGCGCCGCCGCGATAGCCTGACGATCGACGAGCGGTTTCCACCGAGCCGGGGCGCTGCCCCGAGGACGACGAGGGCGGACATGGGCATCATCACGCGGGGCTTCTTCGGCAAGCGCGCCGAGAATCCGGACATCCCGCCCGGGCAGTACCTCGAGACGGGCTTCCCCGTCCTCTCCATCGGGCCGACGCCGAACATCCACGAGTGGAGCTTCTCGATCGACGCGGGCCCCGCCGGCGTCCGGAGCTGGACCTGGGACGAGTTCCAGGCCCTGCCGCAGGAGGACGTGCACACCGACATCCACTGCGTCACCCGCTGGTCCAAGCTCGGCACCACCTGGCGCGGCGTCTCGGTCGACACCCTCCTCGAGGGCGTCGAGACCGACGCCGGCTACGTCATGGCGCAGAGCTTCGGCGGCTACACCACCAACCTGCCGCTGGCCGAGATCCGCGGGGGCAAGGCCTGGGTGGCGACCACGTTCGAGGGCGAGCCCCTCGCCGCCGAGCACGGCGGACCTGCGCGACTGCTGGTGCCGCACCTCTACTTCTGGAAGAGCGCCAAGTGGGTGAGGAGCCTCCGCTTGATGCCCGGCGACGAGCCCGGCTTCTGGGAGCAGAACGGCTACCACATGCACGGAGACCCGTGGAAAGAGGAGCGCTACCGGTGATCTGGCAGGAGTCGACCGCCGAGGCGGTCGCCCCGCTCACCCCGACCTCGCGACTGATCACGCTGCGCGTGCCCGGCTGGCCCGGTCACCTCGCCGGGCAGCACCTCGACGTCCGGCTCACGGCCCCCGACGGCTACCATGCCAGCCGTTCCTACTCGATCGGCGCGCCCGCCGACGGCGAGCACGTCGAGCTGGCGGTCGAGCGCCTGGAGGACGGCGAGGTGTCGCCGTACCTCGTCGAGGGCCTCGAAGCGGGGGACAGCCTCGAGGTGCGCGGTCCGATCGGCGGCTGGTTCGTCTGGCGGCCCGAGCAGACCGAGCCCGTGCAGCTGATCGCCGGCGGCAGCGGTCTCGTCCCGCTGATGGCGATGGCGCGCGAGCACGGCCGGGTCGGCAGCGCGGCTCCGATGCGCCTGCTCTACTCGGTGCGCTCGCCCGTCTTCGCCTACTACCGCGACGACCTGCAGCGGCTGGCCGAGCTGCCGGCCGAGCAGGGCGGAGTGGCGACGAAGGTGGTCTACACCCGCGTCGCTCCGCCCGGTGCGGCCCGTCCGGCCGGCCGTCTCACTCCGGAGCTGCTCGCCGAGGCGGCCCTGCCGCCCTCGGCCGAGCCCACGGTCTACGTCTGCGGCCCGACCGCCTTCGTCGAGGCCGTCGCGACAGCCCTGGTGGCCCAGGGCCACGCCCCCGAGCGCGTCCGCACCGAGCGCTTCGGCGGTCCCTGACCCCATCACTCCGCCGCGAGATGCCACTCCGGGACGCGACACAACGGACGAGGCGTACCGGAACGGCATCCCGCGGAAGGAGACAGCAGGCGCGTCTACTCGAACGAGACGGTGCGGTTCTCACCCACGTCCGGCTGCCCGCCCCGGACCGCGGCGGTCAGCACCTTGAACAGCACGACGGGCCCGGGCTCGTCCGACGCCCACAGCTCCACCGTCTCGGCGTCGACGCGGATCAGGGCGACGGTCGGGTCGTCCTTGCCGTCGGGGAACCAGCCCGAGACGGAGGGGCTCCACAGCTCGTCGACCTTCGCCGCATCGTGCACGACGCTCGCGGTTCCGGCCACCGACAGGTAGCCCTTCTTCGACTCGAACGCCACGTTCACGCTCGGGTTCGCGCGGATGTCCTCGACCTTGGGCGAGGGGTCCTGGGTGAAGAACCAGAGCACGCCGTCGAAGTCGGTGTCCTGGGCGGCGAGCGGACGGCTGACGAGCTGGCCCGTGGCGTTCACGGTCGTGAGCAGCCCGATCTTCGCGCTCTTCACGAGCTCGGCGATCTGGGCGACGTCGTCGGAGTCGGCGGGGGTGATGTCGGTGTCGGTCATGGAGGCGACGCTACGCGTCCACCCGAGCGCCGCAAGGGGTGGCGAGCGCCCCGCGGGCGTGCCTACCGTCGAGGCATGGACACCACCACGTACACGGCCATCCTCGACAGCGGCGCCGAGCAGGAGAGCATCCGCCTCGAGCTCGTCGACGGAGCCCCGCAGCCCACCATCACCCGGGTCGCCGACATCGACGGCGAGGAGGTCGAGGTCGTCTGGGAGCTGGAGGACGACGACGAAGGCTTCCACGTCTACCGCCCAACGCGGGTCGAGGGGCGCGACGACGACAGCGGCGCCGTCTCCGACGAGAACCTCACCGACGGCGGCGGCACGAGCGACTTCGCGGGGGAGTGACCCCGGGTCCGCCGCGCTCACCGGGCGCGGCGGGTCGGCTCACGCCGTCGGACGCAGCGCGTCGTAGCCGCGGAACGCCGGCCGCGTCCGCAGCACCGCGCCGAGGATCCCGATGATCGCGAGCCCTCCGGCCAGCGGCGGCAGCCAGAGCAGCGCCAGCGAGGCCAGCAGCCCCGTGTAGAGGTCTCCGACGCGCGGACCGCCGGTCACCACCACGATGAACACGCCCTGCAGCCGCCCGCGCATGTTGTCGGGGACCGCGGTCTGCAGCATCGTCTGCCGGAAGATCGAGCTGATGTTGTCCGCCGCGCCGGCTCCGGCCAGGGCGACCGACGCGAGGGCGATGAGCGCGAGGTCCGGCGCCGAGTCCTCGTGCCCGACGAGCGCGGCGGTCAGCAGCACCGCGCCGAACGCCGCGATGAACCCGCCGTAGACCTGGATCGACCGTCCGATCGCGAGCCCCTGCTGCCGCACTCCCGTGAGCCGGCCCGAGAAGACTCCGCTGAGCAGCGCACCGACCGCGAACGCGGCCGTCAGGACCCCGACCGTGACCGCTCCGCCCCCGAGCAGGAGCGCCGCCGCCGCGGGGAAGACCACCCTCGGCTGCCCGAACGTCATCGCGACGATGTCGACGAGGAACGACAGGCGGATGTTCGGCGCCCCGCGCAGGAACCGCATCCCGAACCGCAGCGACTCGAGTCCCGGCCGCTGCCGCTCGCCCTCGGGCACCAGCGCCGGGAGACCCACGATCCCTAGGAACGCCGCGAGGAACAGCACCACGTCGATCGTGTAGGTCGCCGGGAAGCCGACCCCGGCCACCAGCACACCCGCCAGCGCCGGTCCCACGGTCACCTCGACGCCGCTCGCGATCCCGCCGAGCGCGGCGGCCGCGGGCACGGGCTCCGGTCGGAGCAGCCGCGGGGCGAGCGTCATCCGGGTGGCCACGATCACGGTGGTCGCGACCGCGTTGAGCGCGGTGAGCAGGTACAGGGTCAGCGGAGTCTCGGCGCCGAGCCAGGCGAGCGCCGCGATCCCCGCGGTCGATCCCCACGCCACGATCGCCGAGAGGAGGAGGACCAGCCGCCGGTCGAACGCGTCGGCGAGCATCCCGCCGTAGAGCCCCGCGATCACGGTCGGCACGAGCGCGACGACCCCCACCATCGCGACCGCGAGCGTCGAGCCGGTGAGCTCGTAGATGTGCAGGCCGACGGCGACGATCGTCATCTGCCCGCCGATGCCCGAGATCACGTTGCCGGCCCAGAGCCGGGCGAAGGCGGGCGACTCCCGGAGCGGCGAGACATCGATGACGTGGCTGCGCCGGGGCGCGCGGGGGACCTGACTCACCCGCCCCATTCTGCTCGCCGGGCGGCGCGGTGCCCGCACGGACCCGCAGAGCCGACCCTCTAGGGTGGTGGGCATGAGCACGTCTCCCGACGGCGCGCCCCGACGTCCGGCCGCCCCCGCGTCGCGCGCAGCCGGATCCTCTTCCCCGCGCCGCTCGGCCCGCGGCGCCTCGCCCTCGTACCGCCCGCGGAACGCCGCCCGCCCGTCCTCCTCCGGCGGCCGCGCCGCCGGATGGTGGCGTCGCTACGGGCCCGCGCTGGCAGGCTCGGCCATCGCCGTGGTGACCGTGCCGATCTCGTTCTTCGTCTGGTACTCGCTGATCTCGCTCGGGGCGTACCCGGGCGACCGCGCGATGAGCGACCTGATCGTCGGAGTCCTCTACACCGCCCTCATCCACGCGCTGCTGCTCGTGGGCGTCCTGCTCGGCGTCTCCTCGATCCGCGCCCGCCGCCGCGAGAAGCGCCCGCCGATCGCCGGGTGGATCGCCGTCGTCCTGAACGTGCTCGTCCTCGTCTACTGGGAGCTGCTCGTGTCGCCGTGGCTCGTCGTGCTCTGGAACAGGGCCGTCGGCGCCTAGGCGGTGTCGACCCGCCCCACACCGCTCCACCCTCTGGTAAGCTCGTGCAGTTGCCGTTCGACGGCCGCGGATCAAGAGAGCCCACGCATCAGGCGCCGGGCACCGCGCAACGAGAGAGAGGGGATCCACCTATGGCACTCGAAGCAGATGTCAAGAAGGCGATCATCGAAGAGTACGCGACCCACCCCGGTGACACCGGATCCCCCGAGGTCCAGGTGGCCGTCCTGACCCGTCGGATCAAGGACCTCACCGAGCACCTCAAGGAGCACAAGCACGACCACCACTCGCGTCGTGGTCTGTTGCTGCTCGTGGGTCAGCGTCGCCGACTCCTCGGCTACCTGTCGGACGTGGACATCAACCGCTACCGCGCGCTGATCGAGCGTCTCGGCCTCCGCCGCTAGTTCCTCACGGAGCGAGCGCGGGGTCTCGATGACACCGCGAACTTCTTGCCGAACGGGCCGTCCTCCTCGCGGAGGGCGGCCCGTTCCGCGTTCCCGGCGCGGCTCACGGGAGCCGCTGCGGTCGCTCCGCACCGCCCCAGGAGTACCCGCCCGCCGCCGCGAACCATCCCTCCGCCGCCCGCGCACGGGCCCGATCGTGCTCCAGCCGGTCCGGATCGCGGACCGCCGCGACGAGCGCGGGCAGCCGCCAGCCGTCCGCGAGCGCCCGTGATCCGGCGGCGCGCCACGCGCGAGCGCATCCCGCCGTCGAGGCGGCCCGTTCGAGTGCGTCGACGGAGGCGATGTCCCATCCGGAGGCGACCCCGCTCAGCGCGACGGCGCAGGTGAGCGCGGCCGATCGCAGCACCGCTCTGGGCGCCCGCGGGGGCAGCGTCGCCTCGGCGGCGTCCTGCGCCTCGACGATCGCCGTCAGGGCGAGGTGCAGTCGGGTCGCCTCCCGATCCGGCCGGGGAGCGATCCGTCCAGGCCCTGCCGAGACGGAGGCGGAGGCGCCCGGAGCGAGCAGCAGTCCCCGTCCGGAGCGCGACGCGTGGGAGCTGAGCAGCCCGCTGACGCCGCCCGCCTGATCGACGACGCCCGTCACCGACGGATCCCCGATCGCCCAGACCACCGGTGTGCGGTTGTGGATCGTCAGCCGGCGGTGATCCTCGTCGACGCAGGCGATCAGGTGCCCGGGGTCGGCGCCCTCGAGTCCCGGCGCGGCGGCCAGCAGCTCCCGGGAATCCGCGCACTGCGTCGGCGCTCCGGCCGCGGAGGAGGGGAGCGAGGCGAGCGGAGCGGTCGCCGCAAGCGCGAGGGCGAGCACGGCCGAGGCCGCTGCCGTCGCGGCCGTCGATGCGATCAGGCCGTGGGGCCGCGGAGCAGCCCGCCGCGAGCCCGACGCGGGTCCGGGTGTGCTGCGTCGCACCATCCGTCACTCCCTCTCGGCGCGAGCGTAACCCCGGAAACACACGCTGAACAGGGCGTTCCCGGGCTCGAGGGCACCCCGTAGGAGATTCTTCGGAGAAATCCGCCACGAGGTGCATCCGTCGAGGGGGTTCGTCCGGAAGTAGTCCGTGAAGGCCCTTCTCGAGTACCCACCGACCCGCTCCGGGTCCCATCGTGAAAGAGGAACACCGTGACCACCTCCAGCTTCTCCCGCCGTCTCCTGACCGGTGCCTGCGTCGGCACCCTCGCCGTCGTCGGCCTCTCCGCCGCTCCGGCCAGCGCCGCCGACGCCGACTCCGCCGACCTGTACGTCCTGCACGCCGTCCCGGACACCACCGTGGACGTGTACGTGAACGGAGCACTGACGCTCGACGACTTCACCCCCGGCACCCTCGCCGGACCGCTGGACCTGCCCACCGGCACCTACTCCGTCGCGATCACCGCGGCCGACGCAGCCGACGCGAGCGCTCCCGTCATCGGCCCGATCGACCTCGCGCTCGAGGCGGGCAAGAGCTACACCGCCGCCGCGCACCTGAAGGCCGACAACACCCCCACCGCGACGCTCTTCACGAACGACATCTCGACCACCGCCGCGGGAGAGGGACGGCTCACCGTCCGCCACGTGGCCGCCGCGCCCGCGGTCGACATCCTCGCCGGCGGCTCGCCCGTCCTGACGAACGTCACCAACCCGAACGAGGGCGTGCTGAACCTCGCTCCGGCGACGATCTCGACGGTCGTCGCGGCGACCGGCACCACGACCCCGGTCATCGGCCCGGCCGACGTCCAGGTCCAGGAGGGCGTCAACACGATCGTCTACGCCTGGGGCAGCCTCGAGAAGGGCAACCTCGCCCTCGCGACGCAGACCATCGACGGCCTGCACTCGACCCCGTCCGGCGTCCCCGCCGGTGAGGCCGGACTCGCCGCCGACAACCGCACCGACGCCGCCGCGGGCTGGTGGGGCGCAGCCGCCCTCGCCGCTCTCGGTCTCGCCGGAGCGGCCCTGTTCGGCCGTCGCAAGGCCGCTGCGGGCCGCTGACCCGCGGAAACACCACCGGCTCGGGCGTGCTGGAGCGCGCCCGAGCCGGTCACCCGATCACGACCCAGGAGGACGCCATGAGCCGGAACCCCTTCCCTCTGCGCGTCCTCGTCGTGATCGGGTCGATCGCGGTCGGCGCGGGTCTCGCCGGATGCTCAGCTCAGGCGGCTGGGGTCGTGCCCTCGCCCGACGCGAGCCTCTCGGTGCAGCAGCCCCCGCCCGCGCCGTCCGCGATCCCCTCCGCCGCCCCGCCCGCCGTGCCCCTCGCGGATGCGCGTCTGGGAGCGACCCCGGCGCCCAGCGTCGTCGCCCCCACGCGGATCGTGGTCGACGGGCTGCCGGTCGACATGCCGCTCGAGCCGGTCGGAGTGGCCGACGACGGCACCATGGAGCTCGTCCCCGACACCGCGACGGCCGGCTGGTACCGGTTCGGAGCGGGCCTGGACGAGCCCGACGGGACGATCGTCATCGCCGCCCATGTCGACTCCCTCGTCTACGGCCTCGGCCCGTTCGTCGAGCTGACATCGGCGCAGCCCGGCCAGATCGTCCGCCTCACGGGCGACGACGGAGCCGAGCGCTCCTTCACCGTGACGACGGTCGAGACCACCGAGAAGACGTCCGTCGATCTCCCGGCCGTGTTCACCCGCGACGGTGCGCCCCGGCTCGTCCTCATCACGTGCGGCGGCGACTTCGACTACGACACGCGCCACTACCTCAGCAACGTCGTCGTCACGGCGGTGCCGTCCCCGTGACTCCGACCGCCCGATCGCCGCGCGTACGATGAGCGCAGCGACCGCCGCAGCGCAGCCCGACGCCAGGGTCCAGCGCCGTCCCCACCTCAGGAGCATCCCACTGTCCGACGCCCTCCCCAGCGCACCCCTCGACGGGGCCGAGGACGAGCGCGCCGTCGTGCGCCGTCTCGGGCTCCGCTTCGCCGCGGGCGACGAGTCCTCGCTCGCGGAGGCCTACGCGCGGTGGTCCCCGCTGCTGTTCACCCTCGCTCTGCGCTCTCTCGGCGACCGGGGCGACGCGGAGGACGTGGTGCAGCGCGTCTTCGTCTCGGCCTGGACCGGCCGGCAGAACTTCGATCCGGACCGCGCCGCTCTGGGAGCCTGGCTGGTCGGGATCTCCCGCAACCGCATCGCCGACGCGCACGAGAACCGATCGCGCGAGCGCCGGCTCACCCAGGCGCTCGTCGCCGTCGCTCCGATCGAGGAGGGCGAGACTCCGGTCGATCTGGAGGCGAAGGTCCTGGTCGCCGACGAGCTCGCCCGACTCGACCCCGTGCCCCGCCGGGTGATGAGCCTCGCCTTCTACGACGACCTCACCCACACCGAGATCGCCGCTCGGACCGGGCTGCCGCTCGGTACCGTCAAGAGCCACATCCGCCGCAGCCTCGACAGACTCCGCTCCCGATTGGAGGTGAGCAGCACATGACCCACCTGGATCCCGACGAGATCGCGCTGCTCGCGCTCGGCGAGGAGTCGAGCGGCGAGGCCGACGCGCACCTGGCCGAGTGCCCGGAGTGCGCGCAGCAGCTCGTCGAGCTCGGCCACGTCGCCGAGGTCGGCCGCGACAGCCGCGGAGTCGTCCTCGAGACGCCGTCCGCCGCGGTCTGGGACCGCATCCGCGACGAGCTCGGTCTCGAGGAGCACTCCGCGGCTCCCGTGCTCGCCCCCGTCCCGGAGCGACCCGACACCGCTCCCGTCCCGGTCGCTCAGTCCGGCTCCACGGGCCGGCACCGTCCCGAGCGCCGTCGTCGGCGCACCGGCCGCGTGGTGCTCACCTCGCTCGCCGCCTTCTCCGCCCTCGTGGTCGGAGTGGCGGGCGGAGCGTGGTGGCAGGCGTCGCAGACGGAGGACGTGGTCGTCGTGGCGCGGGCCGAGCTCCAGGCGTTCCCCGACTGGCAGGGCGCGACCGGCTCCGCCGAGCTCGAGGCCGTCGACGGCGGTCGCGAGCTGATCGTGCGGCTCGACGTGCAGGGTGGGGACGGCGGCTACCGCGAGGTCTGGCTGATCGCCGCCGACGCGTCCGGCCTCGTGCCGCTCGGAGCCCTCGACGGCACCGAGGGCCGCTTCGCCGTCCCGGCCGGCCTCGACCTCTCGGAGTACTCGCTGGTCGACGTGTCGGAGGAACCGCTCGACGGCGACCCCGCGCACTCGGGCGACTCGATCGTCCGCGGTCCCCTCCTCGAGGGCTGACGCCGACCGCTCAAGCGCTCCGCCGCTCCCGGAGGAGCGCGGTCAGCGCCTCCACCGCGGCGGAGGGTCGCAGCGCGGTCCCGACCGAGAGCTCCCACTCGAGCCCCGGCCAGTCCAGGGTGATCGAGCGCACGCCCCCGAGCGCCGCCACGCCCGCCCGCGGCACGATCGCCACGCCGAGGCCCGCCTGCACGAACCGCGGGATCCCGGGCAGATCCGCGACCTCGGTCGCCACGCGCCGGGGGACACCCTCGGCGAGGAACGCGCGGTCGACGCTGACCCGGTTGCCGAAGCCGGCCGGAGTGTCCACGAACGTCTCGCCCGCGAGGTCCTTCGGTCGGGGTGCGGTCGCGTCGGCGAGCGGGTGGTCGTCCGGTACCAGGAGCACGTAGTCGCTGCGCGCGAGCGGCGTGACGGCGAGATCCGGCATCCCGTCCGCGGGGAGCGCGAGCAGTGCGACGTCGAGCCGTCCGCGGCGCAGGTCCTCGGCCAGGCCCGTCGATCCGGTCGCCGAGGTGCGCAGCAGCAGGTCCACGAGCGGATGCCGGCGCCGGTACACGCCGAGCGCCCCGGGCAGGTCGATCAGGTCCATCCCCGAGAACGTGCCCACCCGCACCCGTCCGCGCAGCCCCGCGGCGTCCTCGGCGGCGAGCGTGCGCATCCGGTCGAGCCCGTCGATCGCCCGGCGCGCCTCCGGCAGCAGCGCCTCGCCTACCGCGGTGAGGGCGACCCGGCGCGTCGAGCGCTCGAACAGCGCCGCTCCGAGCTCGTGCTCGAGGGCGCGGATGCTGGCGGACAGCGTGGACTGCACCACGAACAGCCGCGCCGCCGCCCGAGTGAAGTGGAGCTCCTCCGCGACCGCGACGAACGCGGCCAGTTGTCGATCGTCCATCCCGCCATCATCCACCGGACTCGATGAATGCGACCGAGATCCTCCGTTGGACACGCTCAGTCCGGCGGAGGAACCTGATCGCGTGACCACTCCGGACCTCGACCACCGCCCCTCCCGGCCCGCTCCCACGGGTCCGGCCTCCCGCCGACCCGAGCTGCCGCACGGCCCCGGCTTCTGGGTCATCGCCGCGGCGTTCCTCGCGGTCATGGCGTTCTCCACCGTGCCGACCCCGCTCTACGCGATCTACCAGGCCCGCGACGGCTTCCCGGCCTTCGTCGTCACCGTGGTGTTCGCCGCCTACGCGGTCGGAGTGGTCGCGAGCCTCTTCCTCGCCGGACACGTCAGCGACTGGCTCGGCCGCCGCCGCATCCTGCTCGCGTCGATCCTGGTCGAGGTGCTCGCCGCGATCGTCTTCCTGCTCTGGCCCGAGGTCCCGGGCCTCCTGATCGCCCGCCTGCTGACGGGGCTCGGCGTCGGCGCCCTGACGGCCACCGCGACCGCGCACCTCTCAGAGCTGCGCGCCGTCGCCCGCCCCGAGGAGGGGCCCGGCACCTCGCGGGCGGTCTCGACGCTCGTGAACATGGGCGGGCTGGCGCTGGGCCCGCTGGTCGGGGGCGTGCTCGCCGTGACCGTCGACCGCCCGCTGGTCGTCCCCTACGAGGTCTTCCTCGTGCTGCTCGTGGTCCTCGGCCTCGGAGTCGCCCTCGTGCCCGAGACCGTCGAGCGGCGCGAGGTCCTGCCCGCCTACCGCCCGCAGCGGCTCGCCGTGCCCGCCGAGTCGCGCGGCGCCTTCCTCTCGGCCGCGGTCGGCGCGTTCGCCGGCTTCGCCGTCTTCGGCCTCTTCACCTCGCTCGCTCCGACCTTCCTGGCCGGTCGCTTCGGCGAGACCTCCCACCTGGTCGCCGGCGCCGTGTCGTTCGGAGTCTTCGCCGCAGGCGCCGTGGCGCAGCTCCTCTCCGCCCGCCTCGCCGCCCGTCCCGCACTCCTGCTGTCGGCCGCCGCCCTCGCCGTCGGCCTCGTGCTGGTCGCCGTCGGCGCCGTGACGGCCGTCCTCTGGCCGTTCGTCGCCGGGGGAGTGCTCGCCGGTGCCGGAGTCGGGCTGCTGTTCCGCCTGTCCCTCGCGGTCGCCGGCTCGCTCGCCTCGGACGCCGCGCGCGGCGAGGTCCTCGCCGGCATGTTCCTCGCCGCCTATCTGGGCCTCGCGGTCCCCGTCCTCGCGATCGGAGCGGCCCTCGCGCTCCTTCCCGCCGTGCCCGTCCTCCTGGGCTTCGTCGCCGTGGTGCTGCTGCTGGTCCTCGCGGCGATCGCACGGATGCTGCGCTCCTCCCGCTCCTGATCGAGCCCCGGGGCCGCACCTCCGCTCGCGAGAGCCGCCCCGTCGCCGTCAGCGTCACAATGGGGGCATGAAGCTCTTCTCCTTCGGACGCGGACGCGACGACCAGAACCCCCTCCCCGCGAACGACCGCGGATCGGGGAAGCTCGACGACTACGACTACGACCTGCTGCCGAAGTCCCGGCGCGGGGAGACGCTGCTCGGCATCGCCGACAGCGCCTCGCACCAGGACGAGCTCGCCCGGGTCCTGGCGCTCGGCGAGGACGAGATCACGGCGGTGATCCCGCGCCGCACCCTCGAGGAGGAGCGCGTGGACGCCCCCATGCCGGTCCGCCTCTTCGCCAACCACCGCCCCTCCGACCTCGTCGGCTACGTGCCCCGCGGTCTCGAGAACGTCGTCGACGCGGCGCTCTCGCGGCTGTCGGAGGCGGGCAAGCAGCCGCGTGTGCCGGCGCGCATCGTCACGGTGAAGGGCGCGCTCCGGGTGCAGCTGCTGATGCACGAGACGCGCGGCTGAGCGCTCCCTGCGACAGCCGCCCCGGAGCGTCCCGCCGCGCGTTCCTGGCCGTCCGGCACCCGTGCTGATAGCATGAACCGGTTCCGAATCCGCAGCGGCCGCCGGCCGTCACCGGATTCGAACCACGGAGCAGGCCGGCAGGAAGCTGGTCCTCGGTGGTGGAGTCCCGGTTCACAGGTGCGGCGTCGTCGCACAGGAGGCGACCCGGAGCTTTTCTACTGGTGGCCAGCACGAACGCCCTCCACACGACGGCACGGCGCGACGCCCTGCCGTGGAATCGTCTCGATTCCTGACCGGAACTCTGCTCCGACGAACGCCGGCGCCCAGAACGGGCGCCGCTGCATACGTTGAAGGAGACAGAACCTCTTGGAAGGTCCTGAAATCACATTCGCCGAAGCCGTTCTCGACAACGGCTCGTACGGCACCCGCACCGTCCGCTTCGAGACCGGCCGCCTCGCGCAGCAGGCTCAGGGAGCGGTCGCCGCGTACCTCGACGAGGACACGATGATCCTCTCGGCCACCTCGGCGTCGAAGAACCCGAAGGACAACTTCGACTTCTTCCCGCTGACCGTCGACGTCGAGGAGCGCTCCTACGCCGCCGGCAAGATCCCCGGCTCGTTCTTCCGCCGCGAGGGCCGCCCCTCCACCGAGGCGATCCTGGTCTGCCGTCTGATCGACCGGCCGTTGCGCCCCTCGTTCGTCGAGGGCCTGCGCAACGAGGTCCAGATCGTCATCACGGTCCTGAGCATCGCTCCGGACGAGTTCTACGACGCCCTCGCGATCAACGCCGCGAGCGCCTCGACCCAGATCTCCGGTCTGCCCTTCTCGGGCCCCATCGCCGGTGTGCGCCTCGCGCTCATGTCCGACGGCTCGGGCAACGACCAGTGGATCGCGTTCCCCAAGGCCTCGCAGCTCGAGAACGCCGTCTTCGACCTCACCGTCGCGGGCCGCGTCGTCACCAACGAGGACGGCTCCTCCGACGTCGCCATCATGATGGTCGAGGCCGAGGCGACCGAGGGCTCCTGGAACCTCATCAAGGCCGGCGCCACCAAGCCCGACGAGACCGTCGTGGCCCAGGGCCTCGAGGCCTCCAAGCCCTTCATCCGCGCGCTCGTCGAGGCGCAGGCGAAGATGGCCGCGAACACCGCCAAGCCCGTCAAGGACTACCCGGTGTTCCTGCCCTACGCGCAGGAGACCTACGACAACGTCGCCGAGCTCAGCTACGACGAGCTCGTCCGCATCTACTCGATCGCCGACAAGGTCGAGCGCCAGGACGCCGACGACGCCCTCAAGGCGAAGGTCAAGGAGCAGATCGCCGAGCGCATCGCGTCCGGTCAGCTCTCGGCCGAGGCCTACAGCCAGGTCGGAGCGGCGTACAAGTCGGTCACGAAGGTGGTCGTCCGCGGACGCATCCTCCGCGACGGCGTGCGCATCGACGGCCGCGGCCTCGCCGACATCCGTCCGCTCGACGCCGAGGTCCAGGTCATCCCGCGCGTCCACGGCTCGGCGATCTTCCAGCGCGGCGAGACCCAGATCCTGGGCGTCACCACGCTGAACATGCTCAAGATGGAGCAGCAGATCGACTCGCTGTCGCCCGTCACGAAGAAGCGCTACCTGCACCACTACAACTTCCCGCCCTACTCGACCGGTGAGACCGGTCGCGTCGGGTCGCCGAAGCGTCGCGAGATCGGGCACGGCTTCCTCGCCGAGCGCGCCCTCGTGCCGGTGCTGCCCTCCCGTGAGGAGTTCCCCTACGCGATCCGCCAGGTCTCCGAGGCGCTGAGCTCCAACGGCTCGACCTCGATGGGCTCGGTCTGCGCCTCGACCCTGTCGCTCCTCAACGCCGGTGTGCCGCTGCGCGCCCCGGTCGCGGGAATCGCGATGGGCCTCGTGTCCGACGTCGTCGACGGCCAGACCCGCTACGCGGCGCTGACCGACATCCTGGGCGCCGAGGACGCGCTCGGCGACATGGACTTCAAGGTCGCCGGAACCTCCGAGTTCGTCACCGCGATCCAGCTCGACACGAAGCTCGACGGCATCCCGTCGTCGGTCCTCGACGCCGCGCTCAAGCAGGCGAAGGACGCGCGCAGCACGATCCTCGCCGTGCTCACGGCCGCGATCGACCAGCCCGACGAGATGGCCCCGACCGCGCCCCGCGTGATCTCGGTGCAGATCCCCGTCGACAAGATCGGCGAGCTGATCGGCCCCAAGGGCAAGACGATCAACGCGATCCAGGACGAGACCGGCGCCGACATCTCCATCGAGGAGGACGGCACCGTCTACATCGGCGCCGTCGACGGCCCGTCGGCCGAGGCCGCCCGTGCCCAGGTCAACGCGATCGCGAACCCGACGAACCCCGAGGTCGGCGAGCAGTTCCTCGGAACCGTCGTCAAGCTCGCGACGTTCGGCGCGTTCGTCTCGCTGCTCCCGGGCAAGGACGGACTGCTGCACATCAGCGAGGTCCGCAAGCTCGCCGGTGGCAAGCGCGTCGAGAACGTCGAGGACGTTCTCGGAGTCGGCCAGAAGCTGCTCGTTTCGATCACCAAGATCGACGACCGCGGCAAGCTGTCCCTCGCGCCCGTCGTGGCCGAGGAGGCCGGAGCCGAGGCGCCGGTCGAGGCTCCCGTCGAGAGCTGATCGCTCTTGCACGTCGTGACGCCCGTCCCACTCCGGTGGGGCGGGCGTCCGTCGTTCTGCGGCGGATGGGGTAGCGTTGCCGAACCGCGCCGTCGCACCGCCCCGACCGGAGGAACACCGTGATCGACCCGACGCCCCTGGCCACCGAGCCGGAGACGCCCGCCGCTCCCCAGCGCACCCTCGGTCGCACCGGCCTCCCCGTGCATCCGCTCGCCCTCGACGGCTCCGTCTTCGGCTGGGCCGCGGGGATCGACGACACGACCGAGGCGCTCGACGCCTTCGCGGCGCTCGGCGGCACCCTGATCTCGACCGCCGACCACTACGCGACCGGTCGCAGCGAGTACATGATCGGCCGCTGGCTCGAGGCGAGCGGCGCACGCGAGCGGATGCTCGTCGCCACCAAGGTCGGCCGCCACCCCGACGCCCCGGGCCTCGCTCCGGGCGACGTCCGGGCGGCCGTCGAGGGCAGTCTCGAGCGCCTGGGCACCCGGATCGACCTCCTGTCCTTCGACAGCGAGGACCCGGAGGTGCCGATCGAGGAGAGCCTCGCGGCCGTCGCCCCGTTCCTCGCGAACGGCTCCGTCGGAGCGCTCGGCGCCGCCCACTTCAGCGGCGAGGCGCTCGCCCGCGCCGAGGAGGCCGCGACCCTCCACGGGCTGCCCGTCTTCTCGGTCGTGGTGGCCGAGTACAACCTGATGGAGCGCAAGGACTACGAGTCCGACGTCGCCCCCGAGGTGATCCGGCAGGAGCTCGGCACGCTGGCGCGGCTCCCGCTCGCGAGCGGCTACCTCACGGGCGCGATGCGCCACCGCTCGGACGAGCCGCAGTCGGTCATGTTCGAGGCTGCGCTCGACTACGTGGGGCGCCACGGCAGCAAGGTGCTCGCCGCGCTCGACGAGATCGCCGAGGCCCACGGCACCAACCCCGGCACGGTCGCCCTCGCGTGGGTGCTCTCGCATCAGGAGGTCTCCGCCGCAGTCGTCCGCGCCCGCGGAGCCGAGGAGCTCGAGTCGGTCTTCGGCGCGGCCTCCCTCCCGCTGACCCGCAGCGACCTCGCCCAGCTCGACCGCGCCTCCGCCTGACCGGTCCGACGGCTCCCGGGTGATCCCCGGAGCCGTCGGCACGAGGTCGGGGAGCCTGTCGGCCGACCGCGCTCCCGATCAGCGGCGCAGGACCCGCGCCTCCCACGGCTGGAGCGTCGTCCCGGTCGACCCCGGCACGTTGCCCAGCACCGTCTCGGCCCCCGCCCACTCGGCCAGCAGCGACACCTCGAGCGGCTCGCCCGACACGTTGCCCACGGCGAGCAGCTCGCTCGCGCCGGTGCGCGTGAACGCGAAGAGCGTCGGGTGCTCGGGCTCGAGGAGCCGGAACCGGCCCAGCTGCACGGTCTCGTCGGCGTGCCGCAGCGCGATCAGGGCCCGGTAGTACTCGAACACCGAGCGCTCCGATGCCCGATCGGCCGCCACGTTCAGCTCGATCGAGTTCGGATTGACCGGGATCCACGGTTCGCCCGTCGTGAAGCCGGCGTGCTCGCCGCCGTCCCACTGCACAGGTGTGCGCGCGTTGTCGCGGCTCTGCGCCCGCAGACCCGCCAGGACCTCCTCCGGATCCTCCCCGCGGTCGCCGACCGCCTCGGCGTAGTAGTTCAGCGACTCGACGTCCCGGAAGTCCTCGATCCCCGAGAAGGGCACGTTCGTCATCCCGATCTCCTCGCCCTGGTAGATGTAGGGCGTGCCGCGCTGCAGGTGCAGGAGGGTCGCCCAGAGCGTCGCGGATTCGTAGCGGTAGCGGCCGTCGTCGCCGAAGCGCGAGACCAGCCGCGGCTGGTCGTGGTTGTTGAGGTAGAGCGAGTTCCAGCCGCGCTCGGCGAGGCCTTCCTGCCAGCGGGCGAGGTTCGCCTTGAGCGCGACGAGGTCCAGCGGCACCGGGTGGAACTTGTCGACGCCGTGGTCGATGCCCACGTGCTCGAACTGGAACACCATGTCGAGCTCCCGGCGCTGGGGATCGGTGACGAGCGCGGCCTCCTCCAGGGTCACTCCGGGCATCTCGCCGACGGTGAGGTAGGCGCCCTCGCGCCCCGCGAACACGGCCTCGTTCATCTCGCGGAGGTACTCGTGCAGCCGCGGACCCACTCCGCCGACGATGCCCGTGCCGCCGCCCTCGCCGTCGACCTCGTCGAGGTTCTTCGACACGAGGTTGATGACGTCCATCCGGAACCCGTCGACGCCGCGGTCGAGCCAGCGGTTCATCATCGCGTGCACCGCGCGCCGGACCTCGGCGTTCTCCCAGTTCAGGTCGGGCTGCTGCACCGCGAACAGGTGGAGGAAGTACTCGTCGGTCACGGAGTCCCGGGTCCACGCCGGCCCGGAGAAGTACGAGCGCCAGCCGTTGGGCTCGGCGACGTCCAGTCCTGCGTCACCGGCGGCCTCGAGCTCGGAGGAGACGCCTGCGGCGGCGCGACCCTTCCGCCACCAGTACCAGTCACGTGTGGGGTTCTCGATCGAGGAGCGGGACTCGACGAACCACGCGTGCTCGTCGCTCGTGTGGTTCACCACGAGGTCCATCACGATGCGGATGCCGCGTTCGTGCGCCTCCGCCAGCAGCAGGTCGAACTCCGCGAGGTCGCCGAAGAGCGGATCGATGTCCTCGTAGTCCGAGATGTCGTAGCCGTTGTCGTGCTGCGGTGACGGGTAGATCGGCGACAGCCAGACGACGTCCACTCCGAGGTCGGCCAGGTGGTCGAGCCGGGAGCGGATCCCGCCGAGGTCGCCGATGCCGTCGCCGTTCGAGTCCGCGAACGAGCGGGGGTAGATCTGGTAGACGACGGCGCTGGTCCACCAGGGCGTCGACGGGGGCGGGGTGAGGGGCTCCATGAGGGCGAATCTAGCCGCGACCCGGTGCCGCGGAGGAGTCGCCGCACCGCATCCTGGGGAGAGCGGAGCAGGTTCGCGGCGGGGGAGGAGACCGCCGTGTAACGATCTGATGAACCGTTCCGCACCGCCTCCGGAGCGGCGCTCGGCCCTCGGCTACTCTCGGTCCTGGCGGGTCCCGAGCCGCCGCAGGGAGAGTGGTGGCGTGCCGAGGCTGAAGGCCCGCGCGACCGTGAAGGCGACGCGTCACGGATCCCTCGGAGCGCTCCCGGAAGCGGGTTCCCCGGGCGACACCGGACCGGTCGTCGCCCACACGCTGCGCCGCTCGCTCGGCGACTCCGCGCAGTCCCTCTTCCCCCTCCTGCTCGACGCCGCCGTCCTCGGCCGTCGCGGCCACGACGCCGGTCCCGAGCTCCTCGAGCGGTTCGCGGCCTGGGGTGGCAACGGAGTCCTCGTCACCGACACCGCGGCCTCCGCCGCCGGCGAGGAGACCGTGGGCCGCTGGCTCGCCGGTCACCGGGATCGCGACCGCTTCCTCCTCCTCGGGCGCCTGGGACCGACCGCCGACGCCTCGCCGTCCCCCCGCGCCCTGGTCGCCCGCGTCGACCAGTCGCTCCGGCGCCTGCGCACCGACCACCTGGACGTCCTCGCGGTGCGGCCCGACAGCGCCGGGAGGCTCGACGAGCTGCTCAGCGCCGTCGAGGTCCTGCTCGCGCGCGGGAAGGTCCGGGCGGTCCTCGCCTCGGGGTTCGCGGCCGAGGAGCTCTTCGAGGCACGGGTGCTCGCCGGTCACGGTCTGCCGCGCTTCTCCGGGGTGGAGCTGCGCTACAGCCTGCTCGAGGGCTCGGACGCCGAGGGCGACCTCGGGCTCGTCGCGCGGGGCCAGGGGCTCTCCGTCGTGGCCACCGCGCCTCTCGCGCACGGCTTCCTGCACGGAGCGGCGCGCTCGAGGCGCGAACTGCGGGCTCTTCCCGACGGGGCGCTCGCGTCGGTGCATCTCGGCCGTCGCGGACGGCGGGTGCTCGCGGCGCTCGACGCGATCGGCGCCGAGCTGTCCGCGACCACGGCCGCCGTCGCCCTCGCCTGGCTGCTCGCCCGGCCGGGTGTCGCCGCGGCGACCGTCGAGCCCGCATCCTGCGCCGAGATCGACACCCTGGTCCGCGCCGTCTCGCTCGAGCTCGACGCCGCTCATCTCCACGCCCTCGAGCGCGCTCGACGCTGACGTCGAGTCCTGCACGGATGACCGCGGGCCGGGACAGCGCGTGCGGGTGACCTAGTGTGGGTCGGATGAACCACGGCGTCGCACTCCCTCTCGACCAGCCGGAGACGACGATCCGGGCCGCCGGTGGCTCGCTCGTCCGCCGCTCCGTCCTCTCCAGTGGTGTCCGCATCCTGAGCGAGGCCGTCCCCGGTGCCCGCAGCGCCACCGTCGGCTTCTGGGTCGCCGCGGGCTCGCGCGACGAGCAGCCCGCGCGTCCTGCCGAGGGCGGGCGTCCGGCGACCCCGTCGAACTTCGGCTCCACCCACTTCCTCGAGCACCTGCTCTTCAAGGGCACCCGGTCGCGCTCGGCTCTCGACATCGCCGTCTCCTTCGACTCCGTGGGCGGCGAGCACAACGCGCTCACCGCGAAGGAGTACACCTGCTACTACGCCAAGGTGCAGGACCGCGATCTCCCGATGGCCGCCGAGGTCATCGGCGACATGGTCACCTCCAGCCTGCTGGACCCGGACGAGTTCGAGACCGAGCGCGGCGTGATCCTCGAGGAGCTCGCCATGGCCGACGACGATCCGGCCGACGTGGCGAGCGAGCGCCTGTTCGAGTCCGTCTTCGGCGACCACCCGCTGGGGCGCCCTATCGGCGGCAGCCCGCAGACCATCGGCGAGGCCACCCGCGACGCCGTCTGGGCGCACTACCGGGCCGCCTACAGCCCCCGCGATCTCGTCGTCTCCGTCGCCGGCGCCGTCGAGCACGAGTCCCTGGTCGCGCTGCTCGAGCGCGTGCTCTCCTCCGACGGCTGGGACCTCTCCGTCCCTGCGGCTCCCGTGGCGCGCCGCGTGGGCCTCGAGGCCCACTACGAGCGGGGCAGCGCACTGTCGATCGTCCACCGCCCGACCGAGCAGGCCAACATCCTGATCGGGTTCCCCGGCCTCGCCGCGGCCGACGACCGTCGGATGACGATGGGCGTGCTCAACTCGATCCTCGGCGGCGGGATGTCCTCGCGCCTCTTCCAGGAGATCCGCGAGAAGCGCGGCCTCGCCTACTCCGTCTACTCGTTCGCCCCGTCCTACTCCGACGCCGGCATCTTCGGCCTCTACGCGGCGAGCACGCCCGCCAAGGCCGGCACCGTCGCCGAGCTCCTCGTCTCGGAGTTCCACCGCCTCGCCGAGGACGGCGTCTCCGAGGACGAGATCGGGCGCGCCCGAGGCCAGCTTTCCGGCGCCGCCGCCCTCGCGCTCGAGGACTCGGACACGCGGATGTCCCGGCTCGGCCGCGCCGAGCTGACCTTCGGCGAATTCGTCGACCTGGATGAGAGCCTGCGCCGTCTTGCGCGCGTCGGCGCGGAGGATGTCCAGGCTCTCGCGGCAGACTTGGCGAGGGGGCCGTCGTCGATCTCGGCCGTCGGTGCGGTCGACGCATCGACGTTCGCCGGTATCGCCGAGATCGAGAGCGCTCCCACCGTCTGATCCGTTCTCGCGAACGACCGTTGACCGCGCACCGTCGCGCCGCACCCGGGGGAGCCCCACGTGTCCCATTACATCTACCTCGTCCGTCACGGCGAGCAGCAGGACGCCGAGCACGGCATGCCCGACGGGCCGCTGTCGGCACGAGGGGAGCGCCAGGCCCGGCTCATCGCCGAGCGGCTCGGCGGCGTCCCGTTCACGGGCGCGTGGCACTCGCCGCTCCGGCGGGCGGAGGAGACGGCCGCCCGGTTCCGCGCGGTCCTGCCCGGACTCGCGATCGAGCCCTCCTCGCTGCTGTTCGACTGCATCCCCTCCGGCCCCACGCCCGACATGCCGCGCGCGTTCGAGCCGTTCTTCGGCAGCGTCACGCCCGCCGAGATCGAGGCGGGACACGCGCAGATGCAGGATGCGGTCTCGGAGTTCCTGGCCCCGTCGCGCGAGGACCGGCACGACCTCCTCATCACCCACAACTTCGTGATCGGCTGGTTCGTGCGGCACGTCTTCGACGCCCCGGACTGGCGTTGGCTCGGGCTCAACCAGGCCAACTGCGGGCTGACGATCATCCGCGTCCGATCGCGGAAGCCCCCGGTCCTCGTCGTGCACAACGACCTCGCGCACCTGCCCGTGGAGCTGCGCACCGGCCTGCCGGAGGCCCAGCCCTACTGAGCGGCCGCCCCCGCGGGTGCGGCGCCCGCCCCCGTGGGCAGCCGCGTTGTTACGCTGACGGAGTGACTACTTCCGTCGCCGTCGTCGGTGCGTCCGGCCGACTCGGCTCCCTCACCTGCTCGCTGATCGACGCCTCCGACGAGTTCGAGCTCGTCGCCCGGCTGGGCTCCCGGAGCGATCCGCAGGAGATGCTGGCGGCCGACGTGGTCGTCGACATGACGGTCCCCGCGGTCAGCCAGGGCGTCGTCGACTTCGCGGTCGCCCACGGCCGGAAGGTGCTCGTGGGCACGTCCGGATGGACCGGCGACCGCATCGCGGCGCTGCGCCGCACGGTCGAGGCCCAGCCCGACGCGGGTGTCGTCATCGTCCCGAACTTCTCGCTCGGCTCCGTCCTCGCGACAGCGCTGGCGACCGTCGCCGCCCGCTTCTTCGACGCCGTCGAGATCGTCGAGACGCACGGCGCCCGCAAGGTCGACTCGCCGTCGGGCACCGCCGTCCGGACCGCGGAGCTGATCCTGCAGGCCCGGGCGGAGCTCGGTCCGGTGCAGGCACCGCACACCGACCAGCGCGCCCGCGGGCAGCAGGTGGCGAGCATCCCGGTGCACAGTCTGCGGCTGCCCGGAGTCGAGGCCCGCCAGGAGGTCGTGTTCGGCGGCACCGGAGAGACCGTGACGCTGCGCCACGACACCTCCTCGCCGGCCTCCTACGAGGCCGGGATCCTGAGGGCGCTGCACGCGGTGCGCTCGACGACGGGGGTCGTCGTCGGGCTCGACGCCCTCCTCGATCTGCGCGCGGCGTTCGACGCGGCGCCGCTGGCCGAGCGGGCTCCCGGCGAGCCGGCGCCGGTCGACGATGCGCCGTCCGGCCAGGCCGCGGCCGCGACGAGCGCACCGTGAGGACCCGCGTCGGCGTCGGGCTGATGGCGGTCCTGCTCGCCCTCTACCTCTTCGTCTGCCTGCAGTACTCCGTGGTCGCGTTCGCCGCGGGCACGGTCCCCGGCATCGTGATGGGGCTGGGCCTGCTCATCCTCGGCGCCGTCGGCGTCTGGGGGCTCGTCCGCGAGCTCCTGTTCGGGCTCCGCGCCGAGCGCCTGGCCCGCCGGCTCGAATCCGAGGACGCGCTCCCGAAGGAGGTCCTCGACTCGCGCGCCAGCGGCCGCCCGCTGCGAGAGGAGGCCGACACGCTGTTCCCCGGCTACGCGGCCGAGGTGGACGCCGATCCGCAGAGCTGGCGGGCGTGGTACCGCCTGGGGCTCGCCTACGACGCGAGCGGCGACCGCAAGCGCGCCCGGGGCGCGATCAGGACGTCGATCGCCCTCGAGAAGGACGCTCCGGCCTGAGCCTCCGGGGACTCCCGGCGCTCGTCAGGCCAGGACCCACTCCAGCGCCTGGGCGACCGTGCGGTGCCGGAAGACGAAGCCGTCCTCCAGCAGTCGCTGCGGCAGCATCCGCTGGCTCGAGAGCAGGAGCTCGTGACCCGCGTCCTGCAACGCGAGCTCGATGATCCGTCCCGGCACCGGCAGCTTGAACGGCCGGTGCAGCTGCTCGGCGAGCGTCTTCATGATCTCGTTCGCGGTCGCGGGGACGGGCCCCGCGAGGTTGACGGGACCGGACAGCGTCGAGGTGAGGAGGTGGCGGATGGCCGCGGCCTCGTCGTAGAGGCTGATCCAGGGCCAGGCCTGCTCGCCGCCGCCGAGCGGACCGCTGAGTCCGAGCTTCGTCAGCGGAAGCAGCGGCTTGAGCGCTCCTCCGTCGCCGAGGACCAGCCCCGTGCGCAGGGTCGCGACGCGGGTGGATTGCGGCGCGAGGTGCGCGGCCTCCTCCCAGCGGGCGACGACATCGGCCAGGAACCCTTCGCCCCGCGCGGAGTTCTCGGTCAGGTCCTCGCCCGGGCGGTCGCCGTAGAAGCCGACGGCGGAGGCGTTCAGGAGGATCGACGGGGGAGAGGTCGCCATCCGCATCGCGTCGGTGAGGGTGCGGGTCGCCTGGACCCGCGAGTCCAGGATCTCCCGCTTGTAGGAGGAGGTCCACGGGAGGCGGCTGATGGAGGCGCCCGAGAGGTTCACGACCGCGTCGACGCGGTCGAGCACGCTGAAGTCGAGCATGTGCGACGTCGGCGCCCAGTGGAACTCGTCCGCGCTCGTGGGCGCGTGCCGCACCAGGCGGAGGATCTCGTGGCCGTCGGCGCGCAGCTGACGGCTCAGCTCCGTGCCGATCATGCCGCTCGCGCCCGAGATCAGCACGGTCAGCGGCGCCACGGGCTCCGCAGCGGGGACGGCCGGCTGCGTCTGCGCGGGCGGCAGGACCGAGGGGCGGGCGGTGCTCTCCCGAGCGGAGCGGCGGGACGGAGCGCCTGCGCCGTCCGAGTCGGTGCGCGGTGCGGACGAGTCGCTCATCTGTGCCTCCCGAGGCCCGTCGCGGGCGGCCCGCGAGGTGAGAACGAGCCTAGAGCCTCACGCCCGTGAGGCCGCCGAGCGCCCGAGCACCCCGGCGCGAACCAGCAGCAGGTAGAGCTCGCAGCCCAGGCACAGGCCGAACACCGCGTTGAGGAACGCGGCGAGGAACGCCAGCGACCCGGCGACCGGCACCGCGTACGGCACGCCCGCGAGGTGCAGCACGACGCCGACGGCGGTCACCGCGAGTCCGACGAGCTGGGCGAAGCGCGGCGGTCGGGCGTCCTCCCACTCGGTCGCAGGAGCGAGGCGCGGCCGCACCAGACGGCGGAAGACGACGGCCCAGGGCCCGGCGCCCACCCCTCGCGCGGCGGACCAGGCGAAGAGAGCGGCGATCAGCACGAGCGCGAGGAACCCGGGCTGCGCCAGGCGGCCCGGCAGATCGGCACGGGCCGGCGCCGGGAGCGAGAGCCCCACCGCGACGAGCAGGAGGAGGGCGGTGACGGAGGCGGCGAAGCGCGGTCCGCGCGGATCGACGCGGTTCGCGGGGGTGGGAGTGGTCACGGGGTCTCCAGGAGTCGGTCGAGCTCGTCCAGCACGACGCTGCGCGCCGGGGCGCCCGCGATGCGGCTGCGCGGGATCCCGTCGCGGTCCAGGACGAGCAGGGTGGGCGTCTGCAGTACACGGAACCGGTCGGCGAGGTCGGCGCGGTGGGTGAGGTCGACGTCGAGGTGCTCGACGCCGTCGCGGTCGCGGGCGAGGCCGTCGAGCATGCGGTGGACGGCCGGGCAGCGGGTGCAGTACTCGGTCGAGAACTGCACGATCGTCGCCGTCCGGCCCAGCGCCGCGCCGGGGACGAGCCCCGCGGGATCGATCCGCTCGCCCGATTGCGTCGGCCGCGCGCGGACGCGGCCGAGCGAGCGCCGGTACACGAGACCGAGGCCCGTCGCGAGGGCGACGAGTCCGGCCAGCAGCACGGCGATCAGAAGAGGGTCCACGGAGGAAGGCTAGGCGCGAACCGTGCGTGCACGTCCGTTCATTGCGCGAGATGTCGATCCGCACGGCCCGGGCGGCCGGACCGGGCGTGCTCTATCGTGATCCGGTGACCGAGCAGAAGAACGAGCCGAATCCCCCCGAGACCGGACCGTCGATCGAGTTCCGATCCGATGTCGTCGTGGAGCTCGTCCGCTCCAGCGCCCACGACTCCGACGTGCTCTTCGCCGCCCGGGTCTCGACCCAGGGCGAGCAGACCCTCGCCGGAGCGCTCGACGACGCCGACGAGGCCGACGCCGAGCTGCAGCGCAAGCGCGACCGCGGCCTCATCAACTACCTGATGCGCGACCGCCACGGCTCGCCCTTCGAGCACAACTCGATGACCTTCTACGTGCAGGCGCCCATCTTCGTCTTCCGCGAGTTCATGCGGCACCGCATCGCCTCCTACAACGAGGAGTCGGGCCGCTACCGCGAGCTGCGCCCCGTCTTCTACGTGCCCGGCCCCCAGCGGAACCTCGTCCAGGTCGGCAAGCCCGGCGCCTACTCCTTCGAGCCCGGCACGCCGGAGCAGACCGAGCTCGTCGTCGCCGAGACCCGCCGCGCCAGCACGCAGGCCTTCGAGGCGTACCAGCGGATGCTCGGCGAGGGCGTCGCGCGCGAGGTCGCCCGCATCGTCCTGCCGCTGAACATCTACTCGTCGATGTACGTGACGCTGAACGCCCGCTCGCTGATGAACTTCGTGTCGCTGCGCACCAAGCGCGAGGACTCGACCTTCCCGTCCTTCCCGCAGCGCGAGATCGAGATGGCCGCCGAGCAGATGGAGCAGCGCTTCGAGGAGCTCATGCCCCTCACCTACGCCGCCTTCAACGCCAACGGCCGCGTCGCCCCCTAGCCCCTCCGGCCGCCGGTCCGCGCCCCACTCCGTCCCACCGCGCGCTCTGCAGGCACCCGCACGCTCTGCAGGTACCCGCACGCTCTGCAGGTACTCGCGCGCTCTGCAGGTACTCGCGCGATCTGCAGGTATTCCGCGGAGGAATGGGCTTTCCACCGCTCCTCCCGGTCCGGGCGGGCGCGAATCCCCTGCAGATCGTGCGCTCAAGACGTCGCCGTCCTCCCTCCCCACGTCGCGGTCGTGCACGCCCATCCCCAGAAGGCCGCCGTCTCCTCATAGCACCGGGTCGAGGTCCCGAGACTGTCCCCGTGCCCCCCTCCTCGACGACAGTGCTCCGCTCCGGCGGGGTGGTGAAGACCGAGCAGTTCCTCCGGGAGGGAACGACACCGCGCCAACTGCGTGATGCGGTCGTCGCGGGCTCACTCGTCCGCATCCGGAAGGGCTGGTACAGCCTTCCGGGCCTCGACGGGCGAGTGGAGCAGGCGTTCCGCGTGGGCGGAGTGCTCGCCTGCGCCGATGCCGCGGTCTCCCACGGCCTCTGGGTCCCTCGCTTCCGCGGTCTCCACGTCGCCGTCCCCGAGCACGCCTCCCGCTTACGCGATCGCGAGCAGTACGCGCGACGGCTGCTCGCGGATCCGGACGTCCACGTGCACTGGTCCCTGTCGGCACCGCCTCCGCGCGCGCTCGTCCAGTCCCTCGAGGACTGCATCGTCACCGCCGCGTCGTGTCTCGGCGCGGAGGCGGCGTTCGTGCTGCTCGAGTCCGCACTCCACCACCGACGGCTCGGCCCGGCGGGCAAGGCGCGGATCCTCGCGCGCCTGCCGCTTCCGGTGCGGGCTCTCCTCGAGTGGGCCGGCGCTCTCTCCGAGAGCGGACTCGAGTCGCAGGTGGCCTTCCGGCTCCGCCGCCTGGGCATCGTGTTCCGCCAGCAGGTCCGGATCGGCGGACGCCGTGTCGACTTCGTGATCGGCGAGGTCCTCGTGCTCGAAGCGGACGGCGCGGCCTTCCACGATGCGGACAGCGACAACCGCAGGGATGCGGCTCTCGGCTCCCTCGGATACCGGATCCACCGCCTGCGCACGTCCCTGATCGACGACGGCTGGGACCTCGCGGAGGCGGACATCGTCGCGGCGCTCTCGCGCGGCGACCACTGGCGCAGCTGAGAGCTGCCGAGCGTTCCTCCCTCCGGAGCACGAGTGAACGGTCTGCAGGGGATCCTCGCCGTCAGGGCGGGGCGGAGCGGAGGAATACGCCTTCCTCCGCCGATCCCCTGCAGATGGCACGATCCCCTGCAGATCGCACCGTCCCCTCCCGCGCCCAGCGACCCTCCGGATCCTTCGGCCCCCGCCTCCGGCGCGCCGCCGCCGACCCGCTACCCTGGCCTCGTGTCAACTCCGGAGAATCCTTTCGGCCAGGTCCTGGTCGCCCTGGTCACCCCGTTCACCGCCGACGGCGAGGTCGATTGGCCCGGCGTCGAGAAGCACATCGACGACTGCATCGCGGCGGGCGCCGACGGCATCGTCGTCACCGGCACGACGGGAGAGACGAGCACGCTCACCGACCCCGAGAAGATCCGTCTCGTCGAGGTCGGCAAGTCGGTCGCGGCGGGTCGCGCCAAGATCATCACGGGCGGAGGCTCGAACGAGACCGCGCACGCGATGCAGCTCGCGCGGCAGAGCGAGAAGGCCGGCGCCGACGGCAACATGATCGTCACGCCGTACTACAACAAGCCCACGCAGGCGGGCATCCTCACGCACTTCCGGATGATTGCGGACGCCACGGATCTGCCCGTCATCCTCTACGACATCCCGGGCCGCACCGGCGTCCCCATCCGCTACGAGACGATCCTGCGCGCGGCCAAGCACCCGAACATCCTCGCCGTGAAGGACGCCAAGGGCGATCTGTCCGAGGTGAGCCGGGTCCTGAACCAGACCGATCTCATGTACTTCTGCGGCGACGACGCCAACGTGCTCCCCGAGCTCGCGATCGGCGCCACCGGGCTCATCGGAGTGACCGCCAACGTCGCGTCCGCGCCCTACCGCACGATCGTCGACGCCGTGAACGCCGGCGACCTGCGCGCCGCGACCCTCGCGCACCAGCAGCTCGAGCCCCTGGTCCGCGCCCTCATGACGCACGTGCCCGGCACCGTCGCGGTGAAGTACATCCTGCACGGCCTCGGGCGCATCTCGTCGCCGCGCGTCCGGCTGCCGCTGGTCGGTCCGGAGGAGTCGGAGGCTGCGTTGATCGAGGACGAGCTCGGTCTCGTCCGCGACATCCCGGGCGTCGACTTCCGCAACTTCCGTCCCGACCGCAACGCGGCCGCGGGCGGCGCACTGCCGAAGGTCGCCGGCACCACCCGCTGACACCGCTCGAGCGGCAGCGCCCGGCGGGAGACGAACGAACAGGAGCACGCATGCCCAGTCCCGTGATCATCCCGCCGACGCTCGCGGCCGGGACCCTGCGCATCATCCCTCTGGGCGGTCTCGGCGAGATCGGCCGCAACATGACGATCTTCGAGATCGACGGCAAGATCCTGATCGTCGACTGCGGCGTGCTCTTCCCGGAGGAGAACCAGCCGGGCGTCGACCTGATCCTCCCCGACTTCGGCCCGATCAAGGACCGCCTCGACGACGTCGTGGGCGTCGTGCTCACCCACGGCCACGAGGACCACATCGGGGCCGTCCCGTACCTGCTCAAGCTCAAGCGCGACCTGCCCCTGATCGGCTCGACCCTGACGCTCGCCCTCGTCGAGGCGAAGCTGAAGGAGCACCGCATCAAGCCGTACACGCTGGCCGTGAAGGAGGGGGACGTCGAGAACCTCGGGCCGTTCGAGCTCGAGTTCGTGGCGGTGAATCACTCGATCCCGGATGCGCTCGCCGTCGCGATCATCACGGACGCCGGCTCGGTGCTGCACACGGGCGACTTCAAGATGGACCAGCTGCCGCTGGACGGCCGGATCACCGACCTGCGCGCGTTCGCCCGTCTGGGCGAGGAGGGCATCGATCTGTTCCTGGTCGACTCCACGAACGCCGACGTGCCCGGATTCACGCCAAACGAGCGCGACATCGGCCCCGTCATCGAGAGCGTGATGGCGAAGGCGACCCGGCGGGTCATCGTCGCGAGCTTCTCGAGCCATGTGCACCGCGTGCAGCAGGTGCTCGACGCCGCGCACGCCACCGGCCGCCGCGTGGCGCTGCTCGGCCGCTCCATGGTCCGCAACATGGGCATCGCCGCCGACCTGGGCTATTTGAAGGTCCCGCAGGGCGTGCTCATCGACGTCAAGAAGGCCGGCGACGTGCCCGAGGACCGCATCGTCTACATGTCCACCGGATCGCAGGGCGAGCCGATGGCGGTGCTCAGCCGCATGGCCAACCTCGACCACCAGATCCAGCCGGGCGAGGGCGACACCGTCATCCTCGCGTCGAGCCTCATCCCGGGCAACGAGAACGCCGTCTACCGCGTGATCAACGGACTCACCAAGCTCGGGGCGACCGTCGTGCACAAGGGCAACGCCAAGGTGCACGTCTCGGGCCACGCCGCCGCCGGCGAGTTGATCTACTGCTACAACATCCTCAAGCCGCTGAACGTGATGCCGGTCCACGGCGAGTACCGCCATCTGGTCGCGAACGCGAAGCTGGCGCGCGACACGGGCATCCCGGAGGAGAACACGATCATCGCCGAGGACGGCACCGTGATCGACCTGCTCGACGGGAAGGTCTCGGTGGTCGGGCAGCTCGACCTCGGCTTCGTCTACGTCGACGGCTCGACCGTCGGCGAGATCACCGACGCCGATCTGAAGGACCGCCGCATCCTGAGCGAGGAGGGCTTCATCTCGATCATCGTCGTGGTGGAGGCCGGCACCGGTCGCATCGTGGTCGGTCCCGAGATCCATGCGAAGGGCTTCGCCGAGGACGACCGCGTCTTCGACGAGGTCAAGCCGCGCATCGCGAAGGCGCTCGAGGAGGCGGTGCAGAGCGGAGTGAACGACCAGCACGCGCTCTCGCAGACCATCCGCCGCGTCGTCGGGCGCTGGGTGAACACGAGCTACCGCCGCCGTCCGATGATCGTCCCGCTCGTCATCGAGGCCTGACCCGTCCGGACGGAGGCGGCCTCGCCTCCTCCGTCCGCCGTCCAGCACCCGGGGGGAGTGCGCACCGTCCGCGGGGGACCGCCGTTCGAGCAGCCAGGAGGCCGCACGTGGACCACACGATCCGCACCGCCCGGAGCGAGGACGCGCCCTTCCTCGCGGACATGCTCGTCGAGGCGGCCAACTGGAACTGGACGACTGCGCGCACGCGGATCGACGTCCTCGAGGAGGAGTCCACGCGTCGCTACGTCGCCGGCTGGCCGCGACCGGGCGATCTCGGCTCGGTCGCCGAGACGTCCGAGGGCGAGCGGATCGGCGCCTGCTGGACGCGGCTGTTCACGTCGGCCGTGCCGGGTCGCGGCTTCGTCGCACCGGGAGTGCCGGAGCTGACGCTCGGCGTGCGTCCGGTCTGGCGCGCCCAGGGAGTCGGCCGCGCCCTGCTGAAGGCCGCGCTCGACCAGGCGCGCGCCGCCGGCTACGCGCGGGTGTCCCTGAACGTGGCCACCGACAACTTCGCCCGCCGGCTCTACCGGAGCGAGGGCTTCACCGCGGTGGACGACCGCGGCGATGCGGAGACGATGGTCGTCACCCTCCGCTGACGGCACCGGTCCCGGCGCGGGTCCCCGGCGATGACGGGGGCGGCGGGTACGGTGGCCTCATGGCGACCAGTACCAAGACCACCTCCCGCGGGCGGGGGAGCGGCTCCGCGCGCTCCGGCGCCCCGCGATCCGGACGGGGCTCGGGGCGGGGAGCGGCCGAGACGAAGGCCACGGTCGCCTTCGACTCCACCCCGCGCACGAACGTCCTGGTCCGCCTGTGGATGACGCTGGCGCACGTCGTCGGCGGAGCCGCGCGCGCGCTGGGCCCCGAGCGGCTCGCGAAGGAGGAGCGCCGCGACGGCGTCCCTTTCCTCCTGGTGCTGCTGGGCGTCACCGGCGCGGTGGTCGAGTGGTTCCTCGCGGGTGATCCCGTCGCCGCGATCCTCGACGCCTGGAGCTTCGGCGCCCTCTTCGGACGGGTCGCCTACGTGCTCCCGGTCGTGCTCGTGCTGTTCGCGCTGTGGCTCTTCCGGCACCCGAGCTCCGTCGACGACAACGGCCGGATCGGCGTGGGCCTGTCGTTCCTGCTCATCGCCTCCGCGGGCATCTGCCACGCGCACCTCGGCACGCCGTACCCCGGCGACGGGATCCTCCCCATGGCGGCCGCCGGCGGCGTGCTCGGCTGGCTGGTCGGAGCGCCGCTCGTCGCGATCGCCCAGGTCCCCGGCGCGACCGTGATCCTCTCCGCGGTCATCCTGCTCTCGCTCTTCATCATCACCAAGACGCCGCCGAACCGCATCGGGGCGCGATTCCGCGACCTCTACTCCTACCTGTTCGGCGCCCCCGTCCTCGACGACGAGGAGCGCGCGCGCCTGAAGGCCGAGAAGGCGGCGGCCAAGGCCGCCAAGGCCGAGGCCGAGTCCTCCGAGGAGCAGGAGGAGGGCGGCGAGCTGCCCTGGTGGCGCCGCACCGAATCCGGTCGCGAGGACGAGCCCACCGTGCAGACGGAGCTCCCCATCGACTCGCTCACGGAGGTCATCGACGAGCCGAAGGGCCGTCGGGGCCGCTCCCGCACGAAGGGGTTCGACACCGCCCTCGAGGAGCACGACGAGCCGTCCGATCCGCCGACGCGGGCCTACGAGACGCAGGTGCTCTCCGACGCCGAGAACGCCGAGGCCGCGCTCGAGCGCTTCGAGCGCTCCGGAGCCGCGACCACTCCGGTCGGAGTCATCGACGACGACGCGACCGGGGTCATCCACCTCGACGACCTCGACGTGTCACCGGTCGTGCCTGTCCCGGCCGCGATCGGCACCGGCCCCATCGCTCCCGTGCCCGCCGACGATTCGACGGCCGGTTTCGACTCCTCGTTCGAGGAGGACGCCCCCTACCGCCTGCCGTCCGCCGCGGCGCTCTCCACGGGCACCCCGTCGAAGGCGCGCTCCGCCGCGAACGACGAGATGGTCCGCGCGATCACCGAGGTGCTGCAGCAGTTCAACGTCGACGCGACGGTCACCGGATTCTCGCGCGGCCCCACCGTGACCCGCTACGAGATCGAGCTCGGTCCGGGCGTCAAGGTCGAGCGGGTCACCGCGCTGAGCAAGAACCTGTCCTACGCGGTCGCCAGCAACGAGGTCCGCATCCTCT
Source organism: Rathayibacter caricis DSM 15933 (assembly GCF_003044275.1). Classification (NCBI taxonomy): domain Bacteria; kingdom Bacillati; phylum Actinomycetota; class Actinomycetes; order Micrococcales; family Microbacteriaceae; genus Rathayibacter; species Rathayibacter caricis. The sequence continues at coordinate 3,439,133 of NZ_PZPL01000001.1, read as the reverse complement.
CGCCGATCCCCGGCAAGAGCGCGATCGGCGTCGAGATCCCCAACACCGACCGCGAGATCGTCTCGCTGGGCGACGTGCTCCGCTCCGCCGCCTCGACCACATCGACCCACCCGATGACGATCGGCGTCGGCAAGGACGTCGAGGGCGGCTACGTGGTGGCGAACCTCGCGAAGATGCCGCACCTCCTGGTCGCCGGCTCCACCGGCTCCGGCAAGTCCAGCTTCGTGAACTCCATGATCACCAGCCTCCTGATGCGAGCGCGTCCCCAGGACGTCCGCATGGTGCTGATCGACCCCAAGCGCGTCGAGCTGACGATCTACGGAGGCGTCCCGCACCTGATCACGCCCATCATCACGAACCCCAAGAAGGCGGCCGAGGCGCTGCAGTGGGTCGTGAAGGAGATGGACATGCGGTACGACGACCTCGCGTCGTTCGGCTACCGCCACATCGACGACTTCAACGCGGCTGTGCGCGGCGGCGAGATCGTCCTGCCGCCCGGCAGCAACCGGGTCCTCAAGCCCTATCCCTACCTGCTCGTCGTCGTCGACGAGCTCGCGGACCTCATGATGGTCGCGCCGCGCGATGTGGAGGACTCGATCGTCCGCATCACGCAGCTGGCCCGCGCGTCCGGCATCCACCTCGTGCTGGCCACCCAGCGTCCGAGCGTCGACGTCGTGACCGGTCTGATCAAGGCCAACGTGCCGAGCCGTCTGGCCTTCGCGGTGACCAGCGTCACGGACTCGCGCGTCATCCTCGATCAGCCCGGCGCCGACAAGCTGATCGGCCAGGGCGATGGGCTCTTCCTGCCGATGGGGACGAACAAGCCGATGCGCGTCCAGGGCGCCTGGGTCCGCGAGGACGAGATCGCCAAGGTCGTCGAGCACGTCACGCGGCAGGCGCAGCCCGAGTACCGCCAGGACATCACGGTGCAGGCGCAGCGCAAGGAGGTCGACTCCGACATCGGCGACGACCTCGAGCTGCTGGTCGCGGCGGCCGAGCTGGTCGTCAGCACGCAGTTCGGCTCCACCTCGATGCTGCAGCGGAAGCTCCGTGTCGGCTTCGCGAAGGCGGGCCGCCTGATGGACCTCCTGGAGTCCCGCGAGGTCGTCGGCCCCTCCGAGGGGTCGAAGGCGCGCGACGTGCTCGTCACGGCGGAGCAGCTGCCCGGGGTGCTCGCGCGGATGCGCGGGGACCAGCCCGGTGACGCTCCGGCCGCTCCCTCCGCGGTGGCGCCCGACGCCTACGCCGACCCGCTCGCCGAGCCGACCGGCCCCGTGGCGACCGACTACCACGACGACGACGAGGGCTCGGACGACGACGCCTGGCAGCTGACCGGCCGCTGAGCGATGCGCGGCACGCGGACGACCACGACGAACGCAGGAGAACGATGAGCAGTCCCGCCTCCGCCTCGGCGGCTCCGGTGAGCAACTGGAACCTCCCGAACGCGATCACGGTCGTACGGATCCTGCTGGCTCCGCTGTTCTTCTGGATGCTGCTCGCCGACGCCGGAGCGGACGGCGGTCTGCGCATCGCCGCGGCGCTGCTGTTCATCGTCGCCATCGCGACCGACGGCATCGACGGGCACATCGCCCGCAGCCGCGGACTGGTCACCGACCTCGGCAAGCTGCTCGACCCCATCGCCGACAAGGTGCTCACCGGAGCCGCTCTCGTCGGCCTCTCGATCCTCTTCGAGCTGCCGTGGTGGGTCACCATCGTCGTGCTCGTGCGCGAGATCGGCATCACGGTGTTCCGGATGGCCGTGCTCTCGGACCGGGTGATCCCCGCGTCCCGCGGCGGCAAGCTGAAGACGATCGTCCAGTCGGTGGCCCTCTCCCTCGCCCTCCTGCCGCTGTGGAACCTGCTGGGCGAGTGGGTGCACTGGGTGAACGGCATCACGATGACCGCCGCGGTCGTGCTGACCGTCGCGACCGGTATCGACTACCTGGCGGATGCGGCCCGCCAGAGCCGCGCCGCGCGCCGGTCGTGATCGCCGAGCGCCTGGTCCGGGCCCTCGAATCCCGGGGCCTGCTCCTCGCCGTCGCGGAGTCGCTGACCGGCGGAGCACTGAGTTCCGCCGTCGTGGAGGTGCCCGGCGCCTCGGCGGTGCACCGCGGGGGAGTGGTGAGCTACGCCACGGAGCTCAAGCACCTCCTGCTCGGGGTCGACGCGGCCCTGCTCGACGCCGAGGGTCCGGTGCACCCCGAGGTCGCCCTGCAGATGGCCCGCGGAGTCGCGGAGCGTCTGGGCCCGGTCGGCGGTCGCACCGTGGGCATCGCCACGACCGGGGTCGCCGGCCCCGATCCGCAAGGGGGCCGCGCGGTCGGCACCGTGTTCGTGGCCGTCGTGGTCGACGACGTCGAGGCGGTGCGCGAGCACCTGTTCGCCGGTGACCGCGCCGCAGTCCGCGCCGCCGCCGTCGAAGCCGCTCTGTCCCTCGCCGAGGAGACGGTCGCAGGACTTCCCGGATCCCTTTCCTGACTGTTCCGGAATCCGCTCCGGATCAAGGAATGCCATGCGTTTCGCCCCGGTTACATCTGACGTCGCTCACACGCAAAGTCCAGTCATCCGGTATTAGAGTCGACTCACACGAACCGGGTAGTGAACAGCTATCCGGTTCCTTCGTACACACCCCCTTCGATTCCTGCTCCGGCATCCTTCGACGAGACCGTGGACGAAGTAGCGGTTGACGTGGAGAAGGAGGGTCCAGTGGTTCTAGTTCGTCAGGAGATCGGCGATGTCCTCAGGGACTTTCGCCTGCAGAAAGGTCGCACGCTCCGCCAGGTGGCGAGCAAGGCGAGTGTCGCTCTGGGATACCTGAGCGAAGTCGAGCGCGGTCAGAAGGAGGCGTCCTCCGAGATCCTCGCTTCGGTCGCCGATGCGCTCGACACCCCGATCTCGGTCATCATGCGCGAGGTCGGAGACCGGCTCGCCGTGATCGAGGGGATCGACACCATTCCCGACACCATCCCGGCCGACATGGTCGCCGGATTCGACGCGGATCTCGTCACGCGGTAGACGGCTCCGTCCCCATCATCCACCACCCCCATTCCACGCGAAGGGCGCTCGGGCTCCGGCCCGGGCGCCCTTCGGCGTTCCCGGCCGGGCGCGCCTGCGGTTAGCGTGGAGGCATGAGGTTGAGCGACTTCCGGCAGCTGGTCGACGACGAGTTCGGGTCGGCCTACGCGCGCGTGCTGGTCTCGGACCTGGTCCTCACCGAGCTCGACGGCCGCACGGCCGACCGTGCCCTGAAGGACGGTGCGGAGCCCCGCGAAGTGTGGCTCGCGCTCTGCCGGGCGAACGACGTACCCGAGTCGCGCTGGCACGGGATCGATCCGGCGAAGCGCCGCCGCTGAGCGGTGGCGACGCGTGGCGACCGAAGTCGTGTTCGACACGCCGTGACCTGTTGATCGAAGTCCTGTTCGAACGGAGATAGGCTCCTCCACAGAAGCAGGAACGCCGCCGTCTCCACGGTGGCGCTCGTGTCCTCCACCGATGTCGGTGGTCGGGCATACCGTCGAGACAAGTCAACGGACCTGCTTCACCGCCTTGTCGCATCCGGCCGGCGTCGTACTCGTACGGCGGCACCACCGGCACGACGCGACAGCCTGTAGGCGATACCACCCCGACACGAGAGCGAGACGGCCATGCCCAGTTCCTCAGACCGCGAGAAGTCCCTCGAGACCGCACTCGCGCAGATCGACCGCCAGTTCGGCAAGGGCGCCGTCATGCGCCTCGGCAGCGATGAGCGCGCCCCCGTCGAGGTGATCCAGACGGGCTCCATCGCCCTCGACGTCGCGCTCGGCATCGGTGGGCTCCCGCGCGGCCGCATCGTCGAGATCTACGGCCCCGAGTCCTCCGGAAAGACGACCCTCACCCTGCACGCGATCGCCAACGCCCAGCGCAACGGCGGCATCGCGGCGTTCATCGACGCCGAGCACGCGCTCGACCCGGAGTACGCGAAGAAGCTCGGCGTCGACATCGACTCCCTCCTCGTCTCGCAGCCCGACACGGGTGAGCAGGCCCTCGAGATCGCCGACATGCTCGTGCGCTCCGGGTCAATCGACCTGATCGTCATCGACTCCGTCGCGGCGCTCGTGCCCCGCGCCGAGATCGAGGGCGAGATGGGCGACTCCCACGTCGGCCTCCAGGCGCGACTCATGTCGCAGGCACTCCGCAAGCTCACCGGTGGTCTGAACACGACGAACACCACGATGATCTTCATCAACCAGCTGCGCGAGAAGATCGGCGTCTTCTTCGGAAGCCCCGAGACCACCGCGGGCGGCAAGGCGCTCAAGTTCTACGCCTCCGTCCGACTCGACATCCGCCGCATCGAGACGCTGAAGGACGGCACCGACGCCGTCGGAAACCGCACCCGCGTCAAGGTCGTCAAGAACAAGATGGCCCCGCCCTTCAAGCAGGCCGAGTTCGACATCCTCTACGGCATCGGCATCTCGCGCGAGGGCAGCCTCATCGACTTCGGTGTCGAGCACGAGATCGTCCGCAAGTCCGGCGCCTGGTACACCTACGACGGCGACCAGCTCGGACAGGGCAAGGAGAAGGCGCGCCAGTTCCTCATCGACAACCCCGACATCGCGGCCGAGATCGAGAAGCGCATCCTGATCAAGCTCGGCGTGGTCGCCGATCCGAACGCGGTGAAGGACGCCGCTCCGGTCGCGATCGAGACGAAGCAGCCCGTCGCCAAGCAGCCCGTCCGCAAGGGCGCTTGAGTCCGGTGAGCGGGTCGGAGGGACCGACGGGAGCGGGCCGCCCCGTCGCCTTCCTGCCCTGGGTGTCCGAGGGCGAGCGCGAGTCGGAGGCGTCGGTCTCCGCTCCTGCCGTCGCCGAGGCGGGCGACGAGCGGACGGATCGGATCGCCGAGCTGTCCACGCACGTCGCCCGCCGCTCCGCGGTTCCTGCAGCGGTCGCCGAGGTCTCCGAGGACACTCCGGAGTTCCGGGACGCCGACGAGGACGTCTCGGAGCTCCCGGAGGAGCCCGATCCCGAGCAGATCGCCGATCGCATCGTGCGCGGGCTCGCGCGGAAGAGCCTGTCTGTCGCCGAGGTGGAGGCCCGCCTCTACACCGAGGGAGTCGCCGAGAAGGACGCGCTCGAGATCCTCGACCGGTTCGCCCGGTTCGGCTACCTCGACGATCACCGCATGGCCGAGCAGCTCGTCACGCAGCTGCGCGAGCGGAAGAAGCTCGGGCGCTCCTCGATCATGCAGGAGCTCCGCGCCCGCAAGCTCGATGCCGACGCGATCGCGAGGGCGCTCGACGAGCTCGACGGCGACGACGAGTACCGCACCGCCGTGGAGCTCGCGCGGAAGCGCCTCCCGAGCCTGCGATCGCTGTCGGACGAGGTCGCCGAGCGGCGGTTGACGGGCTTCCTCGCCCGCCGGGGCTACTCCGGTGCCCTCGTGCAGCGCGTGGTGCGCGAGACGGTGCGCAAGCCCGGCTCGAGCGTCCGCTTCCGCTGATCCGCCGTCCCGGGCGGTCGCCGCGCCGCTCAAGAGGGTCTCCGGGCGGCGCGTAGAATCCGAGACCATGACCACGCTCAGCCCCGCTCCGGTCCCCGCCGCCGGCAGCCGTCCGAGGACCTACGAGGTCCGCACCTTCGGCTGCCAGATGAACGTGCACGACTCCGAGCGCCTGAGCGGCTCCCTCGAGGCGGCCGGCTACGTGCCGGCCGACGGTGCCGAGGCCGACGTGGTGGTCATCAACACCTGCGCGGTCCGCGAGAACGCGGACAACAAGCTCTACGGCAACCTCGGGCACCTCGCCTCCGTGAAGCGGCGGCACGAGGGCATGCAGATCGCCGTCGGCGGCTGCCTCGCCCAGAAGGACAAGAACGTCATCCTCGACAAGGCCCCGTGGGTCGACGTCGTCTTCGGCACGCACAACATGGGCGCGCTCCCCAGCCTGCTCGAGCGCGCGCGGCACAACGACGAGGCGCAGCTCGAGATCCTCGAGTCGCTCGACGTCTTCCCGTCGACCCTTCCCACCAAGCGGGATTCGACCTACAGCGGGTGGGTGTCGATCTCGGTCGGCTGCAACAACACCTGCACCTTCTGCATCGTCCCGTCCCTCCGCGGCAAGGAGAAGGACCGCCGTCCGGGCGACGTCCTCGCCGAGATCCAGGCGCTCGTCGATGACGGCGCGATCGAGGTGACGCTCCTCGGGCAGAACGTGAACTCGTACGGCGTCGAGTTCGGCGACCGGCAGGCGTTCTCGAAGCTCCTCCGCGCCGCGGGGACGATCGACGGGCTCGAGCGCATCCGCTTCACGAGCCCGCACCCCGCGGCCTTCACCGACGACGTCATCGACGCGATGGCCGAGACCCCCGCGGTCATGCCGCAGCTCCACATGCCGTTGCAGTCGGGGTCCGACCGGATCCTCAAGGCGATGCGCCGCTCCTACCGTTCCGAGCGCTTCCTCGGGATCCTCGAGCGCGTCCGCGCGCGCATCCCGCACGCGGCGATCAGCACCGACATCATCGTCGGCTTCCCGGGCGAGACGGAAGCCGATTTCGCCGAGACGCTGCGGGTCGTCGAGGAGGCGCGGTTCGCGTCCGCCTTCACCTTCCAGTACTCGATCCGCCCCGGCACACCGGCCGCGACGATGCCCGACCAGTTGCCGAAGGAGGTCGTCCAGGAGCGCTACGAGCGACTGGTGGCTCTCCAGGATGCGATCAGCGAGCAGGAGAACGGCGCTGTCGTCGGGCGCGAGGTGCACGTGCTCGTCGCCACGGGGGAGGGACGTCGCGACGCCGAGACCCACCGGCTCAGCGGCCGCGCGGAAGACAGCCGCCTGGTGCACTTCGACGTGCCCGCGGGGTCGGAGCAGCCGCGTCCGGGCGACGTCGTCACGGTGCGGATCACCCGTGCGGCACCCTTCTACCTCCTGGCGGACTCCGCGGACGGAGCGCCGCTGCGCATCCGCCGCACGCGGGCGGGCGACGCGTGGGACCGCTCGCAGACCGAGTCCTGCGGAGTGCCCCCGACGTCCGCGGGGGCCGCGCCGCGGGTGTCCCTCGGCCTGCCGTCGCTCCGCGTGCGCCCCGCGGCGCTCACGACTCCGATCTACGACGCCCTCGATGGCGAGCGCTGAGCCGCCCGAGCCGGAGGTGATCGCCGTCGTCGGAGCGACCGGCACGGGCAAGTCCGAGCTCGCCCTCGATCTCGCCGAATGGGTGCTCGGCTCCGGCCGCGCGGCCGAGATCGTGAACGCCGACGCCATGCAGCTCTACCGCGGCATGGACATCGGGACGGCGAAGCTCGCGCCCGAGGAGCGCCGGGGCGTCCCGCACCACCTGCTCGATGTGCTCGAGGTGACGGAGGAGGCGTCGGTCGCCCGCTATCAGGCCGAGGCGCGTCATGTCATCGACGACGTGCTGTCGCGCGGAGCCCTGCCGATCCTGGTCGGCGGCTCCGGACTCTACGTGTCCAGTGTCGTGTTCGAGTTCTCCTTCGCCGGCACCGATCCGGACGTCCGCCGCGCTCTCGAGGAGACGGCGGAGCGCGAAGGCCCGGCCGTGCTCTTCGCGCGGTTGCGCGCGATCGACGCGGACGTGGCCAATCGGATCGGCCCGCACAACCTGCGCCGGATCGTCCGTGCACTCGAGATCGCCGAGCTGACCGGCTCGCCGCACAGCGCGCTGATGTCGGACGAACCGCAGTCGTGGCGACCAGCCGCGCTCCTGTTCCTCGAGGCGCCCCGCGAGGTGCTCGTGCCTCGGCTCGACGCCCGCGTCGAGCGGATGTGGGCCGACGGGATGCTCGACGAGATCGACGCGCTGATCCCGCTGGGTATCGAGCGCGGCGTCACCGCGAGCCGCGCCATCGGCTACGCGCAGGCGCTCGCGCAGCGGGCGGGCGAGGCCACGCAGGAGGAGGCGATCGCCTCCACGCAGGCGCTGACGCGGAGGTACGCGCGGCGGCAGAACAGCTGGTTCCGCCGCTACCGCGACGCCCATCGGCTCCCGTCAGGAGCCCCGGACCTGCTCGGGCGCGCGATCCACGCCGCCCAGCTCGGCGGCCGGTCCCCTCGCTAGGCTGTCCGCCATGACCATCGAGCTGCACTTCACCAAGGGCCAGGGCACAGGCAACGACTTCGTGCTCTTCAGCGACCCGGACGGCGAGGTGGAGCTCACTCCCGCGCAGATCGCGATGATCTGCGACCGGCACTTCGGAGTCGGAGCCGACGGCCTCATCCGTGCCGTGCGCTCGAAGGCGATCGCCGAGGGGGCCGCCTCGCTGTCCGAGGAGCCGGAGGCCGAGTGGTTCATGGACTACCGCAACGCCGATGGCTCGATCGCCGAGATGTGCGGCAACGGCATCCGGGTCTACGCCGCGTTCCTCCTCGCCGGCGGCCTGGCCGGGCTCGAGCCCGGTGACACGCTGCCGATCGGCACCCGCGCCGGCGTGCGCGACGTCACCCGCAGCGGAGCGGGGTTCCAGGTGGACCTCGGGCGCTGGCGACTGGCGGGCGGCGAGCCCCTCGTCCGCGCGAAGGAGCTCAAGGTCGCGCGTCCGGGCATCGGCATCGATCTCGGCAACCCGCACGTCGTCGTCGCGCTCAGCAACGACGAGGAGCTCGACTCCGCCGACCTGACCTACATCCCGCAGCTCGATCCCGAGCCCGTCGACGGGGCGAACGTCGAGTTCGTCGTGCCGGGGGAGCCGCTCATCCACGACGGCATCGGCCGCATCCGGATGCGCGTGCACGAGCGCGGCAGCGGCGAGACCCTGAGCTGCGGCACCGGTGCCGCTGCAGCGGCCCTGGCGGTCCGCTACTGGGCGGGGGAGCGCGCTCCCCAGTCCTGGCGCGTCGATGTGCCCGGCGGCACCCTCGGGGTGTCGATGTTCGCCACGGAGGAGGGTGAGCACGTGGGTCTCTCGGGGCCGGCCGATCTCGTCTACACCGGCACGATCCGGATCGACTGAGCCGGCCTCGTCAGATCCGCGTCGTCCGCAGCACGCGGAAGCCCTTGGAGACGGCGGCGCGCTCCACCTCCAGGCGATCGGCGAACGTCTCGGTCAGCCAGGTCTGGAGCGAGTCGGAGCCGAGGTTGCGCTGCACGACGAGCCAGGCGTCCGCTCCGGTCTCGAGGCGGGGGAGCCAGCGCTCGAGCAGAGCGTGGAGCTCGACCTTGCCGATCCGGATCGGCGGGTTGGACCAGACCGTGCTGAATCGCACGTCGTCGGGAACATCCTCGGGCAGCACGGCGTTGACATTGGTGACGCCGAGTTCCTCGCAGTTGCGACGGACCAGCTCGAGCGCCCGCTGGTTGACGTCGACCGCCCACACCCGGGCGTCCGGTGCGTCGAGGGCGAGCGCGAGGGCGATCGGGCCCCAGCCGCAGCCGAGGTCCAGCAGGTCCCCGCCGGCGGGAGGCTCGGGGACGGTGTCCAGCAGGACGCGCGTTCCCAGATCCACGTGGCCGGGGCTGAACACGCCTCCGGCGGTGGTGAGCTCGAGGTCGCGGCCCGCGAGACGGGCCGTGATCCTGCGGGGCCGGATGTCGCCGTCGGGAGTGTTCGTGAAGTAGTGCTCGGCGGCCATGGGAAGTGAACTTATCAACAGCTGAGGAGTTAGTGTTATCCGGATGACGGAAGACCTGAACGAGACCGACACGACCGAGGCCGTGGACGTCGTCTCGAGGGTCCTGGCGAACGCGCAGTCGCGGTCGGCGGGATACTCGCGCTTCGTCGCGGGCGGCGCACAGGCGCTGCAGACCTCGGGCCACGAGGGCGAGGACTCGGACGGCGAGCAGTTCGACCGTGCCGACCGCCAGGCCCTGCGACGCGTCGCCGGTCTGTCCACCGAGCTCGAGGACGTCACGGAGGTCGAGTACCGGCAGCTCCGCCTCGAGAACGTCGTGCTGATCGGCGTGTACTCGCAGGGCTCGCTCGAGGACGCGGAGAACTCGCTGCACGAGCTCGCCGCCCTCGCCGAGACCGCGGGCGCGACCGTCCTCGACGGGCTGCTGCAGAGGCGTCCGCACCCCGACCCGAGCACCTACCTCGGCAAGGGCAAGGCCCAGGAGCTCGCGGGAGTCGTCGCAGCCCTCGGAGCCGACACGGTCGTCGCCGACACCGAGCTCGCACCGAGCCAGCGTCGCGCACTCGAGGACGTCGTGAAGGTGAAGGTGATCGACCGCACCGCGGTGATCCTCGACATCTTCAGCCAGCACGCCAAGAGCCGCGAGGGCAAGGCGCAGGTCGAGCTCGCTCAGCTCGAGTACCTCCTCCCGCGACTGCGCGGATGGGGTGAGTCGATGTCGCGCCAGGCCGGTGGCCAGGTGGGCGCGGGAGCCGGTATGGGCTCGCGTGGACCGGGTGAGACGAAGATCGAGCTCGACCGTCGCCGCATCCACACGCGCATGGCGCGACTGCGCAAGCAGATCACCGCGATGAAGCCCGCCCGCGAGGCGAAGCGCGCGAACCGCAAGCGGAACGCCGTGCCCTCCGTCGCCATCGCCGGCTACACCAACGCGGGCAAGTCGAGCCTCCTGAACCGCATGACGCACGCCGGGGTCCTCGTCGAGAACTCGTTGTTCGCGACGCTGGACGCGACCGTCCGCAAGGCCCAGACGGCGGACGGCCGGCTGTACACGTTCGCCGACACGGTCGGCTTCGTGCGCGCACTGCCGCACCAGCTGGTCGAGGCGTTCCGCTCGACGCTGGAGGAGGTCGCCGACTCGGACATCATCGTCCACGTCGTCGACGGCTCGCACCCCGATCCCGCCGGGCAGATCGCGACCGTGCGCGACGTGATCGGCGAGGTCGGAGCGCGCGGGATCCCCGAGATCATCGCCTTCAACAAGTCCGACCTGGTCGACGAGGGCACGCGCCTCGTCCTCCGCGGGCTCGCTCCGGGTGCCGTCTTCGTCTCCGCGCGGACCGGCGAGGGCATCGACGAGCTGCAGGCCAGGATCGCCGAGATCCTGCCCGAGCCCGACGTCGAGATCGACCTGCTCGTCCCCTACGACCGCGGCGACGTGGTGTCGCACCTGCACCGCAGCGGCCGCATCCTGGCGACCGAGTACGTCGACGGAGGGACGCGCGTCCAGGCGCTCGTCCACCAGGACCTGGCGGGCTCGCTCGCCGAGTTCGCCGCCCCCGCGGCGGCCGTCGAGGCCTGACCGCACGACGCGAGCGCCCGCTTCCCCCGCTGGGGGGAGGTGGGCGCTCCGTCGTCTCCGGAGCGCCGAGCGCCTCCTCCGACGTCGTACTCCCTCACGCTCGTCCCGCTCCTCGACGGCGTGGCACCGCCCTTCCTCCGGTGGCCCCCGGAGGGCCGAGGGTCCACGCGTCCGTTCCGGCGCCAGCTCCGGATCGACCCGGGCTGCGGCCTGACCACCCACGGCTACGACGAGACCGCGGCGTTGCTGCGCACAGGGTCGACGCGGCCGTCGAGGCGTGGTGAGACCCCGTGGAGGCTGTGGTCGAGAAGTGGAACTCGGAAGGGGCGGACGGCACTCGGCCGTCCGCCCCTTCCGTATGTCCTGACCGGCCTGCGCGAGCACGGTCACGGCGGCTCGGACCGAGCGCAGCACGGCCGCAGTGGCTCGGACCGAGCGGAGCACGGCCGCAGCGGCTCAGACCGAGCGGAGCACGGCCGCAGCGGCTCAGACCGAGCGGAGCACGGCCACGATCTTGCCGAGGACCTCGGCCTCGTCGCCCAGGATGGGCTCGAAGTTGGAGTTGCGGGGGAGCAGCCAGGTGTGGCCGTCGCGCTGCCGGAGGACCTTCACCGTGGCCTCCCCGTCGAGCATGGCCGCGACGATCTCGCCGTTCTCGGCGGTGCGCTGCGAGCGGACGACGACCCAGTCCCCGTCGCAGATCGCCGCGTCGATCATCGACTCGCCGACGACCTTGAGCATGAAGAGCTCGCCCTTGCCGACGAGCTGGCGGGGGAGGGGGAACACCTCGTCGATCTGCTGGTCGGCGGTGATGGGGACGCCGGCCGCGATGCGGCCGACGAGCGGCACCATGGCGGCGTCCCCGACCGTGACGCTCGACTCGAACGACCCGTCGTCCTCGGTGGAGCTCGGGACGTCGATGAGGATCTCGAGCGCGCGGGGGCGGTTCGGGTCGCGCCGGAGGTAGCCGCTGAGCTCGAGCTGGTTGAGCTGGTGCGTGACGCTCGAGAGCGAGGCGAGTCCGACGGCGTCGCCGATCTCGCGCATGCTCGGCGGGTAGCCCCGGCTCGAGACGGAGCGCTGGATCACGTCGAGGATCGCGAGCTGCTTCGCGCTCAGGTTCTTCCGGCGCCGTCCGGTGCCCTGCTTCGCCTTGGCGGTCTGCGCGTCGCTCACGTCGTCCTCTCTCGGCGCGCACCCCGCGTGCGCGCCCGCCCGGCTCCTCGTCGATCACCGATGTCGGTGGTCGCTGCTGTACTACCAGCGGGCTCTCGAAACTGTATCCGCCGAGGGTTCCCGTTCGGAACATTCGTTCGAGTGTGTCGTACGATCCGTCGACGGATACGACGCGGCAGGCTCTTGCCTCTCGTTTTATTCGAAGATATATTCGGAACAGAGATTCGGGGCGGCCTCCCGGCCGAGGTCCGCCCCGAGTCCCTGCTGAAAGGAGCGATCCCCATGATCGACCAGCACATCGACCAGCACCGCGTCACCTCCGGCCCGGAGGCGCAGGTCTCCGTCATCGCGGCTCCTGCCGTCGCGTCGCCTGCCGTCGCTCGTGTGCGCCTGCGGATCACCCGCCGCGGTCGCGGCGTCCTGGCGGTGCTCGGCGCTCTCCCGATCGTCGCGGGAGCGTTCGTGTTCGGCATCAACGGCGGGGGTGCGGTCGCCTCCGGCGAGTCGTCCGACGTGCAGTTCCAGTACGTGACGGTGCGTGCGGGGGAATCTCTCTGGTCGCTCGCCGAGGACATCGCTCCCGGCTACGACCCCCGCGACGTCGTCTCGGACCTCCTCTCGCTCAACCAGCTGGCGAGCGCCGGCCTCGAGCCCGGGCAGCGGCTCGCCGTTCCGTCCGGGTACGAGCTGGCCCGCTGATCCGGCGGCTGCCGCCTCGGCGGGAGCGGGCGCGCAGTATCCGGATCGGTTCCCCTGTCGCCGCTACCATTCCCTGGTGACGACTCTCGACGACCTCCCCCTCCGCGACGACCTCCGCGGGAAGCTGCCGTACGGCGCTCCGCAGAAGATCGTCCCCGTGGCACTCAACGTAAACGAGAACACCCACCCGGTCCCCGACGGGGTCATCGCCGACATCGTCGAGCGGGTGTCCATCGCCCTGCGGACGGTCAACCGCTACCCCGATCGCGAGTTCCGGGAGCTGCGCGACTCGCTGGCCGCCTACCTCGGACACGGTCTCACCGCGGACGGCGTTTGGGCGGCGAACGGCTCCAACGAGGTCCTGCAGCACATCCTCCAGGCCTTCGGCGGCCCGGGGCGATCCGTGCTCGGATTCGCGCCCACCTACTCGATGTACTCGATCCTCGCCTCCGGCAGCGGCACCGAGTGGATCGGCGCTCCGCGACAGGACGACTTCGAGGTCGGCGCCGAGTACGCGGCCGAGCAGGTCCGGCGTGCGCAGCCCGACCTGGTCTTCCTCTGCGCACCCAACAATCCCACCGGCACGCCCCTCTCCCTCGAGACGGTCGAGGCGGTCTACGACGCCACGGACGGCATCGTCGTGGTCGACGAGGCGTACGCCGAATTCGGGGGCCCCGGCGCGTCCACCGCGCTGAGCCTGCTCGCAGGACGCCCCCGGCTGCTCGTCTCCCGCACGATGAGCAAGGCGTTCGCCTTCGCGGGCGTGCGTCTGGGGTACCTCGCCGCCGACCCCGCCGTCGTCGACGCGCTGCGCCTCGTCCGCCTGCCCTACCACCTCTCCGCGCTCACCCAGGCGGCCGCGACCGCCGCTCTGGCGCACTCCGACGAGATGCTGGCGATGGTCGGCGACATCATCGAGCAGCGCGACCGCATGGTCGTCGGCCTCCGCGAGCTCGGGTACACCCCGCACGCGAGCGGCAGCAACTTCGTGCTTTTCGGGGGAGTCTCCGATCCGGGCGCGACCTTCGAGGCGCTCCTCGCCCGGGGTGTGCTGATCCGCGACGTCGGCATCCCGAACCACCTGCGCGTGAGCGCTGGCACCGCGGAGGAGACGACGGCGTTCCTCGACGCCCTCGCGTCCCTGCCCTCCCTCGACGCCGACCCCGCCGCAGCGCTCGCGCACGAGTAGCGCCCGGCCCGAGGGCGGCCGCGGAGCGGCGAATAGACTGGTCGCATGACCTCTCCGAGCGCCGCATCCGGGCGCACCGCCTCCCTCAGCCGTGCCACCAGCGAGTCGAGCATCGAGCTCTCGATCGACCTCGACGGCACCGGCACCGCGGACCTCGAGACCGGCGTGCCGTTCTTCGACCACCTGCTCACCGCCTTCGCCAAGCACTCGCTCACCGACCTCCGTGTCCGGGCGACGGGCGACATCGAGATCGACATCCACCACACGGCCGAGGACATCGGCATCGCGCTCGGCACCGCCATCCGGCAGGCCCTCGGCGACAAGTCGGGCATCTCCCGCTTCGGCGACGCGCTGGTGCCGCTCGACGAGGCCCTCGTGCAGGCCGTCGTCGACATCTCCGGACGCCCCTACCTGGTGCACAGCGGTGAGCCGGAGGGCTTCGCCCTGCACCTGATCGGCGGGCACTTCACCGGCTCGATGGTGCGCCACGTCTTCGAGGCGATCGCCTTCAACGCGGGTCTCACCGTGCACGTCACCGTGCTCGGCGGACGCGATCCCCACCACATCGCGGAAGCCGAGTTCAAGGCGTTCGCCCGCGCGTTCCGTCAGGCCAAGGCGCTCGACCCGCTCGTCGTCGGCGTGCCCTCGACCAAGGGCGCCCTGTGAGCGCCCGTCCCTCGGTCGTCGTCTACGACTACGGATCCGGCAACGTCCACTCCGCCGTCAAGGCGCTCGAGCTCGCCGGCGCCGACGTCGAGCTGACGTCGGACCGCACGAAGGCGCTCGAGGCCGACGGACTGCTCGTCCCCGGCGTCGGGGCGTTCAGTGCGGTCATGGACGCCCTGACGACGGCGCGCGGTGGCGAGATCATCGACAAGCGACTGTCCGGCGGGCGCCCGGTGCTCGGCATCTGCGTCGGGATGCAGGTGCTGTTCGAGCGCGGCGTCGAGCGCGGCGTCGAGAGCGAGGGCCTGGGCGAGTGGCCCGGCACTGTCGACCTCCTGCCCGCCGAGGTCGTTCCGCACATGGGCTGGAACACCGTCAGTGCTCCCGAGGGCTCGGTGCTCTTCGACGGCATCGCCGACGAGCGCTTCTACTTCGTCCACTCCTACGGCGCTCGGGAGTGGTCGCTCGACGTCATGCCGCCCTTCCCCGCTCCCGCGGTCACCTGGGCCGACCACGGCGGCTCCTTCATCGCCGCGGTCGAGAACGGGCCGCTCTCGGCCACCCAGTTCCACCCCGAGAAGTCCGGCGCGGCGGGCCTGCGCCTGCTCTCGAATTGGCTGGGCGGGCTCCGCACGAACTAGGATCGGCCGGTGGTCGGCGCCGCTCCCCGTGAGCGCCGCCTCCGCACCAGGGCTCCCGAGACTGAGGATGACGATGAGCGAGTTCACCAAGGCCCCGGGCCTTGTCCTTCTCCCCGCGATCGATGTGGCGGGCGGCAAGGCCGTCCGACTGACGCAGGGCGAGGCGGGCACCGAGACCAACTACGGGGACCCCATCGACGCCGCAGGCGACTGGGCCGATCAGGGCGCGGAGTGGATCCACCTCGTCGACCTCGACGCCGCCTTCGGCCGGGGCGACAACCACGGCATCATGAAGAAGGTGATCCGGCAGGTCAAGGGCGTCAACGTCGAGCTCTCCGGCGGGATCCGCGACGACCGCAGCCTCGAGTCCGCGCTCAGCGCCGGTGCGAAGCGCATCAACCTCGGCACCGCCGCCCTCGAGAACCCCGAGTGGGCCGCGAGCGTGATCGCTCAGTACGGCGACCAGATCGCCGTCGGTCTCGATGTGCGCGGCACCACCCTCGCGGCCCGCGGCTGGACCAAGGAGGGCGGCGACCTCTGGCAGGTCCTCGACCGCCTCGAGGAGGCAGGCTGCACCCGCTACGTCGTCACCGACGTGACCAAGGACGGCACCCTCAAGGGACCGAACCTCGAGCTGCTCGAGCAGGTCATGGCCCGCACCCGCCGCCCGGTGATCGCCTCCGGCGGGATCTCGAACCTCGACGACATCGCCGCACTGCGCGACCTCGTCCCGCAGGGCCTCGAGGGCGCGATCGTGGGGAAGGCGCTCTACGCCGGCGCCTTCACGCTCGCGGAGGCGCTGGATGTCGCGTCCGAGTGACGGACGCGCTCTCCCCTCGCATCTGACCGACTCCGCCGGCACCCCCTGGGCGGGCCGCCGTTTCGAGGCGGGCGCGGGGAGCGAGGACGACGGCCGCGCGCCGGAGCCGCTCGTGCGCGCTCTCGCCGCCTTCGCGGACGGATCGCGCGGCCCGGACGCCGTCGTCGACGCGCTGCGTGGATCCCGCCTGCTGATCCCGCTCGTGGCGCACCTCGGCGAGGAGGGTGACGAGGTCGCCGGGCTCCGGACCGACAAGACGCAGGAGCTGTCGATCGTCACGGTGGCCGGCCCGGACGGGCGCGACGTCCTGCCGGTGTTCAGCAGCGTCGACACGATGCGGCGCTGGGATCCGGCGGCGCGCCCCGTGCCCGTCGACGGGCGCCGTGCCGCGCTCGCCGCCGTCGCCGAGTCGACCGAGCTGATGGTGCTCGACCCGGCGTCCGAGCACGAGTTCGCGGTGCGCCGGCCCGCGCTGTGGGCGATCGCCGAGGGCACGCCGTGGCGCAGTGCCGCGGAGGACTCCGAGGTGCTCAGGGCGCTGCGGGCGTCCGCGGAGCAGGAGCCGGTGGTCGTCTCGGTCGACGTCCGAGCCGGAGATCCGCGTCAGCGGCTGCACGGTCCCGAGGTCGTCGTGGTGCTGGCACTCGCTCCCGGACTCGACCGCGAGGCGCTCGGCGCGCTCGTCTCCCGCCTGGGGGAGCGGTGGGCCGCCGACGAGATCGTCGCCTCGCGGGTCGACTCGCTCTCGGTCCAGCTGGCTCCCGCCCGCTGACTCAGGTGACCGGGCCCGTCCACTTCTCGCCCGGGCCCTTGCCGATGGGGTCGGCGATCGGCGAGGCCTCGCGGAACGCGAGCTGGAGGGTGCGCAGTCCGTCGCGCAGGCTGCGTGCGTGCATGTCGCTGATGTCCGGAGCGCCGGCGGTCACGAGGCCGGCGAGCGCGTTGATGAGCTTCCGCGCCTCGTCGAGGTCGACCTGGGCGCCCGGCTCGTCGGCGAGGCCGCACTTCACCGCGGCGGCGCTCATGAGGTGGACCGCCGCCGTCGTGATGATCTCCACGGCGGGCACCTCCGCGATGTCGCGGGCGGCCTCCACGTCGGAGGAGGCGTCGGCGTCGCCGAAGCGCCGCACGTAGTCGTCGTCGTACTGGGCCATGGGTCCTTCGTTCGGTGGATCGGGCCCGCGGAGGGGCCTCGCGCTGCGGCGGCGAGAGGCGACCGCATCCGCTCTGTCGCTCGGGCCGGGATTCTGCTAAGGTGATGCGGGCTCCGAGGCATGTCCTCGGTTCGAAAGTGGAGATTCTCCCACCCGCGCTTGACCGCTTCATTAGGTTACCGGGTCTGAAGCACTCCGCCCTCGGTGACGAGGGCAGGGCTGCGGCACCCGAGCGAAACCTCGGAGGCCGGGTCGCAGGGTGCGAGCACGTGCACGAGCACGTCAGGAATCTCCTCTCTCGGGATGCGCCGGATCAGAATCCGGCAGCAGAGCAGCTACTCACCGAGATCAGAGGAGAAACGCAATCAGCGATCCCCGTACCAACGACCGAATCCGCGTCCCCGAGGTCCGCCTCGTGGGTCCCGCCGGAGAACAGGTCGGCGTCGTGAAAATCGAGGTCGCCCTGCGACTCGCGCAGGACGCAGACCTGGATCTGGTCGAGGTTGCTCCCAACTCCAAGCCTCCCGTCGCCAAGATCATGGACTACGGGAAGTTCAAGTACGAGCAGGCCCAGAAGCTCAAGGAAGCCCGTCGCAACCAGGCGAACACGATCCTCAAGGAGGTCCGTTTCCGCCTGAAGATCGACAAGCACGACTACGAGACCAAGCGCAAGCGCGCCGAGGGCTTCCTGAAGGCCGGCGACAAGGTCAAGGCCATGATCCTGTTCCGCGGTCGCGAGCAGTCCCGCCCCGAGATGGGCGTCCGACTCCTGCAGCGCTTCGCGGAGGACGTGTCCGAATTCGGTCAGGTCGAGTCCACCCCGACCATCGACGGTCGCAACATGGTGATGGTCATCGGCCCGCTGAAGAACAAGTCCGAGGCGAAGGCCGAGGCGAACGCGGTCCGCGCGGCTCGCCGCGAGGCCAACACCCCTGAGGAATCGGCCGAGGCCGAATCCGTCTGATACTTCGCCGCCCCGGCCTCGGGGCCGGCGGACGCCCTGCTCGCGGGGCACCGGTTTCGCCCCGCTGACGCGGGTGCGACGTGACAAGGAGAGAACATGCCCAAGATGAAGACCCACTCGGGTGCCAAGAAGCGCTTCAAGGTGACCGGCTCCGGCAAGGTCATGAAGCAGCAGGCCGGTATGCGTCACAACCTGGAGTCCAAGTCCAGCGTCCGCACCCGCCGCCTGAACCAGGACCAGGTCCTCGCCCCGCAGGACGCCAAGGTCGCCAAGAAGCTTCTCGGTCTGTAGCCCGCAGCCGGCGCAGTCCGCTGCGCCGCGTGGCTACTCCACCGACCCGGATCGATAGGAAGAAAAAGAAATGGCAAGAGTCAAGAGGGCGGTCAACGCCCACAAGAAGCGTCGCGTCATCCTCGAGCGCGCGTCGGGCTACCGCGGCCAGCGCTCGCGCCTGTACCGCAAGGCGAAGGAGCAGGTCACCCACTCCCTCGTCTACTCGTACCGCGACCGTCGTGCGAAGAAGGGCGAGTTCCGCCGCCTCTGGATCCAGCGCATCAACGCCGCGTCCCGCGCGAACGGCCTGACCTACAACCGCTTCATCCAGGGCCTCGCCCTGGCCGGCGTCCAGGTCGACCGCCGCATCCTCGCGGACCTCGCGATCACCGAGCCCGCGACCTTCGCCGCCCTCGTGGCCACCGCGAAGAACGCGCTGCCTGCCGACACCTCGGCGCCCAAGGCCGCCGCGTAGTCCTCGCTGCTCCCGGAGGGGGTCACGACCACTGGTCGTGGCCCCCTCCGTCGTTCCCGGGGAGGCTCGACCGCGGGCGACGTGTCGCCGGGGCCCCCGTCCGCGCCGCCGATAGGCTCGCCGCATGCTCGACAACCCCCGTTCCCCCCGTGTCCGCTCCGTGGCCAAGCTCACCCGGCGCCCGGCCAGGCAGGAGACGGGGCTCTTCCTCCTCGAGGGGCCGCAGGCCGTCTCGGAGGCGCTGCGCTACCGTCCGGAGCTGCTCGTCGAGTCGTTCGCGACTCCGACCGCGCTGGAGCGCCACCCCGAGATCGTCGCCGCCGCCGAGGAGGCCGACGTCGAGATCGAGTACGTGACCGAGGACGTCCTCGATGCGATGGCCGACACCGTCACGCCGCAGGGCTTCGTCTCGGTCTGCCGGCAGTTCCCGACCTCGCTCAAGGACATCGTCGCCTCGGAGCCGCGCCTGGTCGCCGTGCTCGAGGAGGTGCGCGACCCGGGCAACCTCGGCACGATCGTCCGCGCCGCCGATGCGGCCGGCGCCGACGCCGTGATCCTCACGGGGCGCTCGGTCGACCTCTACAACCCGAAGGTCGTGCGCTCGACCACCGGCTCCCTGTTCCACCTCCCCGTCGCGGTCGACGCCCAGCTCGCCGACGTGCTGCAGCGGCTCCGCTCGATCGGCCTGCGCTCGGTGGCCGCGGACGTGAAGGGCGAGGACCTGCTGGACGTCCGTGCCCGCGGCGATCTCGCCCAGCCGACCGTGTGGGTGTTCGGCAACGAGGCCCGTGGGCTGGAGGACGAGTCGCTCGAGCTCGTCGACAGCGTCGTCGCGGTGCCGATCTACGGAGCGGCCGAGTCGCTCAACCTGGCGACCGCCGCCTCCGTCTGCCTCTACGAGAGCGCCTTCGCCCTGCGATCCTGAGCACCAGGAGCGCACTCCTGGGTGCGAGCCGGGCGTCCGGCGCGGTTATTAACCTCTGATTAAGAAAACACTCATGATTTGACCCACCCATTCGCGTGTGATTCTCTGGCCGAATGGAAGCACCTGTGCAGGACGATCGCTCGTCCGCTCCCGTCGGAGAACCCCTCGTCGTCCTCGACGGCGTGCAGAAGCACTACGGGGAGTTCCAGGCTCTGAAGGACATCGACCTCACCATCAACCGCGGTGAGGTCGTCGTCGTCCTCGGTCCCTCCGGCTCCGGCAAGTCGACGCTCTGCCGCACGATCAACCGCCTCGAGACCATCTCGGGCGGCACGATCTCGATCGACGGGCAGAAGCTGCCGGAGGAGGGCAAGGGCCTCGCCGCGCTGCGTGCGGACGTGGGGATGGTGTTCCAGTCCTTCAACCTCTTCGCGCACAAGACGATCCTCGAGAACGTGACGCTCGGGCCGATCAAGGTCCGCAAGCTCGCCCGGAAGGCCGCCGAGGCCGAGGCGCAGGCGCTGCTCGACCGGGTCGGCGTCGGTCACCAGGCGGGCAAGACCCCGGCCCAGCTCTCGGGCGGCCAGCAGCAGCGCGTGGCCATCGCCCGCGCACTCGCGATGAAGCCCAAGGTGATGCTCTTCGACGAGCCCACCTCGGCCCTCGACCCCGAGATGATCAACGAGGTGCTCGACGTGATGGTCGGCCTCGCCAAGGACGGCATGACCATGATCGTCGTCACCCACGAGATGGGCTTCGCGCGCAAGGCCGCCGACCGCGTCGTCTTCATGGCCGAGGGCGAGATCCTCGAGGACACCGACCCCGAGTCGTTCTTCACCGCGCCGCGCACCGACCGCGCCAAGGACTTCCTCTCGAAGCTCATCACCCACTGACTCCTCCCGCACCAGGAGGTGCGAGGGCCCGCGTCCGCACAGCACGCAGGACGCGGGGCCCCGCACAGCATCCATCCGACGGATCGACCCCCACCATCCCGGGGAGCGATCGGACACCGCCCGCTCAGACGGGCCACACCCAGGAAGGACGACCATGCGCACCAAGCTCATGTTCATGACCGCCGGGATCGCAGCAGCGACCCTCGCCCTCGCCGGCTGCGCCGGCGGCGACTCCGGTACCGGCGACGCCGGCGCCGGATCCGAGGAGAGCGGAGCGGCCTACGAGGTCGCCACCGACGTGACCCTCGAGGGCAGCCCCACCTTCGACGCGATGACCTCGGCCGACCAGGTCACCATCGGAGTCAAGGAGGACCAGCCCGGACTGGGCTACCTCGACGCCGCGACCGGTGAGCGCTCGGGCTTCGACATCGAGATCGCGAAGTGGATCGCGGCCTCGCTCGGCTTCTCCGAGGACCAGATCGAGTACACGGCGATCCCGTCGGCCAACCGCGAGGCGTCGATCGTGAACGGCGACATCGACTACTACGTCGGCACCTACTCGATCACCGACAAGCGCAAGGAGCAGGTCGGCTTCGCCGGACCCTACTTCGAGACCGGCCAGCAGCTGCTGGTCGCCGCGGACAACGACTCCATCGAGGGTCCGGACGACCTCACCGCCGAGACCACCGTGTGCTCGGCGACCGGGTCCACCCCGATCCAGAACATCCGCACCAACTACCCCGATGTCCCGACCGAGGAGTTCGACACGTACTCGCAGTGCGTCGACGCCCTCAACGACGGACAGGTCGACGCGGTCACCACCGACGGCGCGATCCTGATCGGCTACGCGGCGCAGAACCCGGACGAGCTCAAGGTCGTGGGCGAGCCCTTCAGCACCGAGCTCTACGGAGTCGGCCTCGCGAAGGACGACACCGCGCTGCGCGGCTTCATCAACGACATGTTCACCGAGGGCGGTGACACCTGGACCGCGATCTACGACGAGACTCTCGGCGAGTCCGGCACCGAGGTCGAGCAGCCCGCGGTCGACGCGTACTAGCAGGTCTCCCGGGGCGGCGCCGAGCGCGCCGCCCCGGGGCCCCGCCTCTCCCACCCACCTCCCGATGAAAGGGCTCGCCGCATGGATGTTCTGCTGAACAACCTCGACGTGTTCGTCCCGGCCTTCGGCAACACCCTGTTGCTCTTCGCCGTCTCGCTCGTCTTCGCCCTCCTCATCGGCACCGTCGTCGGCGCCATGCGCGTCTCGCCCGTCCCGATCGCCCGCGCGGTCGGCACGGTGTACGTCAACACCATCAGGAACACGCCACTGACGCTCCTGATGTTCTTCTTCGCCTTCGGCTACCCGAAGCTCGATCTGCCGGACCTCGACTACACGACGCTCGCCATCTTCGCCCTCAGCCTCTACACCGCGACCTACGTCGCCGAGGTGCTGCGCTCGGGCATCAACACCGTCCCGATCGGGCAGGCCGAGGCCGCCCGCGCCATCGGCCTCGACTTCGGCCTCACGATGACCCAGGTCGTCCTGCCGCAGGCCTTCCGGTCGGTGATCCCGCCTTTGATGAGCGTGCTGATCGCCCTCCTCAAGAACACCACCGTGGCGGCGGGCTTCTCCGTCGCCGAGGCCGGCACGATCGTCCGCGAGCTCAACGAGCGCGGCGAGAACAGCCTCATCGTGGTGCTCTGGGTCGCGCTCGTGTTCGTGGTCCTGGTCACCGTGCTCTCGCTCGTCCAACGCCAGCTCGAGAAGAAGTGGAGGGTCGCCCGATGAGCTCCGTCCTCTTCGACAACCCGGGCCCGCGCGCCATCGCCCGCAACCGACTGATCGGGGCGGTCGTCGTCCTCCTCCTCGCGGCCTTCCTCGCCTTCGTACTCTGGCGATTCGCCGAGTCGGGGCAGTTCTCGGCCGAGAAGTGGCGCGCGTTCCAGTACCCCCTCGTCTGGCAGAGCATCGGAGCGGCGCTCGGGCAGACGCTCGCCGCCTTCGCCACCGCGGGAGTCGCCAGCATCGTGCTCGGCCTGGTCCTCGCCGTCGGCCGGCTCTCGGACCGCCGGTGGATCAACATCCCGGTCACGCTCTTCATCGAGCTGTTCCGCGCGATCCCCGTCCTCATCCTGATGATGCTGATGTACTACGGGCTGCCGTTCGCCGGGCTCAAGCTCAGCCCCTACCTGGCGGTCGTCATCGCGCTGACGCTTTACAACGGCTCCGTCTTCTCCGAGATCTTCCGCGCCGGCATCGAGGCGCTGCCTCGCGGGCAGAAGGAGGCGGGCTACGCCGTCGGCCTGAGCAAGGCCGGCGTCATGCGGCTCATCCTGTTCCCGCAGGCGATCCGCTCGATGCTGCCGGTCATCATCGCGCAGCTCGTGGTGGCGCTGAAGGACACCGCGCTCGGCTCGATCATCACGTACAACGAGCTCCTCTACTACGCGAAGTACCTCGGCAACCAGCCGAGCCTGGACAGCCCGATCATCCCCGCCGCCATCGTCATCGGAGCGATCTACATCGGCATCTGCCTCGCCCTGTCGGGCCTGGCGAAGTGGGTCGAGATCCGCACCAAGAACAGTGGACGCCGAGGGACCGGCCACCCCGCCGCCCGTGCCACGACCGACACGGCGCTGCTGGCGGCGCAGGACTGAGTTGGTTGGTCCTTCACTCCGCCGGCGTGAAGGACCGCGGTCGGCGGGGCGCGTGGTGCGTTTACGGGAGCGGAGTGCGTTCGGCTAGCGCGGATCGCTGGCACGCGATCCGCGCGTTCGCCTCCGGGGACGCGGCTGGTCGTCCGCGAGGGGCTCCTTGCCCTCTGCTGGTCGAGTAACCGCGCAGCGGCGTATCGAGACCGACGTCTCTGAGGGCCGCCCCCGCCTGCTGGTCGAGTTGCCGCGTAGCGGCGTATCGAGACCCACGTCCCCCCGGCCTCGTCCCGTTCCGCTCTCTCCGAAGAGGGACGAGGCCGACCCGCCCCACAGGGCACGCGGGAAGCCCCGCGCGACCCCTCGCCTACACTGGGGGATCGTGTCCGACAGCAACCCGATCACCGACGAGGCCGTCTCCTCAGCCGTCGCCGAGGCGCTCACCGCGATCAGCGCGGCCGGCGACTCCGCTGCCCTGAAAGCGGCCCGCTCCGCCCACCTCGGTGAGGGCTCCGCCCTCGCCCGACTGAACGCGCAGATGCGCTCCGTGCCCCCCGAGGCCAAGGCCGCCTCCGGCAAGCTCGTCGGCTCCGCCCGCAAGCAGGTCGGCGACGCCTACACCGCCCGCGAGGCGGAGCTCGTCGCCGCGGAGGAGTCCGCCGCCCTCGACGCCGAGAGCGTCGACGTCACCGCCGGCGCGTCCTTCCGCCGCGTCGGCGCCCGGCACCCGCTGTCGCTCCTCCAGGAGACCGTCGCGGACGTCTTCGTCGGCATGGGCTGGGAGATCGCGGAGGGCCCCGAGCTCGAGAACGAGTGGTTCAACTTCGACGCCCTGAACTTCGACGAGGACCACCCGGCCCGCGCGATGCAGGACACGTTCTTCGTCGATCCGGTCGACTCCCATCTGGTGCTGCGCACGCACACCTCGCCGGTGCAGATCCGCTCCATGCTCGAGCGCGACCTGCCCGTCTACGTCATCGCACCCGGACGCGTGTACCGCACCGACGAGCTCGACGCGACGCACACCCCTGTCTTCACGCAGTTCGAGGGGCTGGCCGTCGACCGCGGTCTGACCATGGCGCACCTCCGCGGCACGCTGGAGCACGTCGCACGACTCCTGTTCGGCGACGAGGCCCGCATCCGCCTGCGTCCCAACTACTTCCCCTTCACCGAGCCCAGCGCGGAGCTCGACATCTGGCACCCGACGTTCGTCGGCGGCGCCCGGTGGATCGAGTGGGGAGGCTGCGGCATGATCAACCCGAACGTGCTGCGCGCGGCCGGCATCGACCCGGAGGAGTACTCCGGCTTCGCCTTCGGCATGGGCATCGAGCGCACGCTGATGTTCCGCAACGACGTGAAGGACATGCGCGACATGGTCGAGGGCGACGTCCGCTTCAGCGAGCAGTACGGGATGGTGATCTGATGCGCATCCCGCTGAGCTGGCTGGGCGAGTACGTCGATCTGGAGCCGGGCACGAGCACCGAGTCGGTGCACGCAGCGCTCGTCTCTGTCGGTCTCGAGGAGGAGGACGTCCACCGCTTCGACGTCTCCGGGCCCGTCGTGGTCGGGCAGGTGCTCGAGTTCACCCCCGAGCCGCAGAAGAACGGCAAGACCATCAACTGGTGCTCCGTCCGCGTCGCCCCCGAGGGAGAGACGGCAGCCGACGGCGGCGAGGACGTCCGCGGCATCGTCTGCGGCGCGCACAACTTCGTCGCGGGCGACAAGGTCGTGGTCTCTCTTCCCGGTGCTGTTCTGCCCGGCCCGTTCCCCATCTCCGCGCGGAAGACGTACGGTCACGTCTCGGACGGCATGATCGCGTCGAGCCGCGAGCTCGGCCTCGGTGACGACCACGACGGCATCCTGCGCCTGGCGACCCTCGGCATCGATCCCGAGGTCGGCACCGACGCGATCGGACTGCTCGGCCTCGACGACGCGGCGGTCGAGGTCAACGTGACTCCCGATCGCGGCTACGCCTTCTCCCTCCGCGGCATCGCCCGCGAGTACGCGCACGCCACGGGAGCCGCGTTCCGCGACCCCGCCCTCGCGGTCACCGGCGTCGAGCGCTCCGAGCACGCCCCCGTGTTCCCCGTCGCGATCGAGGACGGCGCGCCGATCCGAGGCCGCGACGGCGCCTCGGTCTTCGTGACCCGCGTCGTCCGCGGCGTCGACACCGCTCGCCCGACCCCGCCCTGGATGGTCGCGCGCCTGCGCCTCGCCGGCGTGCGGTCGATCTCGCTCGTGGTCGACATCACCAACTACGTCATGTTCGAGCTCGGCCAGCCCCTGCACGGCTACGACCTCGACACCCTCCAGGGCGGCATCGTCGTGCGGCGTGCGCAGCCGGGGGAGACCCTCGAGACACTCGACGGGCAGACCCGTCGGCTCCACGCGGAGGACCTGGTCATCGCCGACGACGGCGGAGCGATCGGTCTCGCCGGCGTCATGGGCGGCGCCCGCACCGAGATCGGCGGGGCGACCCGGGACGTCCTGATCGAGGCTGCGAACTTCGATCCGGTGTCCGTCGCGCGCACCGCCCGCCGGCACAAGCTGCCGAGCGAGGCCTCCCGCCGGTTCGAGCGCGGAGTCGATCCGCTGGTCGCCCCGATCGCCGCGGCCAGGGCCGTGCAGCTGCTCGTCGAGCTCGCCGGCGGCACGGCGGACGAGCTCGGCTCGTCCCTGACCGGCTCGATCGCGCCGCCCGTCCTCGAGCTGCCCGACGGCTACGTGTCCGCCCTCATCGGGGTCGATTACACGCCGGAGGAGATCCGGGGCTCGCTCGTCGAGATCGGTGCGAGTGTCGAGGCCGGCGGCGCCGGGCTCCTCGTCACTCCGCCGAGCTGGCGTCCCGACCTCACCGACAAGGCGACGCTCGCGGAGGAGGTCGCCCGGATCACCGGGTACGACCGCATCCCGTCGATCCTGCCCGTCGCTCCGCCCGGCCGCGGTCTGACGACCGGGCAGCGCCTGCGCCGGACGATCGCGCAGACGCTCGCCGCCCAGGGGCTCGTCGAGGTGCTCTCGTACCCGTTCCTGTCGCGGTCGATCAACGATCGGCTCGGCTCGCCGACCGGCGATCCGGTGCAGCAGGTCACACTGGCGAACCCGCTCGACGCGACCGCGGGGCAGCTGCGCGTCACGCTGCTGCCCGGCCTCGTGCAGGTCGCCGCGCGCAACCGCTCCCGCGGGCTGACCGATCTGGCCCTCTACGAGACCGGCACCGTGTTCCTCCCCGACGCCGACGCGCCGTTCGGCTCGGCCGAGCTGCCGCGCGGCGCCGAGCGGCCCTCGGCCGAGGTCGAACGGTCTCTCAACGCCGGCATCCCGCCGCAGCCGCTGCACGTCGCCGCGCTGCTGACCGGCGCCGCCGTGGAGCGCCAGCCCGGTGTCGCCCAGCGCGACGTCGACTGGCGCGACGCGCTCGACGTCGTCCGTGCGGTCGGTGCGGCCGCCGGAGTCGAGCTCGAGATCCGCCAGGGCGCCCACGCGGCTCTGCACCCGGGACGCACCGCCGAGGTCCTGCTCGCCGGCGCCGTCGTCGGCTGGGCGGGGGAGCTGCTGCCCTCGCTGGCAGAGGAGCTCGATCTGCCGCGCCGGGTCGCCGTCGCCGAGATCGACCTCGATCCCGTCCTCGCCCGTGCGGGTGGCGTCGTCGTCGCGCGTCCGGTCGGGGCCCTGCCCGCCGCGACGCAGGACCTGTCGCTCGTCGTCCCCGTGGGGGTGCCGGCGGGCGAGGTCCGCTCGGCCGTCGCCGAGGGTGCCGGGATGCTGCTGGAGTCGCTGCGACTCGTCAACGACTACCGGGGTGCGGGCCTCGAGCCGGGCACGAAGTCGCTGACCTTCGCCCTGCGCTTCCGCGCCGCCGATCGCACTCTCACCGCCGCCGAGGCGACCGCGTCGAAGGAGAGCGGAGTCGCTCTCGCGGCCGAGCGCTTCGGCGCCCGCCTGCGCGACTGAGCGGTCCGGCCGTCCGCCCTCGCGGGGCGGGCGGACCGATCGCGTCACCCGCACGGACTAGGCTGTCGGGCATGACTTTTTCCGTGGCGGTGGCCGGTGCGAGCGGATACGCGGGCGGCGAGCTGTTGCGCCTGCTCGCCGATCACCCCGAGTTCGAGGTGCGGACCGTCACGGCGCACGCGAACGCCGGCCAGCCTCTGATCGCTCTCCAGCCGCACCTCCGGTCGCTGCGTCACCTGACGCTGGTCGACACCACGACCGAGAACCTCACGGGTCACGACGTCGTGTTCCTCGCACTGCCGCACGGCCGGTCCGGTGAGATCACGGCCACGCTTCCCGAGGACGTGCTCGTGGTGGACTGCGGCGCCGATCACCGGCTGAACGACGAGCAGGACTGGGCCGACTACTACGGCGGCGAGTTCGCCGGGGCGTGGCCGTACGGACTCCCCGAGCTCCTGATCGGCGGCGGCGGACGCAAGCAGCGCGAGCTCCTCGAGGGCGTGCGGCGGATCGCGGTGCCCGGCTGCAACGTCACGGCCGTCACCCTCGGTCTCGCGCCCGGTGTCCACGCCGGCGTGATCGAGCCCGCGGACCTCGTCTCCGTGCTGGCGGTCGGCCCCTCCGGCGCAGGCAAGACCCTGCGGACGGATCTGCTCGCGAGCGAGCTCCTCGGCTCGGCCCACGCCTACGGGTTGAGTGGCGCCCACCGCCACAACCCCGAGATCCGGCAGAACCTCGCGCTCGCGGGCGCCGGCCCCGTCTCGATCTCCTTCACCCCGGTGCTCGTGCCGATGTCCCGGGGCATCCTCGCCACGTCGACGGCGCGGCTCGCACCCGGGGTGTCCGCGCACGACGTGCGCGCCGCCTGGGAGGCCGCATACGCGGACGAGACCTTCGTGCAGCTGCTGCCGGAGGGCGTGTTCCCACGGACGGCCGACGTGGTGGGGGCGAACACCGCCCTGGTCGGCATCGGCGTCGACGAGCGCGCCCGCCGGGTGGTCGCGGTGACCGCGATCGACAACCTCGTGAAGGGCACCGCGGGCGCGGCGATCCAGTCCACCAACATCGCCCTGGGCCTCCCCGAGTCCCTGGGCCTCAGTGTGAACGGAGTCGCCCCGTGAGCGTCACGGCAGCAGCGGGCTTCGAGGCGGCGGGCGTCGTCGCGGGTCTCAAGTCCACCGGAGCGCGCGACATCGCGCTCGTCCGAAACCTCGGCCCGCTGCAGAACGCGGCCGCCGTCTTCACGAGCAACCGGTGCAAGGCGAACCCCGTGCTCTGGAGCGAGCAGGTGATGCGCGACGGAGTCGCGTCCGCGATCGTGCTCAACTCGGGCGGTGCCAACTGCTACACCGGGTCGCAGGGCTTCCAGGTGACGCACCGCACGGCCGAGCTCGTCGGCGAGCTGCTCGAGGTCGCGGCCGGTGACGTTCTCGTCTGCTCGACCGGGCTGATCGGCGATCAGCTCGACCTCGCGAAGATCACCGGCGGAGTGACGGACGCGGCGGCGGTCCTCGCGGGAGCGACCGGCGCCGAGGCGGGCGAGGACGCCGCGCGCGCGATCATGACCACCGACACCGTGCCCAAGCAGTCGACCGTGCGCTCGGACGACGGCTGGAGCATCGGCGGCATGGCCAAGGGCGCCGGCATGCTCGCACCGGGCCTCGCGACGATGCTCGTGGTGATCACGACCGACGCCGTCCTCGACTCCGCCGAACTCGACGCGGCGCTGCGATCGGCCACTCGCGTGACCTTCGACCGGCTCGACTCCGACGGCTGCATGTCGACCAACGACACCGTCGCGCTGCTGGCCAGCGGAGCGAGCGGGGTGCGCCCCTCCGTCGACGCGTTCGCCGCCGCCCTCACCGAGGTCTGCCGCGACCTGACGCTCCAGCTCCAGGCCGACGCGGAGGGAGCCGCGCACGACGTGGCGATCCGCGTGCTGAACGCCGCGAGCGAGGACGAGGCCGTGGTCGTCGCCCGCGCCGTGTCCCGCAGCAATCTCTTCAAGGCCGCGATCTTCGGCAACGATCCCAATTGGGGTCGGGTCCTGGCGGCCGTCGGCACGACCGACGCCGAGTTCGACCCCTACGGCATCGACGTCGCGATCAACGGGGTGCAGGTCTGCCGCGCGGGCGAGCCCTTCGAGAGCCGCGACCTGGTGGACCTCGCACCGCGGGCGGTCTCGGTCGACATCGACCTGCACGCAGGAGAGGCCACCGCGACCATCTGGACGAACGATCTCACGCACGACTACGTGCATGAGAACTCGGCCTACTCGAGCTGAGGCGGACATGGACCACGACACGCACACCGAGGCGGAGGGCATCGCCCTGCGCGCCGACGCGGGCGCGAAGGCGGGCACGCTCATCGAGGCGCTGCCCTGGCTGAAGCGCTTCCACGGCCGCACGATGGTGATCAAGTTCGGCGGCAACGCCATGGTGTCGGAGGAGCTGCAGCGCGCCTTCGCGCAGGACATCGTCTACCTGCGCTACGCCGGCATCCGGCCGGTCGTCGTGCACGGGGGAGGGCCCCAGATCACGCGGATGCTGGACGGGCTCGGCATCACGAGCGAGTTCCGGGGCGGGTACCGCGTGACGAGTCCCGAGGCGATGGAGGTCGTCCGGATGGTGCTCACCGGGCAGATCAGCCGCGACATCGTCCGCCGGATCAACGAGCACGGACCGCTGGCCGCCGGGATCTCCGGGGAGGACGCCGGGCTGTTCCTCGGCCGCAGGCGCGGTGTCGTCCTCGACGGTGTCGAGCACGATCTGGGGCTCGTGGGCGATGTGGTCGCGGTCGACCCGGCCGCCGTGCTCGCCCAGCTCGAGGCCGGCCGCATCCCCGTGGTGTCGTCAATCGCGCCCGACTCCGACGATCCGACGCAGTCGTTGAACGTCAACGCCGATGCGGCCGCCGCCGCGCTCGCGGTGGCTCTGGGTGCCGAGAAGCTGGTGATCCTGACCGACGTCCCCGGCCTCTACTCCGACTGGCCGAACCGCGACTCGCTCGTCTCGCAGATCTCGTCCGACGAGCTCATCGCCCTGCTGCCCTCCCTCGAGTCGGGCATGATCCCCAAGATGACGGCGTGCCTGGACGCGGTGCAGGGCGGGGTCCCCAAGGCGGCGATCATCGACGGTCGTCTGCCCCACTCCGTGCTCCTCGAGGTGTTCACGAGCGAGGGCGTCGGTACCGAGGTCGTCGCCTCCCCGCCGACGGTCGACCGGGAGCGAACGTCGGGCCGCTGACCTCTCAGCGGCCCCGGCTCCGAGCGCCGATCCATCGGGATCCGCGCACAGACGGCCCCCTCGGCCGGTCCGCTCGCTCAGAAAGGCTCGCCATGTCCTCCGACTCCGTTCTCACCGACTCCCGCACCGACGAGGCGCGCGACCGCTACGCCGCGGCGATGATGCGCACTTTCGCCGCTCCGCTCGCGGTCCTCGAGCGGGGCGAGGGCTGCCGCGTCTGGGACGTCGACGGGCGCGAGTACCTCGACTTCCTCGGCGGGATCGCGGTGAACTCGCTCGGCCACGCCCATCCGGTGTTCGTCGAGGCGGTGGCCCGCCAGGCGGGCGCGATCGCCCACGTCTCCAACTACTTCGCCACCGCGCCGCAGATCTCGCTCGCCGAGAAGCTCCGCGAGCTGAGCGGAGCGGGTGACGCGGGCCGTGTCTACTTCGCGAACTCCGGCACGGAGGCGAACGAGGCCGCGTTCAAGCTCGCGCGGCTGAACGTCCAGGGCGGTCCGCGGCCACGGATCCTCGCTCTGCACGGCGCGTTCCACGGCCGCACCATGGGCGCACTGGCGCTGACGGCCAAGGCGTCCATGCGGGCGCCGTTCGAGCCGATGCCGCCCGGAGTCGAGCACATCGACGCCACGGTCGAGGCGCTCGAGCGGGCGATCGACGGCTCGGTCGCCGCGCTCGTCGTCGAGCCGATCCAGGGGGAGGCGGGGGTCGTCCCGCTCCCGGACGGTTTCCTCCAGCGGGCTCGCGAGCTCACCCTGCAGCACGGCGCGCTCCTGATCGTCGACGAGATCCAGACCGGAGTGGGGCGGACCGGCCACTGGTTCGCCTTCCAGAGCGCCGGGATCGTCCCCGATGCGATCACGCTCGCGAAGGGACTCGGCGGCGGCTTCCCCGTCGGCGCGTTGGTCACCTTCGGTCGAGCGTCCGAGCTGTTCCAGAAGGGGCACCACGGCAGCACCTTCGGCGGCAACCCCCTGGCCACCGCGGTGGCAAGAGCCGTGATCGGCGAGATCGAGCGGGCCGACCTGCTCGACAACGCCCGGCAGCGCGGGGCGCAGATCGGGCGCGCCGTCGACGCCATCGGCTCGCCCCTGATCGGCGGCGTCCGCGGAGCGGGGTTGCTCCTCGGGATCGCCCTGACCGAGCCCGTCGCGGCCGAGCTCGCCGCCGCGGCCCTCGCCGAGGGCCTGATCGTCAACGCGGCGAACGAGACGAGCATCCGCCTCGCGCCTCCCCTCATCATCACCGCCGACGACGTCGACGACTTCGCCGCCCGCTTCGGCCGCGCTCTCGCGGCGATCACCTCCGACCACTCCTCCACCGAAAGCGACCCCCACCCGTGACCCGCCACTTCCTCCGCGACGACGACATCACCCCCGCCGAGCAGGCCGAGATCCTCGACCTCGCCCTCGAGCTCAAGCGCGACCGGTGGTCGCGCACACCGCTGCAGGGTCCGCAGACCGTCGCCGTGATCTTCGACAAGTCCTCGACGCGCACCCGGGTGTCCTTCGCCGTCGGCATCGCCGACCTCGGCGGGTCGCCGCTGATCATCTCGACGGCGAGCAGCCAGCTCGGCGGCAAGGAGACCGCGTCGGACACCGCGCGCGTCCTCGAGCGGCAGGTGGCCGCGA
The DNA here is from genome assembly GCF_003044275.1 of Rathayibacter caricis DSM 15933. Classification (NCBI taxonomy): domain Bacteria; kingdom Bacillati; phylum Actinomycetota; class Actinomycetes; order Micrococcales; family Microbacteriaceae; genus Rathayibacter; species Rathayibacter caricis. The sequence goes on along the minus strand of NZ_PZPL01000001.1, from coordinate 3,406,637 downwards.
TCGTCTGGCGCACCTACGCGCAGTCCGGACTCGAGGAGATGGCGCGCGGCACACGGGTCCCCGTCGTCAACGCGCTGTCCGACGAGTTCCACCCGTGCCAGCTGCTCGCGGATCTGCTGACCATCCGCGAGCACCGGGGGCGCCTGGCCGGGCTCACCCTGACCTTCTTCGGCGACGGAGCGAGCAACATGGCGCACTCCTACCTGCTCGCGGGTGCGACGGCCGGCATGCACGTGCGCATCGTGTCTCCCGAGAGCTACTCTCCCGACCCCGCCGTGCTGGCCGACGCCCAGCGCATCGCCGCGGGCACGGGCGGCTCGGCGACCACGACGACCGATCCGGCCGAGGGAGCCGCCGGTTCCGACATCGTGATCACCGACACCTGGGTGTCGATGGGCAAGGAGGAGGAGAAGGCGGAGCGCGTCGCGACGTTCGGCGCCTACCGGGTGGACGCGGGCACAATGGCCGCCGCCGCCCCCGACGCCCTCTTCCTGCACTGTCTGCCGGCCGACCGCGGCTACGAGGTCACCTCCGAGGTGATCGACGGGCCGCAGAGCGTGATCTGGGACGAGGCCGAGAACCGGCTGCACGCCCAGAAGGCGCTCCTCGTCTGGCTCCTCGAGCGCGCGGACGAGCCCGCCGCCGCTCAGTAGACTCGACAGCCGACCCCGAGGAGAACCATGACGGAACGACCCTCCGCCCGCGCGGGCGAGGCCGGCGCTCTCTGGGGCGGCCGGTTCGCCGGCGGCCCGTCGCCCGAGCTCGCCGCTCTCTCGAAGTCGACGCACTTCGACTGGCAGCTGGCCGCGTACGACCTCGCCGGCTCTCGTGCCCACGCGCGAGCACTCGCGGCCGCGGGCTATCTCGACGACGCCGAGCTGTCCGGAATGCTGGCCGCACTCGAGCGGCTCGGCGCCGCCGTCGCCGAGGGCCGCTTCGTCGCGGAGGACTCGGACGAGGACGTGCACGGCGCGCTCGAGCGGGGTCTGATGCTCGAGGCGGGCCCCGAGCTCGGCGGCAAGCTGCGCGCGGGCCGCTCCCGCAACGACCAGATCGCGACCTTCGTCCGGATGTACCTCCGCGACCACGCCGCGGTCATCGCCGAGCAGGTCGTCCAGCTGATCGACGCGATCGCCGCACAGGCCTCGGCCCACCCCGGCGCGATCATGCCCGGACGCACGCACCTCCAGCACGCGCAGCCCGTGCTGCTCGCGCATCATCTGCTCGCTCACGCGTGGGCGCTGCTGCGCGATCTGGAGCGACTGCGCGACTGGGGCGTCCGCGCGGACGTCTCGCCCTACGGCTCCGGTGCCCTCGCCGGCTCGACGCTCGGTCTCGACGCCGAGGCGGTGGCGCTCGAGCTCGGCTTCGCCGCGAGCGTCCCCAACTCGATCGACGGCACGGCGAGCCGTGACCTCGTCGCCGAGTTCGCCTTCGTCGCCGCGATGATCGGAGTCGACGTCTCGCGGATCGCGGAGGAGATCATCCTCTGGAACACCCGCGAGTTCGCGTTCGTCACCCTCGACGACGGCTACTCGACCGGGTCCTCGATCATGCCGCAGAAGAAGAACCCCGACATCGCCGAGCTCGCGCGCGGCAAGGCGGGCCGTCTGCTCGGCAACCTGACCGGTCTGCTCGCGACGCTCAAGGCGCTGCCGCTCGCGTACAACCGCGACCTCCAGGAGGACAAGGAACCGGTGTTCGACTCGGTCACGACCCTCGAGGTCCTGCTGCCCGCGTTCAGCGGGATGATCGCGACGCTGACCTTCCACACCGAGCGGATGGCGGAGCTCGCTCCGCAGGGCTATTCGCTCGCTACCGATGTCGCCGAGTGGCTGGTCAAGAAGCACGTCCCGTTCCGTGACGCGCATGAGATCACGGGCGAGCTCGTGAAGGCGGCGGAGCAGAGCGGCCTCGGCCTCGAGGAGCTCGACGACGAGGCCCTCTCGGCCGTGTCGCCTCTGCTCACGCCGGACGTGCGCTCCGTGCTCTCCCTCGAGGGCTCCGTCGCGAGTCGTGACGGCGTCGGCGGAACGGCGCCGGACCGGGTCGCGGAGCAGCTCGCCCGGCTGACCGAGCGCGTGCGCGTGGTGCGCTCGTCGCTCCGGGGGGAGCGCTGATGACCCTGCGTCGCGACGACGACGACGATCACCGTCCGACGCTGCGCCCCTGGCAGCAGCGCACGCTCGTCGTCGTGGCCTCGGTGATCATCGTGGCCGTCGTCCTCATCACCGTGATGACCGGCCAGAGCTTCTTCTAGAGCGTGCTTCCGCCGATCGACCTGAGCCGCTCCGCGGTGGACGTCGCGCCGGATCTGCTCGGGTGCACCCTCGTGCACCGCACGGGCGAGGGTTCGGTGGCGGTCCGCCTCACGGAGGTCGAGGCGTACCTCGGCGTGGGGGAGGACCCCGGCTCGCACGCCTACCGGCGGCGCACAGACCGGACGGCGCCCATGTTCGGCCCACCCGGCACCGTGTACGCGTACTTCACCTACGGCATGCACACCTGCGTCAACATCGTCTGCGCTCCGGAGGGAACCGCGTCCGCCGTGCTCCTGCGCGCGGGCGAGATCGTGGAGGGAGTCGCGCTCGCGAGATCGCGGCGGGGCACCGCGACCGATCGGGATCTCGCGCGAGGACCGGCACGACTCGCGCAGGCGCTCGGGGTCCTGCTCTCGGAGTCGGGCGATCCCCTCGAGGCGTCGTTCGAGCTGCGGCCGCGATCCGGTCCGGTGAGGGTGCTGGCCACGCCGCGGACGGGGGTGGCGGGACCCGGAGGCGGCCCCGAGTTCCCGTGGCGGTTCTCGATCCCCGAGGAGCCGACGGTCTCGCCGTACCGGCCCGCTGTGCCGCGTCGGCGACCGGGTGGAACTCAGCCCGCCAGGTAGATCCGCCCCAGAATGCCCAGGGCCGCCGCCCAGGCCAGGCTCGCGAGAGTGCCGATGATGAACCGCTCGCGCGCCTCCGGTGAGGCGAGCTCGCTGAACCGCCCGACGCCCTTCACGGCGACCACGACGGCCACCCCCTCGGGGATGCCGCTCATCAGGGCGCCCGCGGTGGCGAGGCGCTCGAGAAGACCGATGGTGGTGCCTCCGCGCAGGACCTCGATGGGCTGACCGATGGCGGTCGGAGCAGCGGTCACCGGGCGCGGGGCGGCGATCATGATGCCGCCGTGGACGCCCGCCCGCGCATCGGCGGTCGCGAGATCGAGGGTCAGCAGCACGGCGGGTCCGCCCCCGAGGATCGCGAGGGAGAAGGCGAGAGTGGCGACGAGGAGTGCGACGGGCGCGGGGGCTGCCACTGCGCCCAGTCCCGTCAGCAGGAACGCCGCGGCGACTCCGCCGAGGGGGATCCACGCGAGAGCGGGTCGTCGCAGCCGCAGGGCGAGGACGGTTCCGACGAGCGCCGCGACGAGGACGAGGACGACCCCGGTCGTGGCGGCGGTCTGCACCGTGGCGGCCACGGTGTCGCTCAGTGCTGTGCGGGGCGGGATCATCGCTCGGTCCTTCCGTCGGTGGGGTCGAGCGTACGGTCGACCACCGTCAGCAGCCGGACGAGGGCGTCGGCGGCGGGTCCGTCGACCCGAGCGCTCGCCGCGCGGACCCGGAGGCTCACCGCCTGCGGAGTCACGGAGAGCTGTGCGGCGGCCTCCTTCTGGCTCCGCCCGGCTGCGAGGAGGTCGATGATCTCCCATCCGGCGTCCGATCGCGCATCGCGCAGGTGCAGCAGCGGATCGAAGAGCGCTTGGGCGTCGGGGACCGAGGGGAAGGCCCCGCCTCTCGCGTCCGGATCGAGCGCGAAGCGCGCCGGCCTGCTCTTGGCGCTCTCGACCGCGCGCCGGGCCGCGAAGAAAGCGTCGCCGGTCGCGGCTCTGATGGTGCGGGGGAGGGGGCGCTCGACGGGGCCGATCCCCAGGCCGATGCTCCAGTGGCCGCTGCGGTGGAGCGCGAGCACGAGGGGGACGACCGCGCTCGCCGATTCGAGGACGCACTGGAACTCGTCGCCGGCGGTGCGCTCCGGAGGCAGCACCAGGTCGTCGGGTCTGTCGGCGGTCAGTCGCGCGATCGCGTCGTCGACGCGGTCGGCGTCGTGGCGGCTGTCGCGCTGGTCGGCGGTGATGACGAACATGGGGGCCTCCGTGATCAAGTATCCACACTTGATTCGGCGGGATCAAGCCTCCGCGCTTGATCCGGCCCGCGGTCGGCGTCCGACCGACGGTACCCTGGACCGGTGATCGATCAGGCACCCACCGGCTCCGCTTCGCATCCCCTGCTGGACCCGAGCTTCGACAACGTCTGGGACGAGATCGTCTGGCGCGGCTCGGTGCACGTCTCGACGGATCGGGAGGCGCTCCGGGAGCTGCTCGCCGGCGACCCGATCACCTACTACTGCGGTTTCGATCCCACAGCGCCGAGCCTGCACCTGGGCAACCTCGTGCAGCTGATCCTGATGAGGCGCTTCCAGCTCGCGGGGCACCGACCGCTCGGTCTCGTCGGCGGGTCCACGGGGCTGATCGGAGACCCCCGCCCGACGGCGGAGCGGACGCTCAACACCCGGGAGACCGTGTCCGAGTGGGTCGAGAAGCTCCAGCGGCAGGTGTCCCGGTTCCTCTCGACCGACGGGGACAACGCGCTACGCCTGGTCAACAACCTGGACTGGACGGCACCGCTCTCGGCCATCGACTTCCTGCGCGAGATCGGGAAGCACTTCCGGGTCGGCACGATGATCAAGAAGGACGCCGTCAGTGCGCGCCTCAACTCGGACGCCGGCATCAGCTACACCGAGTTCAGCTACCAGATCCTGCAGGGCCTGGACTTCCTCGAGCTCCACCGCCAGTACGGCTGCGTCCTGCAGACCGGCGGGAGCGACCAGTGGGGCAACCTGACGAGCGGCACCGATCTGATCCACCGCACCGACGGGGTCTCGGTGCACGCGATCGGCACTCCGCTGGTGATGAACTCCGACGGTACGAAGTTCGGGAAGAGCGAGGGGAACGCCGTCTGGCTCGATCCCGAGCTGACGAGCCCGTTCGCGTTCCACCAGTTCTGGCTCAACGTCGACGACAGCGACGTCGTCGACCGGCTCAAGGTGTTCACGTTCCTCCCCAGGACCGAGATCGAGCGCCTCGCCGAGGCGACCGCGACCGCCCCGTTCAAGCGGGAGGCGCAGCGCGCGCTCGCGTGGGAGGTCACGTCGCTCGTGCACGGCGAGGACGTCACGCGTGCGGTCGAGGCCGCCGCCTCCGCCCTGTTCGGTCGCGGCTCGCTCGACGGGATCGACGCCGGGATCCTCCGGGGCGCGCTCGCCGCCGTGCGCACCATCGAAGCGGACGCCTCCACGCCCGTGATCCAGGCGGTCGTCGAGGCGGGACTCGCGACGAGTCTCGGCGAGGCGCGTCGAGGCATCGCCCAGGGGGGCATCTCCGTGAACAACACCGTGGTGACCCAGGACTCCACCCTGCTGGGCGACCTCCCGCTGATCGACGGGATCGCCGTGCTGCGCCGCGGCAAGAAGAGCTTCGCCGGCGCGTTCGTCGCACCGGAAGCGTGAGGCGACACGCCCGGGTTGCGGGCGATTTGCGGCCCTGCGAAACATCGACGTAATGTAACTCCTCGTCACCCCAAAGGAGCGGCGAGCGAGAGTCGGACGCAGAGCGTCGAGACCAGTTCGTCGGCCTCAAGCGGGGACCATCCCCTCACTCCGAGGCCTGTTAGAGATTCGTCTCTTGAGGGCTGAGGATCGTGAGCGTAAGATGTACAGCCTCTGCAGGACTTCGGTCCCGGCTTCGAAGCGACATCGCCACCGGCAACGGCGGCGACGAGCGGATGAAGGCTTCGGAAGGCGATCGTGACGATCGTCGTGCTCCTCGTGAACACGGCAGTCGGATCGAGAGCTCCCGGTCGCCGACATCGCGAAGAAGCCGATTTGACACGGCTTGCGGATGTGCTAAGTTAGTCGAGTTGCCACGGGGGCGATCGGAACTGCGGTTCTGATAAGCCTAACCGGTCTCGGCACAGGAAACAAATCGAAGGCCTTCGGGTCGTCGCTAATACTTCGATCACTCTCGTTGTGAAACTCCTTTGTGGGGTGGAGGCGGGGTGTGTCCGATTCTTGAGAACTCAACAGCGTGCACTATGTTCAATGCCAATTTTATAACCCCGGCCGGGTTTTGTGATCCGGTTGGGATTCCTTTGGAAATTGATGTCAGTAATGATGTCTTATTTGCTAGAGGTCAAACTTGACTTCCTTCTCTTCGGGGTTGGAGTCGTAATTTTTTACGGAGAGTTTGATCCTGGCTCAGGACGAACGCTGGCGGCGTGCTTAACACATGCAAGTCGAACGATGAAGCCCAGCTTGCTGGGTGGATTAGTGGCGAACGGGTGAGTAACACGTGAGTAACCTGCCCTTGACTCTGGGATAAGCGCTGGAAACGGCGTCTAATACCGGATACGACCTGCCCCGGCATCGGGTGCGGGTGGAAAGTTTTTCGGTCAAGGATGGACTCGCGGCCTATCAGCTTGTTGGTGAGGTAATGGCTCACCAAGGCGACGACGGGTAGCCGGCCTGAGAGGGTGACCGGCCACACTGGGACTGAGACACGGCCCAGACTCCTACGGGAGGCAGCAGTGGGGAATATTGCACAATGGGCGAAAGCCTGATGCAGCAACGCCGCGTGGGGGATGACGGCCTTCGGGTTGTAAACCTCTTTTAGTAGGGAAGAAGGACTTCGGTTTGACGGTACCTGCAGAAAAAGCACCGGCTAACTACGTGCCAGCAGCCGCGGTAATACGTAGGGTGCAAGCGTTGTCCGGAATTATTGGGCGTAAAGAGCTCGTAGGCGGTTTGTCGCGTCTGCTGTGAAAACCCGAGGCTCAACCTCGGGCCTGCAGTGGGTACGGGCAGACTAGAGTGCGGTAGGGGAGAATGGAATTCCTGGTGTAGCGGTGGAATGCGCAGATATCAGGAGGAACACCGATGGCGAAGGCAGTTCTCTGGGCCGTTACTGACGCTGAGGAGCGAAAGCGTGGGGAGCGAACAGGATTAGATACCCTGGTAGTCCACGCCGTAAACGTTGGGAACTAGATGTGGGGACCTTTCCACGGTCTCCGTGTCGCAGCTAACGCATTAAGTTCCCCGCCTGGGGAGTACGGCCGCAAGGCTAAAACTCAAAGGAATTGACGGGGGCCCGCACAAGCGGCGGAGCATGCGGATTAATTCGATGCAACGCGAAGAACCTTACCAAGGCTTGACATATACCGGAAACTTCCAGAAATGGTTGCCCCGCAAGGTCGGTATACAGGTGGTGCATGGTTGTCGTCAGCTCGTGTCGTGAGATGTTGGGTTAAGTCCCGCAACGAGCGCAACCCTCGTTCTATGTTGCCAGCACGTCATGGTGGGAACTCATAGGAGACTGCCGGGGTCAACTCGGAGGAAGGTGGGGATGACGTCAAATCATCATGCCCCTTATGTCTTGGGCTTCACGCATGCTACAATGGCCGGTACAAAGGGCTGCGATACCGTAAGGTGGAGCGAATCCCAAAAAGCCGGTCTCAGTTCGGATTGAGGTCTGCAACTCGACCTCATGAAGTCGGAGTCGCTAGTAATCGCAGATCAGCAACGCTGCGGTGAATACGTTCCCGGGCCTTGTACACACCGCCCGTCAAGTCATGAAAGTCGGTAACACCCGAAGCCGGTGGCCTAACCCCTTGTGGGAGGGAGCCGTCGAAGGTGGGATCGGTGATTAGGACTAAGTCGTAACAAGGTAGCCGTACCGGAAGGTGCGGCTGGATCACCTCCTTTCTAAGGAGCATCTGGGCACCGCAGGGTGTCCCAGGCGCCAGATCGAAGCGAATGTCTTCGCTGGTAGCTCATGGGTGGAACATTGAACTAGGTGCAGGTCGAGTTCGTCTCGTGTCAGTACAGCCTTCGGGTTGGGAACGCACGGTGCGGAGGGTGGCTTGCACATGCACGCTGTTGGGTCCTGAGGGACCGGGCCGGCTGTCTTCGGATGGTTCGGGTCGACCTTCTGGATCCTTTCTTCACGCCTGGGTGTGTGGGGGAGGGGTACCGCCCGTATTTTGAGAACTACACAGTGGACGCGAGCATCTTAGATTCAGGACTTTCGGGTCTTGAATCGACAGAGGCGCAGGGATGCCTTCGGGTGTTCCTGCAAATCATTGAAATCTGCAATCTTCGAATTGTAGTTTCTTAACTCATGTGATTTTCAAGTTTTTAAGAGCAAACGGTGGATGCCTTGGCATCTGGAGCCGAAGAAGGACGTCGTAATCTGCGATAAGCCTCGGGGAGCTGATAAACGAGCTGTGATCCGAGGATTTCCGAATGGGGAAACCCCGCCAGGCCCTTTGTGGTGACCTGGTGACTCCCGCCTGAATATATAGGGCGGGTAGAGGGAACGTGGGGAAGTGAAACATCTCAGTACCCACAGGAAGAGAAAACAACAGTGATTCCGTTAGTAGTGGCGAGCGAACGCGGAAGAGGCTAAACCGAGCCATGTGTGATACCCGGCAGGGGTTGCATGGTCGGGGTTGTGGGACTTTTCGTCGTGTTCTGCCGAGCACGGAACGTTACAGCGCATCATAGACGAACAGGTTTGAATGCCTGGCCAGAGCGGGTGCGAGCCCCGTAGTCGAAATGGTGTTATGGCGTGAAGAGTATCCCAAGTAGCACGGGGCCCGAGAAATCCCGTGTGAATCTGTCAGGACCACCTGATAAGCCTAAATACTCCCAGATGACCGATAGCGGACAAGTACCGTGAGGGAAAGGTGAAAAGTACCCCGGGAGGGGAGTGAAATAGTACCTGAAACCGTTTGCTTACAAACCGTCGGAGCCTCCTTGTAGGGGTGACGGCGTGCCTTTTGAAGAATGAGCCTGCGAGTTAGTGCTCTGTGGCGAGGTTAACCCGTGTGGGGCAGCCGTAGCGAAAGCGAGTCCGAATAGGGCGATTCAGTCGCAGGGTCTAGACCCGAAGCGAAGTGATCTATCCATGGCCAGGTTGAAGCGACGGTAAGACGTCGTGGAGGACCGAACCCACTTCAGTTGAAAATGGAGGGGATGAGCTGTGGATAGGGGTGAAAGGCCAATCAAACTTCGTGATAGCTGGTTCTCTCCGAAATGCATTTAGGTGCAGCGTTGCGTGTTTCTTGCCGGAGGTAGAGCTACTGGATGGCCGATGGGGCCCAAAAGCTTACTGACGTCAGCCAAACTCCGAATGCCGGTAAGTGAGAGCGCAGCAGTGAGACTGTGGGGGATAAGCTTCATAGTCGAGAGGGAAACAACCCAGACCACCAACTAAGGTCCCTAAGCGCGTGCTAAGTGGGAAAGGATGTGGAGTTGCACAGACAACCAGGAGGTTGGCTTAGAAGCAGCCACCCTTGAAAGAGTGCGTAATAGCTCACTGGTCAAGTGATTCCGCGCCGACAATGTAACGGGGCTCAAGCACGCCACCGAAGTTGTGGCATTGACATTTTGTGGTAGGCCTTCGTGGTCCAGCCGTGTTGATGGGTAGGAGAGCGTCGTGTGGCGAGTGAAGCGGCGGTGTGAACCAGCCGTGGACGCCACACGAGTGAGAATGCAGGCATGAGTAGCGAAAGACGGGTGAGAAACCCGTCCTCCGGAAGACCAAGGGTTCCAGGGTCAAGCTAATCTTCCCTGGGTAAGTCGGGACCTAAGGCGAGGCCGACAGGCGTAGTCGATGGACAACGGGTTGATATTCCCGTACCGGCGAAGAACCGCCCAAGACAATCCAGTAGTGCTAAGTATCTGAATCCCTGTGATGGATCCCTTCGGGGTGAAGCGTTGGGCCTAGCGTACGACCCCGTGCTGGTGCGTTTAGCGTATTAACAGGTGTGACGCAGGAAGGTAGCCGAGCCGGGCGATGGTTGTCCCGGTCTAAGGATGTAGGGCGAACGATAGGCAAATCCGTCGTTCATATAGCCTGAGATCTGATGGGTAGACGCAAGTCGAAATCGGTGATCCTATGCTGCCAAGAAAAGCATCGACGCGAGGTTCTAGCTGCCCGTACCCCAAACCGACTCAGGTGGTCAGGTAGAGAATACCAAGGAGATCGAGAGAATCGTGGTTAAGGAACTCGGCAAAATGCCCCCGTAACTTCGGGAGAAGGGGGGCCTGAGGCGTGAACGGACTTGCTCCGGGAGCGTTCGATGGCCGCAGAGACCAGTGGGAAGCGACTGTTTACTAAAAACACAGGTCCGTGCTAAGTCGCAAGACGATGTATACGGACTGACGCCTGCCCGGTGCTGGAAGGTTAAGAGGAACGGTTAGCCGCAAGGCGAAGCTGAGAATTTAAGCCCCAGTAAACGGCGGTGGTAACTATAACCATCCTAAGGTAGCGAAATTCCTTGTCGGGTAAGTTCCGACCTGCACGAATGGCGTAACGACTTCCCAGCTGTCTCAACCGCGAACTCGGCGAAATTGCATTACGAGTAAAGATGCTCGTTACGCGCAGCAGGACGGAAAGACCCCGTGACCTTTACTATAGTTTGGTATTGGTGTTCGGTGTGGCTTGTGTAGGATAGGTGGGAGACTGTGAAGCGGGCACGCTAGTGATCGTGGAGTCATTGTTGAAATACCACTCTGGTCACTCTGGATATCTAACTTCGAACCCTAATCGGGTTCAGGGACAGTGCCTGATGGGTAGTTTAACTGGGGCGGTTGCCTCCTAAAAAGTAACGGAGGCGCCCAAAGGTTCCCTCAACCTGGTTGGCAATCAGGTGGCGAGTGTAAGTGCACAAGGGAGCTTGACTGTGAGACTGACAAGTCGAGCAGGGACGAAAGTCGGGACTAGTGATCCGGCAGTGGCTTGTGGAAGCGCTGTCGCTCAACGGATAAAAGGTACCTCGGGGATAACAGGCTGATCTTGCCCAAGAGTCCATATCGACGGCATGGTTTGGCACCTCGATGTCGGCTCGTCGCATCCTGGGGCTGGAGTAGGTCCCAAGGGTTGGGCTGTTCGCCCATTAAAGCGGTACGCGAGCTGGGTTTAGAACGTCGTGAGACAGTTCGGTCCCTATCCGCTGCGCGCGTAGGAAATTTGAGAAGATCTATCCCTAGTACGAGAGGACCGGGATGGACGAACCTCTGGTGTGTCAGTTGTTCCGCCAGGAGCACCGCTGATTAGCTACGTTCGGAACGGATAACCGCTGAAAGCATCTAAGCGGGAAGCCGGCTTCGAGATGAGATTTCCATCCCTTCGGGGGAGAGGCTCCCAGCCAGATTACTGGGTTGATAGGCCGGATGTGGAAGACAGGACTAAAGACTGTCGGAGCTGACCGGTACTAATAAGCCGATAACTTGATAATCACTACACTCATACCGTTGTAAAGGCTGGTAGGAGTGGTCAGAGATTGCTTGCGTCCACTTTGTGGTTCCCAGAATACGGGCACCGCACCGCCGAGAGGTGGTGCACATAATTGAATACACGCTTGACGTGTAACCCAGATTTGACCCCCACCAGCACCGTGTGTGCGGTGGGTGCGTCGCAAGGGTTACGGCGGCTATAGCGAGAGGGAAACGCCCGGTCACATTCCGAACCCGGAAGCTAAGACTCTCAGCGCCGATGGTACTGCAGGGGGGACCCTGTGGGAGAGTAGGACACCGCCGGACACCATTCACGATGGCCACCCAGAAATGGGTGGCCATCGCTGTTTAACCCACCACCCGCACCACCAGGCCCTGCACACGCGGAAGACGTGCGTCGTGCCTCACGGACGACTCGACGAGGAGTCGCTCCGGGCCGGCCGGAGCGATCTAGGGTGGAATGCATGACGTCAGACGACACTGTTCGATACGAGGAGAACGAGGTCCCTGTCGATGACTTCGTCGAGACGCTCGCAGTGATCGAGGAGCAGCCGCTCTCCGCTCGGGCATCGTCTTACATCGCGGTGCAGGATCGGCTGCGGGCGCGACTCGAGGGCGCGGACGAACGCCGATGAGTGACCCCGTCTCGGACGCTCCTGCGCAGGACACGCGCCTCGATGCGGCACTCGCCGCGCGGGGGATCGCACGGTCGCGCACTCACGCCGCCCGTCTCATCGCGGATGCTCTCGTCACGGTCGACGGAGCCCCTGCGCTGAAAGCGTCCCTCCGGGTGCGGCCCGATCAGGACGTCGCGGTCGCCGGACTCGATCACTACGTGAGTCGGGCGGCGCACAAGCTGCTCGGCGCGCTGGAGAGCTTCCCCACCGTCTCCATACAGGGTGCGAACGCTCTCGATGTCGGAGCCTCGACGGGCGGATTCACCCAGGTGCTCCTCGAGCGCGGGGCCGCCTCGGTGATCGCGCTCGATGTCGGACATGCTCAACTCGCGCCGCGCATCCGCTCGGATGACCGTGTGCACGTCGTGGAGGGCTTCAACGCCCGGGACATGACGCCGGCCTCGCTTGCGTCAGCAGCTCGGACGACGGTCGTGCCCGATCTGGTGGTCTCGGACGTCTCCTTCATCTCGCTCACCATGGTGCTGCCCGCCGTCGCGGCGTCCGTCTCTCCGCTCGCCGATTTCGTCGTGCTGGTGAAGCCTCAGTTCGAGGTCGGTCGGACCGGTGTGAAGGAGGGCATCGTGCGTGATCCGGAGCTGCGCCGGGAAGCGCTGTCGGACGTGCTCTGGGCGGCCTGGGATCTCGACCTCGGAGTGGTCGGCCTCGCGTCCTCCCCATTACCCGGAAGCGCTGGGAATCACGAGTATCTGGCTCACCTCCACCGCGACCGCGGGACGATTCCGACAGAATGGAGGGACGCGGTCACCGCGCTCACCACCGGGTGAAGCGGGCGGTCGACCGACGTCGATCTACCTGGAGGACACCCTCTCGATGCAGTCCCCTCCGCAGGAGCGCAACATCCTCGTCGTCGCCCACACCGGCCGGACGGACTCCCTCGAGGCGGCGATCCTCGTGATCCAGCGGCTGCGCGGCTCCGGAGCCCGGCCCGTTCTGTGCGGTGATGACAAGGGCGACATCGTCGCTGCATCCCCGTCCCTGTCGGACGTGGCCGTCCTCGGCACCGACGTCCTGCTCGCCGACGTGGAGCTCGTCTTCGTCCTCGGCGGCGACGGGACGATCCTCCGCGCCGCTGAGATCGCGCGCACCGGGACGGCTCCACTGCTCGGCGTGAATCTCGGGCACGTCGGCTTCCTGGCCGAGAGCGAGCGCGACGATCTCGACGACGCCGTCGCCCGTGCGCTCGACGGTGATTACGGCGTCGAGGAGCGGATGACGCTTCAGGTGCGGGTGAAGATCGACGAGCAGGTCGTCTACGAGACCTGGGCGCTCAACGAGGCCACCGTCGAGAAGGGCAGCCGCGAGCGGATGCTCGAGGTGATGGTCGGTGTCGACGGTCGGCCGCTGTCGAGCTTCGGCTGCGACGGGATCGTGGTGTCGACTCCGACCGGCTCGACCGCGTACGCGTTCTCGGGAGGAGGCCCGGTCGTGTGGCCGACCCTCGAGGCGATGCTGCTCGTGCCGCTCAGCGCGCACGCCCTGTTCGCGCGTCCGCTGGTCGTCGGCCCCGGGTCGAGCCTCGCGGTCGAGGTGAAGGAGCGCACCGACGGTGTCGGCGTGCTCTGGGCCGACGGCCGGCGGACGTACGAGCTGCCCCCCGGCGCTCGCGTCGTGTTCCGGCGCTCGCCCTACCCCGTGCGACTGGCCCGCCTGCACGACGCCCCCTTCACCGACCGCCTGGTGCACAAGTTCGGCCTCCCCATCCGCGGATGGCGGGGGTCCACGGAGACGGAGTAGTCCCCCCGATGCTCGAAGAGCTGCAGATCCGCGACCTCGGCGTCATCGCCGAGGCGACCCTCCCGCTCGGCCCCGGCTTCACCGCCGTGACCGGAGAGACCGGCGCCGGCAAGACGATGGTGGTGACGGCGCTCGGGCTGGTGCTCGGTGCCCGGTCCGACGCGTCCGCCGTCCGCTCGGGCCGCCCGCAGGCGTGGGTGTCGGGCCGCTGGATCGTGCCGGAGGACGGAGCGGTGGCCGAGCGGGTCCGCGACGCCGGCGGCGACCTCGACGGCCCCGAGCTCCTGCTGGCCCGGTCGGTCTCGGCGGAGGGTCGCGGCCGCGCGGTCGTCGGCGGCAGGGGAGCGCCGGTCAGCGTGCTCTCGGAGCTCGCCGACCAGCTCGTCGTCGTTCACGGCCAGTCGGATCAGATCCGCCTGCGGTCGGCCGCAGCGCAGCGCGACGCTCTCGACCGCTTCGGCGGTGCCGAGCTCGCCGAGGCGCTGCGCGACTACGGGAGCGCGTTCGAGCGCTGGCGCGCGAACCGCGAGGAGCTCGACGAACTGACTGCGGCGCGTGAGGCGCGGGCGCGTGAGGCGGAACGACTCCGGAGCGCCCTGGCCGAGATCGAGGTGATCGCGCCGCAGCGCGGCGAGGACGTGGAGCTCGCGGCGCAGTCGGAGCGGCTCGGCAGCATCGAGCAGCTGCGGCTCGCGGCAGGCGAGGCGCGCGAGGCCATCTCGTCCGAGGAGCTCGACGGCCGGGACGCCCTCGGTCTGCTCGACCTCGCGCGTCGGGTCCTCGAGCGGGCGGCCGAGCACGACGCCGTGCTGCAGCCGACGGTCCAGACGCTGAGCGAGGCCTCCGTGCTGCTGGTCGACGTCGCGGGCAGCCTCTCCTCCTACCTCGCCGAGCTCGACCTCGACGGAGCGCACGACCTCGAGCTGATCGAGAACCGGCGGGCCGAGCTGTCGTTGCTCGCGCGCACCTACGGGCCCACGCTCGACGACGTCCTCGACCTCGTCGACTCCTCGGGTCTGCGGCTGCTCGAGCTCGACGGTGATGACGAGCGCATCGCCGCGCTCGAGTCGGACACGTCCGCCCACCAGGATCTGGTCGACCGTCTCGCGACGACGCTCAGCGCGCTGCGCACGGCCGCGGCGGCCGAGCTGGGGGAGCGGGTCAGCGACGAGCTGTCCGCCCTCGCCATGGGCGACGCCCGCCTCCACGTGCGCGTGACGAGCACCGGCGACCCGACCGCGCACGGCCGGGACACGATCGAGATGCTGCTCGAGCCGCACACGGGCGCGACGCCTCGGCCGCTGGGCAAGGGCGCCTCCGGTGGTGAGCTCTCGCGGGTGATGCTCGCGATCGAGGTCGTCGTCGCGGCCAACGACCCGGTGCCGACCTTCGTCTTCGACGAGGTGGACGCCGGGGTGGGCGGAGCCGCGGCCATCGAGATCGGACGTCGGCTCGCCCGGCTCGCCGAGACCTCCCAGGTCATCGTCGTGACGCACCTCGCGCAGGTCGCCGCGTTCGCGAACAACCACCTGCGGGTCGAGAAGGGCTCGGACGGCAGCGTCACCTCCAGTGCGGTCACCCAGCTCGACGCCGACGAGCGCGTGTCCGAGATGGCGCGACTGCTCTCGGGGCTGACCGACTCGGCCAACGCGCTGGCGCACGCGCGGGAGCTCCTCGAGACGAGCCGGCGCGGCTGATCGATCCGGCCGACCTGGCCCCCCTCCCGGGAACTGCTGTTAGGGTGGAAGCCCGTGGTGGACATTTCGAACGCGGGCCCTTCAGACTCCTCTTCCGACTCCTCGACGGCCGGGCACTCCGCCCCCTCGAAGGTCACGAAGCACATCTTCGTCACGGGTGGCGTCGTCTCGTCGCTGGGCAAGGGCCTCACGGCCGCGAGCCTCGGCAACCTGCTGACCGCCCGCGGGCTGTGCGTCGTGATGCAGAAGCTCGACCCCTACCTGAACGTCGATCCGGGAACGATGAATCCGTTCCAGCACGGCGAGGTGTTCGTCACCGACGACGGCGCCGAGACCGATCTCGACATCGGGCACTACGAGCGCTTCCTCGACATCAACCTGAACCAGGCCGCGAACGTGACGACCGGGCAGATCTACTCGCGGGTCATCGCGCGCGAGCGGGCGGGGGAGTACCTCGGCGACACGGTGCAGGTCATCCCGCACATCACCGATGAGATCAAGCGCCGTATGCGGCTGCAGGCCGAGGACGACCCGCAGCCCGACGTGATCATCACCGAGATCGGCGGCACGGTCGGCGACATCGAGAGCCAGCCGTTCATCGAGTCGGCCCGTCAGGTGCGGCACGAGCTCGGGCGCCGGAACGTCTTCTTCGTGCACGTGTCCCTGGTGCCGTTCATGGGCGCCTCCGGCGAGCAGAAGACCAAGCCGACGCAGCACTCCGTCGCTGCGCTGCGCTCGATCGGCATCCAGCCCGACGCGCTCGTGCTGCGCAGCGACCGGCCCGTCTCGGAGTCGAACAAGCGCAAGATCGCGCTGATGTGCGACGTCGACGAGCAGGCCGTCGTGAACGCCAAGGACGTCGCCTCGATCTACGAGATCCCCGGCATGCTGAACGAGCAGGGGCTCGACTCCTACATCATCGACCAGCTCGGGCTCGACGCCGGAGAGGTCGTCTGGGACGGCTGGTCCAAGCTCCTCGAAGCGGTCCACGAGCCCAAGCACGAGGTCACCATCGGTCTGGTCGGGAAGTACATCGACCTGCCCGACGCGTACCTCTCGGTGACCGAGGCGCTGCGCGCCGGGGGCTTCGCCCAGCAGACCAAGGTGGCCATCCGCTGGATCGCCTCGGACGGACTCGAGGACCCGGAGGCGGCGTCGAAGGCGCTCTCGGAGCTCGACGGCATCTGCGTGCCCGGCGGGTTCGGCATCCGCGGCATCGAGGGCAAGCTCGGCGCTCTCCGCTTCGCTCGCGAGAACGGGATCCCGACGCTGGGACTCTGCCTCGGCCTGCAGTGCATGGTGATCGAGTACGCGCGGAACGAGGCGGGGCTCGAGGGGGCGTCGTCGTCGGAGTTCGACCCGGGAACCGAGTTCCCCGTCATCGCGACGATGGCGGAGCAGGTCGAGATCCTCGCGTCCGGAGACATGGGCGGCACGATGCGCCTGGGCCTCTACACCGCGGAGCTCGCCGAGGGCTCCATCGTCTCCGAGGTCTACGGAGCGCCCGTGGCGGCCGAGCGGCACCGCCACCGCTACGAGGTCAACAACGCGTACCGCGACCGGATCGCCGAGGCCGGCCTGTGGTTCTCGGGCACCTCGCCCGACGGCCGCCTCGTCGAGTACGTCGAGCTGCCGCGCGATAAGCACCCCTACTACGTCGGCACCCAGGCCCACCCCGAGCTGCGCTCGCGTCCGAATGACGCGCACCCGCTGTTCCGCGGACTGGTGACGGCGGCGCTGGAGCGCCAGGAGGCCTCGCGCCTCTTCCCGGCCTCGGAGGCCGGCGCCGATGAGTGACTCCGGCCTCTCGGACGAGCTCGTCGAGCCCGAGATCCTGACGAGCGAGAGCGTCTTCGACGGCATGGTCTGGGGCGTCCGCGCCGAGACCTTCCGCTACGGCGACGGCGAGCTGCGCCGCGAGTTCCTCGACCACACGGGCGCCGTCGCGGTGCTCGCCCTGGACGACGAGGACCGCGTCGCACTGATCAAGCAGTACCGCCACCCCGTCCGCACCCGCGAGTGGGAGATCCCCGCCGGGCTCCTGGACATCGAGGGCGAGGACGCGCTCGTCGCCGCCCAGCGCGAGCTCGCCGAGGAGACCGACCTGCAGGCCGGCCGGTGGGACCTGCTCTCGGAGTTCGCCACCTCGCCCGGGGGCAGCGACGAGGTCATCCGCATCTTCCTCGCCCGCGATCTCTCGAGCACCGGCTCGGTGTTCGACCGGGAGGCGGAGGAGGCCGACATGGAGCTGCGCTGGGTCGCGCTCGACGAGCTCGTCGACGCCGTCCTCGCGCGCCGGGTGCAGAACCCGTCGCTCACGATCGCCGCGCTCGCGGCCCACGCCTTCCGCTCGCGCGGCTGGGCGGGCCTCGGCGACGCGTCGTCGCCGTGGACGCGGCACCCGAGGGTGCGGCACCCCCGGGGATGACCCCGCGGGCGAGCGTCGAGGCGTTCCTCCGGCAGGCGAGCGTCGAGCGCGGGCTGTCCGCGCACACGATCGCCGCCTACCGCCGCGACCTCGAGCTGTACCTGAGCCGCCTCGACGAGCTCGGCATCGGCGACCTGGCCGAGTTGCGCCGCTCGGACGTCGGCGACTTCGCCTCCTGGCTGGCCGCGCGGCCCGGGCGTCCGCTCGCCGCGTCCTCGCGCGCGCGCATCCTGTCGAGCGTGCGAGGTCTGCACCGCTTCGCGCTGGAGGAGGGACTCGTCGTCGACGACGTGGCGCACGACGTCGTGCCGCCGAAGCTCCCGACGACCCTGCCGAAGGCGATCACGGTGGAGCAGATGAGCGCGCTCCTCGAGGCGTCCCGCGGAGAGGAGCTGGCGCAGATGCGCGACCGGGCACTGCTGGAGCTGCTCTACGCGACCGGCGCGCGGATCTCGGAGGCGGTCGATCTCACCGTCGACGACGTCCTCGACGCGGACGTGGTGCGCTTGACCGGCAAGGGATCGAAGCAGCGGATCGTACCGCTCGGGCGCTACGCGCGGGAGGCGGTCGACGACTACCTCGTGCGGGCGCGGCCGGAGCTGTCGCGGCGCGGACGCGCGACTCCGGCGCTCTTCCTCGGCGTGCGCGGCGGACGGCTGTCGCGGCAGAGCGCCTGGCTCGTGATCCGGGCGGTCGCCGAGAAGGCGGGGCTGGACCGCGAGATCTCCCCGCACACCTTCCGGCACTCGTTCGCGACGCACCTGCTCGCGGGAGGAGCGGACGTCCGCGTGGTGCAGGAGCTGCTGGGGCACGCGTCCGTGGCCACGACGCAGATCTACACGCTGGTGACGGCGGACACGCTGCGGGACGTGTACACGACGGCGCATCCGCGGGCGCGGCGCTGAGAGGGGAGCGGGGGAGGAGCGGCTTCGGTGGGGGTGGGTCTCGATACGCCCCTGCGGGGCTACTCGACCAGCAGATGCGGAGGGACGGGCGCACGCGGCGGGGCGCGGCTCCGGGGGCGGAGGGGGTCGGTAGACTCGACGGCAGGCCGCGCGGGAGCGCACGCCCCGGGAAGCGAGGACGACGCAGGTGACAGGCAAGACGGACGACACGACGGAGCTCACCGGCCTCGAGGCTCCGACGCTCGGCCCGACCGGCCGCCCCCTGCGCGAGTTCCCCCTCCCGGTCGAGCTGACGGGCCACGGACCGGCGCGCATCATCTCGCTCTGCAACCAGAAGGGCGGCGTCGGCAAGACGACGACCACCATCAACCTGGGCGCCACCCTCGCCGAGTACGGCCGCCGCGTGCTGGCCATCGACTTCGACCCGCAGGGTGCCCTGTCCGCGGGCCTCGGTGTCGCCACCTACGACGCGATCACCATCTACGACCTCCTGCTCGGCACGGTCAAGGACCCCTCCGAGGCGATCCGCTCGACCAGGGTCCCCGGACTCGACGTCATCCCGGCGAACATCGACCTGTCGGCCGCCGAGGTCCACCTCGTCAACGAGGTCGCTCGCGAGCAGATCCTGGCGCGCGTGCTCCGCAAGGTGAGCGCCGACTACGACGTGATCCTGATCGACTGCCAGCCCTCGCTCGGGCTGCTGACCGTGAACGCGCTGACCGCGAGCCACGGCGTGCTCATCCCGCTCGAGTGCGAGTTCTTCGCCCTGCGCGGTGTGGCGCTGCTGATCGAGACGATCGACAAGGTGCGCGATCGCCTCAACCCGGCGATCGAGCTCGACGGGATCCTGCCGACGATGTACGACTCGCGCACCCTGCACTCCCGCGAGGTGCTCGACCGCGTCGTGGACGCGTTCGGGGACAGCGTCCTCGAGACGGTGATCGGCCGCACGGTGAAGTTCCCCGACGCCAGCGTGTCGGGTGTGCCCATCACGCAGTTCGCGCCGGAGCACAAGGCCGCGGCGGCGTACCGCCAGCTCGCCAGGGAGCTGATCTCGCGTGGCGCGGTCGCCTGAGTCGGTCCTCGTCCAGGAGCCGGTGGTCGAGGCCGCCGGCGGCTTCCGTGTCGCGCTGGCGAACTTCGAAGGACCCTTCGATCTGCTGCTGAGCCTCATCGCCAAGCAGCAGGTCGACATCACCGAGATCGCGCTGAGCGCGGTGACGGACGAGTTCCTGTCGTACCTGCACGGCATCGACACGCTCGAGGGGCTCGACCGCGCGTCGGAGTTCCTGGTCGTCGCCGCGACGCTCCTGGACCTCAAGATCGCCGGGCTGCTGCCGCAGGGCGAGCTCGTCGACGCCGAGGACGCCGCGCTGCTGGAGGCCCGCGACCTGCTGTTCGCGCGACTCCTGCAGTACCGCGCGTTCAAGCAGGTGTCGAGCTGGTTCGCCGAGCGGATCGAGATCGAGACGGCGCGCCACGTGCGCGACGTCCCGCTCGAGGAGGAGTACCGGGCGCGGAAGCCCGAGCTCGTCTGGACGCTGTCGGCGGAGGACTTCGGCGCGCTGGCCGCCTTCGCCCTCGCACCCCGGGAGATCCCGACGGTCGGCCTCGATCACCTGCACGCGCCGCTGATCAGCATCAGGGAGCAGGCCGCCTACGTCGTCGCGGTGCTGAGGGAGCGGTCGACCGCCACCTTCCGCGAGCTGATCGCGACCGCCGAGGAGAAGGGCGTGATCGTCGCCCGCTTCATCGCCGTCCTCGAGCTCTACCGGCACGCCGCAGTCGCCTTCGAGCAGCCGGAGCCGCTCGGCGAGCTGACCCTGCAGTGGGTCGCTCCGTCGTGGTCCGATGCGAACCTGGCGCACCTGGGAGCCGACTATGACGGCTGAGACCCAGGAGGCGGCGCTCGGCACCGTGGCGTTCGAGATCGACCGGGCGATCGAGGCGATCCTGATGGTCGCCGACGAGCCGCAGTCGCTCGTCGCCCTCGCAACGGCGCTGTCCCGACCGATCGCGGTCGTGCGGCAGTCGATCGAGCGTCTCGTCGCCGACTTCGACGGCGTCGACGGCGGCGTCCGACGCGGCTTCGAGCTGCGCGAGGTCGGCTCGGGCTGGCGGATCTACGTCCGCCGCGAGTACGACCCCGTGGTGTCGGACTTCGTGCTGACCCAGAACCCGACGAAGCTCTCGCAGGCGGCGCTGGAGACCCTCGCCGTCATCGCCTACAAGCAGCCGATCTCGCGCGGACAGGTCGCGCAGATCCGCGCCGTCAACGTCGACTCGGTCGCCCGCACACTGCTGGGTCGCGGTCTGATCGCGGAGGTCGGCAACGACCCCGAGACCGGCGCGATCCTCTACGGCACGACGGAGCAGCTGCTCGTGCATCTCGGCCTCGCCTCGCTCGACGAGCTGCCGAAGATCTCCCCACTTCTGAGCGACGGACGGGACGGATTCGATGAGCACGCCTGACAGCGGGCCCGAGGGCGAACGACTGCAGAAGGTCCTCGCCGCGGCGGGGGTCGCCTCCCGCCGGGTCGTCGAGGAGATGATCGTCGCGAGGCGGATCCGGGTGAACGGCGAGGTGGCCGCGGAGCTCGGGCGCCGCATCGATCCGGCGACCGACTCGATCGAGGTCGACGGAGTGGCGGTGCAGCTGGACACCACGCGCCGCTACGTGATGCTGAACAAGCCGGTGGGAGTCGTGAGCTCGCTCGCCGACGAGAACGGCCGCGCCGATCTCAGCACCTACACCCAGAACTTCGAGGAGCGGCTCTTCAACGTCGGCCGGCTCGATGCCGAGACGTCGGGGCTGCTCGTGCTCACCAACGACGGGGAGCTGGCCCACGTGCTCGCGCATCCGTCGTTCGGAGTGACCAAGACGTACATCGCCAAGGTGCAGGGGCAGGTTCTACCGCAGACCATCTCGGCGCTGACCGCCGGCGTGGAGCTCGACGACGGCCCCGTCGCGGCCGACAAGGCGCGGCTGCTGGGCCGTCCGGAGGGGAAGTCGAACGCCTCCCTGGTCGAGCTCACCCTGCACTCGGGGCGGAACCGCGTGGTGCGGCGCATGATGGCGGCCGTCGGGCACCCGGTGCTCGAACTCGTCCGGCGCCAGTTCGGACCGCTGCACCTGGGCACGCTGCGTTCCGGGGATCTGCGGGATCTGACCCGCGAGGAGCTGGGCGCCCTGCTGACGATCTCGCGCCAGGGCGGCGAGAAGGTGGCCGAGAAGCCCGAGCCGACGCGGAAGGCGAGCGCGGGAGCGCGGCGGCCCCGACCGGACGAGCGCCGGGAGGACCGGCGTCCCGCCGAAGGCCGCGAGGACCGGCGGCCCGCCGAGCGCCGGGAGGACCGGCGGCCGACCGGCGAGCGGCGCGACAGCGGGGACCGGCGGCCCTCCGACGACCGACGCTCCTCCCCGAGCGCGGATCGACGTCCCGCGGCCGGTCGGCGCTCCGGCCCGGACAAGCAGCGACGACCGGATCGGTAGGCTGTCGGGGTGAACGAGCTCCTGCACCCCGCCCCGCCCGCGATGCGGACGACGGGGACGGTGCGGGTGGTCGGCTCCGGACTGCTCGGTGCGAGCATCGGCCTCGGCCTCGCCTCGCGCGGGGTCGACGTCGTGCTCGACGACGCGTCGCCGGCCAGCCTCTCGCTCGCCATCGACTACGGAGCGGGTCGTGCCGCCTCCGCCGAGGACCGCCCCGCACTGGTCGTGGTCTGCGTGCCTCCGGACGTGGTGGCGGGGGTCGTCGAGCGGGAGCTCGCCGCGCACCCCGACGCCGTCGTGACGGACGTCGCGAGCGTCAAGACCGAGCCGTTGCGAGACCTCCGCGCGCGCGGCATCGACCTCACGCGCTACATCGGCTCGCACCCGATGGCCGGCCGCGAGCGCGGTGGCCCCGTCGCCGCGCGCGGCGACCTCTTCGTCGGACGCCCGTGGGTGATCTGCCGCGACGGTGAGACGACCGCGGAGGCCCTGGCCCGCGTCGAGGCCCTCGCGCTCGATCTCGGTGCCGCGATCGTCGAGATGGGTCCGGAGGAGCACGACCTGTCGGTCGGCCTCGTCTCGCACGTGCCCCAGGTCGTCTCCTCGCTCCTCGGTGCGCGGCTGCTCGACGCGCCGAACGCGTCGCTCCGCCTCGCCGGGCAGGGGGTGCGGGATGTCACCAGGCTCGCGTCGTCGGCTCCGGAGCTCTGGGTGCAGATCCTGGCGGCCAACCGCGGGAACGTGGTCGAGGTGCTCGACGCCTTCCGGGACGACGTCGCCGCGTTCGCCGACGCCCTGCGCGACCTGGACGCTCCCGGAGCGCGACGCCTGCTGGCCGAGCACTTCGCTGCCGGCAACGCGGGGGTCGCCCGCCTGCCCGGCAAGCACGGCCAGGACCAGCGCTTCGCGACCCTCATCGTCCTGATCGACGACGTGCCCGGAACCCTGGGCCGTCTCCTCGTCGAGATCGGCAAGGCCGGCGTCAACATGGAGGACGTGCGCCTCGAGCACGCGGAGGGGCGCCGCGTGGGCCTTGCCGAGATCTCGGTGGTGCCCGAGGCGGTCGGGCCGCTGACCGAGGAACTGACCGCACGCGGCTGGAGGATCGCCGGATGAGCACGGAGCAGAGCAGGCAGGAGGGCGGCCTGAACAGGATGACGCCCGCCCGCAGAGCCCAGCAGAGCATGCCGGAGGAGGGCGGAGCCGCTCCGTCGTCGACCCGCGGTGCGCGCGCCGACGAGTCCGCCGACTTCGGCGACGCGGTCGTGGTCGCCGTCGACGGCCCCGCCGGGAGCGGCAAGTCGAGCGTCTCGCGCGAGGCGGCCCGCCGCCTCGACTTCGAGTTCCTCGACACGGGCGCGGCCTACCGGGCCCTCGCCTGGCACGCGCTCGAGGTCGGGCTCGACTTCGACGACGAGGACGCGATCGTCGACGCCCTCGACGGCTTCGACTACTCCATCGGCACCGACCCCGAGTCCTACTCCGTCTGGGTCGGCCGGACCGAGGTGACCGCGGCGATCCGGGAGCCCCGTGTCACGGGCCGGGTGTCGGCCGTGGCGAAGGTGCCGGAGGTGCGCCGACGGGTCACGCTGCTCTTCCGGCGGATCATCGGCGAGACCCGCAAGGCGGGCATCATCGTCGAGGGACGGGACATCACCACCGTGGTCGCACCGACGGCGGCGGTCCGGATCCTGCTCACGGCGAGCGAAGAGGCTAGAATGGCGAGGCGTTCGCGCGAAGTCACCACGGAATCCGCGGAAGCGACGGGTCAGGCACTGCGGTCGAGGGACCGCGCCGACTCCCAGGTGGTCGATTTCCTCAACGCCGCAGAAGGAGTCACTCTTCTCGACTCCACTCATCTCGACTTCGAGCAGACCGTCGACGCGGTCATCGCCGAGGTCAATACCTCGAGAGCAAGGGCCGATCATGGCACAGGACACGCGCGTCGGTGACGACGAGCTGAACTTCGGAGACGACGACCTCGTCGAGCGCCTCGGCGACCTCGACGAGCAGCTCGTCTCCTCGCGCGCGAACGCGCTCCGGAGCGGACTCGAGGACTACGACCTCGACGACGAGGACCTCACCCTCCTCGAGTACTCGGGCGAGGACTCGGACGAGGTCCGCTACCTGCCGGCTCTGCCTGTGGTCGCGATCGTCGGCCGGCCGAACGTCGGCAAGTCGGCGCTCGTCAACCGGATCCTGGGGCGCCGCGAGGCAGTCGTGGAGGACACCCCCGGAGTGACCCGCGACCGCGTCTCCTACCGCGCCGAGTGGATCGATCGCGCCTTCACGATCGTCGACACCGGCGGCTGGGAGCCCGACGCCCGCGGCATCGACGCCTCCGTCGCCGCGCAGGCCGAGATCGCGATCGACCTCGCCGACGCCGTGATCTTCGTGGTCGACGCGAACGTGGGAGCGACCGCGACCGACGAGCACGTCGTGAAGCTGCTCCGCAAGACGAAGAAGCCGGTGTTCCTCGCGGCCAACAAGGTCGACGACGCGCGCCAGGAGCCCAACGCCGCCACGTTGTGGTCGCTCGGCCTCGGCGAGCCGTACCCCGTCTCGGCCGTCCACGGCCGCGGCGTCGCGGACCTGCTCGACACGGTCCTGAAGACCCTGCCGCTCGAGTCCGCCGTCGCCAAGCGCGAGGTCGGCGGACCGCGCCGCGTCGCGATCCTCGGCCGGCCCAACGTCGGCAAGTCGAGCCTCCTGAACAAGGCCGCGGGGGAGGAGCGGGTCGTCGTCAACGAGCTCGCCGGCACCACCCGCGACCCGGTCGACGAGCAGGTCGAGATCGCCGGCAAGGTGTGGCGCTTCGTCGACACCGCCGGCATCCGCCGTCGCGTGCACCTGCAGCAGGGCGCCGACTTCTACGCGTCGCTGCGCACCTCGACCGCGCTCGAGAAGGCGGAGGTCGCGGTCGTCGTGATCGACGTCTCCGAGCCGATCTCGGAGCAGGACGTCCGCATCATCGACCTCGTGCTCGAATCCGGTCGCGCTCTGGTCCTCGCCTTCAACAAGTGGGACCTGCTCGACGACGAGCGCCGCCGCTACCTCGAGCGCGAGATCGAGAAGGACCTGGCGCACGTCGCCTGGGCTCCCCGCGTCAACATCTCGGCGCGCACCGGCCGCCACCTCGAGAAGCTGGTCCCCGCGCTGGAGCTGGCGCTCGAGTCGTGGGACACACGCATCCCGACCGGCAAGTTCAACGCGTTCCTCGCCGAGCTGACGGCGGCGCATCCGCACCCCCTGCGCGGAGGCAAGCAGCCCCGCGTGCTGTTCGGCACGCAGGCGTCCTCGCGGCCGCCGACATTCGTGCTGTTCACGACCGGGTTCCTCGACCCCGGCTACCGCCGCTACATCCAGCGCCGGCTGCGCGAGATCTACGGCTTCCAGGGGTCGCCGGTGAACGTGAACATGCGCGTGCGCGAGAAGCGGGCGCGCTGACCCTCGTTCCTCCTGTCTCCGGCCCGCCGGGATCCTCGGATCCGGCGGGCCGGAGGCGGTTCCGGCGTCGGGGCGGTGCAGACGTTCGTGCGGCTCAGGCGTTCGCGGTCTCGGGCGCGTCCGCCGTGAGCGGCCACCACGCCGGCAGGACCTGGGCGAAGGCGTCGAGATAGAGATCGGGGTCGCGAGGAGCGGGCAGTCGCAGCCACTCCTCCATCAGCGCGGCCGAGCCGGCCGAGATGTAGGACGCCGCGCCGCCGGGGAGGCGGCTCTCGTGCGGAACCGTCACCGCACCGCTCTCGACGGCCTCGCTGACGGATCGGCGGAATTGAGCGGCCAGCATGACGCGGATACCCGAGTCCCCTCCGACGTCGTCGAAGGCGCCGAGGTAGAGGGCGCGGTGACGCTCGAGGTGGTCGAGGATGCGGAGCGTCGCCTCGCGGTTGGACGCGCCCGCCGGATCGCCGTCGCCGAGCCTCGTCACGTACGCGACGCGGATGCGCTCGAGATCGGTCAGGAGCGCCGCCGTCAGCAGTTCGGCGGCGGACGCCGCGTGCGCGTAGAAGGTCGACCGGTTCACTCCGGCGCGGTCGGTGATGTCCGACACGGTCAGGCCCGACACGGCGCGCTCGGTGGCGAGCTCGATGATCGCCCTGTGCAGCGACTCCTGCGATCGCCTCTGCCGCGCGTCCATGCCGCCTCCCGTGCCGCCCGTCCGGCACCCGGTGGTTCCGGGGCGCAGGCGCTCAGCGATTCTACGCAGGCGCGGGCCCGGCTCGTTTTCACTTCCGGCGTCGCGACCCGCTAAGATAGTCGAGTTGCCCGGGCCACGTGCCCGGTCTGCCACGGGCTGTGGCGCAGCTTGGTAGCGCACTTGACTGGGGGTCAAGGGGTCGCAGGTTCAAATCCTGTCAGCCCGACAGCAAGCCCTGGTGAGAAGCCTCTTCCACCAGGGCTTCGTTGTTTCCGGGGGCGTTCCGCGTGCCGCCTCGGGCGGCGATCTGCCCGCGGGGCCGGCGGTACGCGCTCAGCGGCCATCCGCCGCATGAGCGGTGTCGGCCGGGAGCGGTGGCCGCCCGAGCGGGGCGGTCCGCGGCCGCTCCCGGCCGACGTGCTGCTCGCGGTCTATTCGGCGGAGACGCTGATCAGGATCTTGCCGGTGGTGCCGGCCTCGACGGCGTCGTGCGCGGCGGCGGTCTCCTCGAGGGGGAACCAGGTGAGGGGGAGGCCTGCGTCCTCGCCGACGGGGAGTGCTCCGTCGACGAGCGCCGCGGTGATGTCCTCGGCGGCGGCTCGGAGGGGCTCCGCGCCGACGGTGTAGAGGAGCAGGCCCTGCCAGCGGGCGTTCTTGGCGAAGCTCGGGACGATCGGGATCGTGAACTCGTCGCCGTTGTTGTTCGCGTAGTAGCCGATGCTGCCGTGGTTGGCGAGAACGTCGACGTCGAGAGCGGCGTTCTGCGCCGGAGCGACCTCGACGATCTGCTGCACGCCGTCGGGAGCGATCTCGCGGATGCGGTCGGCGAGCGCGTCGTCGGGGTACTGCAGGACGTGGTGGGCGCCGGCCGCGGTCGCGAGAGCGGCCTTGGCGTCGCTGCTGACGGTGGCGATGACGGTCGCTCCGGCCCATGCGGCGAGCTGGATCGCGGCGTGGCCGACGGCACCCGCTCCACCCTGGACGAGGACGGTGCGGCCGGAGAGCGCGCCGGGGGAGAGCCGTGCGGGGCCCTCCTCGTGCACGGTCAGGGCGCGGTGCGCGGTCATCGCCGGGACGCCGAGGCTCGCGGCGACGTCGAAGCCGATGCCCTCGGGGAGGCGCACGACGCGGTCGGCGGGGAGCACCGCGTACTCCTGCGCGCTGCCCGTGGGCCGCTGGTGCGCGGCAAGGAAGAACCAGACGCGGTCGCCCTCGGCGAGGTCGGCGACACCGGCACCGACGGCGTCCACCACTCCGGCGCCGTCCTGGTTCGGGACCACCTCGTCGAACGCGAGGTCGCCCTCGGCCCGCGCCTTCCAGTCGGTCGGGTTGACTCCCGAGGTGACGACGCGGACGCGCACCTCACCGTCGCCGGGAGCGGCGGGCTCGCGGTCGACGAGGGACAGGACGGACGAGGGGCCGGTGGAGGTGTAGACGATCGCTCTCATACGGGGTGCAAGACCGAGCGGGCGGCGGGCATTCCCGCGCGGCTCCGGGAGTGCGCGCAGGCGCCCGGCCGGACTACCCTTCCGCCATGAGCAGGATCTTCCGCACGGCGGTCGCCGACGTCCATCCGCACTACGTGGCGAAGGTGGAGAAGAAGGGGCGGACCGTCGAGGAGCTCCACGAGGTCATCCGGTGGCTGACCGGCTTCGACGAAGCCGAGCTGCAGAGGCACCTCGCCGAGCGGACGAC
Organism: Rathayibacter caricis DSM 15933; assembly: GCF_003044275.1. Lineage (NCBI taxonomy): Bacteria > Bacillati > Actinomycetota > Actinomycetes > Micrococcales > Microbacteriaceae > Rathayibacter > Rathayibacter caricis. The sequence goes on along the minus strand of NZ_PZPL01000001.1, from coordinate 3,378,510 downwards.
GTTCGAGGACTTCTTCGCGGCGTCGGACCTGAACCCGAACGCCGTGCTGATCACCGGCGTGATCTGCGGGATCCGCGTCGAGGACGTCGAGGACCCGCTCATGCAGCGCATCCGGTACCTCGACAAGCTCGTCGACGAGCTCGCCCGGGGGAAGGCGATGGAGAAGGTGCTGCGGCCGACGCCGACCGCGGTGTCCTGACTCCCGGCTCCGTGCGCGCCTACTTCCCGATCTTCGCGTGGCGACGGGAGTAGGCGAAGTAGATCGCGAAGCCGATGGCCAGCCAGATCAGGAACCGCAGCCAGGTCTCGATCGAGAGGTTGAGCATCAGGTAGGTGCAGATCAGCGCCGACAGTCCGGGGAGCCACGGGTTGAGCGGGACTCGGAAGCCGCGCTTGAGGTCGGGGCGCGTGCGCCGCAGGACGATGACGCCGACCGAGACGAGCACGAACGCCGACAGCGTGCCGATGTTGACCATCTCCTCCAGGACGCCGATCGGGGTCAGCCCCGCGAGCAGCGCGACGACGACGGTCACGGCGAGGGAGGTGACCCACGGGGTCCGCAGGCGCGGGTGCACGGTGGCGAGGCGCTGGGGGAGCAGGCCGTCGCGAGACATCGCGAAGATGATGCGCGTCGCTCCGATCAGCAGCGTGAGCACGACCGTGGTGAGGCCCGCGACGGCGCCGGCCGAGATGACCGTCGCCATCCAGGTCTGGCCGTGGTACGCGAAGGCGTTGGCCAGGGCCGCGGAGGGGTCGAGCTCGCGGTAGGGGACCATGCCGGTGACGACGAGGGCGACCGCGCAGTAGAGGACGGTGCAGATCGCGAGCGAGGCGATGATGCCGATGGGCATGTCGCGCTGCGGGTTCCGCGTCTCCTCGGCCGTCGTCGCGACGACGTCGAAGCCGATGTAGGCGAAGAAGACGAGGGAGGCGCCGGCGATGATGCCGCCGATGCCGAAGGTGGCGGGCTCGATGCCCGAGAGGAACTGGAGGAGCGGCTGGGTGAGACCGGAGGCCGACTCCGTGGGCGCCGACGGCGGGACGAAGGGCGAGTAGTTCGCCGAGTCGATGAACTGGATCCCGGCGATGATGACGAACAGGACGATGAAGAGCTTGACCGCGACGAGCACGAGGTTCACGCGGAGGGACTCCTTGATCCCGAAGGTCATGAGGCCGCCGAGCACGAGCACCAGCAGGATCGCGGGCAGGTCGACGACTCCGCCGTAGGAGATCGCGGGGGGCAGCACGACGCCGAGCTGGCCGAGCAGCGAGCCCAGGTAGGCACTCCAGCCCTGGGCGACGACGCTCGCGCCGAGGAAGAGCTCGAGGATGAGGTCCCAGCCGATGATCCAGGCGAACAGCTCGCCGAGGGAGGCGTAGGAGAAGGTGTAGGCGGAGCCCGAGACGGGGACCGTGGAGGCGAACTCGGCGTAGCACATGGCCGCGAGGGCGCACGCGAAGGCGGCGACCACGAAGCTCAGGACGATGGCGGGTCCGGCGATGTCGTGCGCGGCGCGTCCGGTGAGAGTGAAGATGCCGGCCCCGATCACGACGCCGACGCCGAAGACCGTGAGGTCGAGGGCGGACAGCGACTTCTTGAGGCGGAACTCTGGCTCGTCGGTGTCGGCGATCGACTGCTCGACGGACTTGGTGCGGAGGAGGCTCACGGTGATTCTCTCTGGTGGGACGACAGGCGCGGAGGCCACCCTGGAGACTAGTCGGAGTCGGGCGCGGGCGGTGCCCGTCGGCGACGGACGGCCAGCACGACCGCGGCGACGACGGCGGCGACGAGCAGCCAGGGGAGCAGGAACCCGATGCCGATCAGAACGGCGTTCGCGGCCGCGACGAGACCGTTCCAGCCGCTGAGGAGCCCGTCGAGGAAGCCGGCGGGGTCGGCCGGCGCGGCGGTGTCCTCCGGGAGCACCGTGATGCTCAGGGAGGCGAGCGACACGCGGCTCTCGAGTGCGGTGAGCTGCTGCCGGGTCGACTCGAGCTCGGCCTGGCGCTGCGTGAGTGCGGACTCGGCCGCCAGCAGATCGGCGAGATCGCCGGCCTGCGCCACGAGCTCCGTGAGGCGATCGACCGAGGCCTGCGTCGCGGCGGCGCGCGCCCGGAGGTCGACGGCCTGCAGAGTGACGTCCTGCCTCTCGACGGTCGACTCGGTGACGGTGCCGAGCTCGGTCAGGGACGCCCGCGCGTCGGAGAGTCGATCGGCGGGGACGCGGAGGGTGACGGAGCCGGCGCCCGACGGGAGCGGTGCGGGGAAGGAGGGCTCGATCCGGTCGTCGCCGGAATCGTCCGCCGTCGTGGATCCGCCGGTGTCGGACGTGCTCGAGCTCTCGACGTAGCCGCCGAGTTCCACGGCGCTCGCGGAGAGGGCCGCGATCGCGTCGGCGACGGACGGGACGCGGACGGTCGCGGCGGCGGTCGACGCGATCTCGCGAGTGCTCGACGCAGGGGAGCCCACAGCGGGGAGGGCGCCGGCGATGCCCGCTCCCTCCGGCGCGGACCCCTCAGACGACTCCGCGCCGGCACCGGCGGCGGAGCCTGCGCCGGCGTCGGCGGCGGAGTCGGGTGCGATCGCAGCGGAGTCCGAGGAGCCGACCGACAGGCCGTTCACGCTCACGAGGGGACCGACCACGACGGCGAGCACGAGGAGGCCTGCGGCGGCACCTCCGATCGAGAGCGCCCTCCGACGGTGCGCCGACCGCGCGGCGCGCGCAGCGGCGAGCGAGCGGAAGACGCGCGCCTCGATCGCGGAGACGCGGTGCTCGTCGAGAGGCGGGAGGAGATCGGGAGTCTCGGTCACGGCTGTTCTGCTCCTCGGAAGTCGTCGACCACCAGGCGCAGGCGCCGGCGGACGCGGGACAGGCGGTTGCGGACGGTGGCGTGCGAGACGCCGAGCTCGCGCGCGGCCTCCTCGTAGCCCCGTCCCTCGGTCGCACACAGGCGGAACACGGCCCGATCGAGCTCGGAGAGCCCCTCGGTCGCCCGGAGGACGGCCTCGGCCAGGGCGGCGGTGACCACCTGCTGCTCGAGGTCGTGGGGGGAGGCGGGCTCCTCCTCCGTCGGCGCGGTGCGGTCGCGCTCGCGTCGCAGCGCGCGCACCCGGTTCGCCGCCTGGAAGCGGCAGATCGTGACGAGCCAGGGGAGGAGGGAGTCGCCGATCAGGTCGAGGCCGTCGAGTTTGCTCCAGGCCACGACGAAGGTCTCCTGCGTGACCTCCTCCGCCTCGGCGGGATCGTGGAGGACCCCGTGCGCGAGCCAGTAGACGGGGCGGACGTAGGCGCGGTAGAGCGTGCGGAAGGCCGCCTCGCTGCCCGCGGCGGCCCGCCGGACCAGCTCGGCGTCGGTGGTCGTCTCGGTGATCATCGGGCCTCCTCCGCCTGCTCTCACTGTGACAGTGTCGGCAGGAGCGGGATCGTCTCGATCGTGCGTCGGATCCGTTGACCCGCCAGTGATGCGCCAGGGGACTACGTGTCCTTCAACTTTGTGCTAGCGGAGGAGCGCCGCTAGATTGTCCGCGAACGACGTCGAGTCACGGCTCCAGCCCCTTCTTCGGACACGGATGTCCTGAACGGGAACGAATCCGCCCCGGCGACCGAACGCCGGACGCTGCGGCCCGCCCCGCCCCTCCGCCATTCGAAGGATCCTCCCGCCCATGCCGATCGCCCCTCCCTCGGACCGCACGACGCCCGGCGGCCGGTCGGCCCCCGCGGTCTCGAAGAAGTCCGACTCCGCGGGCTACCGGCCCGAGATCGAGGGCCTGCGCGCCGTCGCCTCGCTCCTGGTCGCGTCGTTCCACATCTGGCTGGGCCGCGTCTCGGGAGGTGTCGACGTCTTCTTCGTCGTCGCCGGGTTCCTGACCACGGTGACGCTGATGGGGCAGGTCCGCCGGTACGGGCGCGTCCGCCCCGTCGTGTTCGTCTCGCGGCTCGCGTCGCGGCTCTTCCCCGCGGCGGCCGTGGTGCTCGTGGTGGTCGCGGCGGTGAGCCCGTTCCTCCTGCGGCCCTCCCAGTTGAAGCAGACCTTCACCGAGGTGCTCGGGTCGGCGCTCTACGTCGAGAACGTGGTCCTGGACCGAGCAGGAGTGGACTACCTCGCGCAGGACAACTTCCACTCGCCGGTGCAGAACTTCTGGGCGATGTCGGTGCAGGGGCAGTTCTACCTGGTCTGGTTGCTCCTCGCGTTCGCCGCGACGGCGATCGTCGTCGTCCTGCGACGTCGGGTGGATCTGCTCCGGGTGCTGCTCGTCGTGGTCGCCGTCGTGAGCGTCGTCTCCTTCGCCTACTCCGTGCTGCTGGTGCAGCGCGACCAGCCGTCGGCCTACTACAGCGTGCTCGCGCGGACGTGGGAGTTCGGGCTCGGATCGCTCAGCGCTCTCGTGCTGACCGGGCGGACGCTGCCGACGGCGATCCGGGTGGTGGCGGGATGGCTGGGCCTCGTCGGCGTGATCTCGTGCGGCATCGTCCTGCAGGTGTCGAGTGCGTTCCCGGGAGCGGCCGCCCTCTGGCCGACCCTCTCGGCGGTCCTCGTCCTGATCGCGGGGACGGGCCCCGCTCCGACGTTCGGCGTCGCGCGGCTGCTCGCTCTGCGGCCGCTGGTCTGGCTCGGCGGCGTCAGCTACGGGCTCTACCTGTGGCACTGGCCGCTGCTCGTGTTCTGGGAGGAGATCTCGGGGCAGGAGCCCGGGCTGGTCGCCGGGCTGTCCATCGTGGCGGCGGCGGTGGTGCTGGCCACTCTGTCCAAGCACTTCCTCGAGGATCCGCTGCATCGGCGTGCGCCGACCGGATCGCGCTGGCGGGCGCTCGCTCCGACGGCGATGATGCTGGTCGCTGTGCTCGGCGGCGGAGGGGCGATCGCGGCCACGAACGCGGCGATCAGCGCCGATCTCGCCCGTGCGAGCGCGATCCCCGTCTCGACCGACGGCTGCTTCGGTGCCGCCGCGGTCGAGAACGCCTCGGCCTGCGAGCAGACCCGCTCCTGGACGACCAGCGTCCCCGCCTTCGACGCGTCCGAGGACGGCTCCGGGATCAACACGAGGGAGTGCAGCACCAACAACGCGGGCGTCGAGCTGAAGGAGTGCCGCTTCGGCGATCCCGCCGGCCGCCGGGTCCTGCTGATCGGGAACTCGCACGCCGCGTCCTTCTTCCCCGCGCTGCGCGGGGTGGCGGAGGAGCGCGGCTGGGATCTGCACTCCTACTACAAGACGGGCTGCGTCTTCACGACCGCGTCGCGTCGCGACGACTCGTCCGTGTCGCGCTCGTCGTGCGCGATCTGGGTCGAGAAGCTGCAGGAGGAGCTGGCGTCGCAGGAGCCGTACGACCTGATGGTCACGGCGTACTCCGCGAAGAAGTCCGTGTTCATCGGCTCCTCGGGCGAGCCCGACGAGCAGGCGGGCATCGACGGCTTCAGGGAGTCGTGGGCTCCCCTGATCGCCCGCGGAACCGAGGTCGTCGCGATCCGCGACAATCCGGTCGTCGAGACGGTGCACGATCTGGCGTGCAGCGAGCGCCCGGGCACCGCCGACGTCTGCGGGGTCCCGACCGACGAGGCGTTCGCCGAGCGGGAGCTGATGGCTGCCGCGGCCGAGGGCTGGGAGGGGGCGAACGCCGTCGACCTCACCCGCTACTTCTGCGACGAGGAGATCTGCCCGTTCGTGATCGGCGGGGTGAAGGTGTACCGCGACATGGGGCACCTGACCGAGACCTACGCCCGGACGCTCGCGCCGTACCTCGGGCGGGAGCTCGACCGCATCGCGTTCTGAGCCGCTGCCGGGACGGAGACGAGTTCGAGCTTCGTGTCCATGCTGATGCTCCTCCGCTCTCCGGGACCGGCACCGGGCCCGTGCTGCGAGCACCGTCCGACGCACCGGCGGCGGGCGCCAGTGCCGGAAGCGTCAGCGCCTCCTCCCCAGGGTGGGCATCGCGGCCGCTGTCCACGAATCGTCCTCCTCGGCCTGCGTGACGGTGCGCTGGAGAGGACGGTGTGGCGCATGGCAGATCACGACCGCACCTCCGTTCCCCTCGACCCGCACCCCGGCCCCGAGCTCATCCGCGCCCCGGGCTTCGCCGACCTCCTGTCGGTGATCCCGTCCCTCGTCGGAGTGCACCCGAAGGACTCGCTCGTCATCGTGCCGTTCCTCGGACGACGCGCGGTCGGAGGCTTCCGGGTCCCGCTGCCGGGGCGGCTCGGGGAGTCCGAGACCGCCGCCCTCGCCGGGGCCTGCGTCCAGGCCTTCACCGCGGTGCCCGAGGCCGACGCGGTACTCGTCGTCGTCTACTCGGAGCGGAGCTACGCCGAGGAGCGCGGCATCCCGCTCGCGGCTCTGGGGCGAGCGGTGGTCCGGCGGCTCGAGCGCACTCGGCACGGCATCGTCGGCGTCGCGTGCGTCGCCGCCGACGGGTGGGGCCGCTACACGATCGCGGCCGAACGGCGCTCGCCGCGTCGGCTCGACGAGATCCACGGCAGCGAATCGGGCCTGTTCTCGCGCGCGGTCGCGGACGAGCCGCTCGATGTGGCGGAGCAGGCCGTGCTGCCGGTGGTCGAGGAGGACGATCGCGCCGTGGTCGCGGCGGTCCTCGCGCTGGGCCCGGCGGGAGGCATCGCCGGTCTCACTCCGATCATCGAGCGGTGGCTGGCCGGTCCGTCGGTCGCGCGGCGGGAGGGACGCATCGTGCAGATCCTCCAGTCGCCTCCGCTGCGCGACCAGCTGACCCTGCAGATCGCCCTCGGGCCGGTGGAGGCCGGGCCGGCCCTGGTCAGGATGATCCGCCAGCAGATGGAGCAGGCGCTCACGGGCGAGACGATGGAGGCGCTCGTCGAGCGGCACGACGCCCTGCGACTCCCGGGCGACGACGAGGTGGCCGAGGCGGAGCTCCTGATGGGCGTAGGTCCGGGGCCGGATCCCGAGCGGCTCGCGCTCGCGACCCGAGCACTCGCGCGGACGGCGGCCCTCGCGCCCGTGCAGGCCCGTGCGCCGGTGCTGACCGCGCTGGCGTGGTGCTGGTGGGCACGCGGAGCGGCCTCGCTCGCCGCGGCCCACCTGGCGGAGGCCAGGAGGCTCGACCCCGACTACTCGATGGCGCTGCTCTACGAGTCGCTGTTCTCGGCGCGCTCCGTACCGGACTGGGTTTTCGAGAGCACGTCGCGGAGGCTCGTGTCGGCCGCGGCCCTCCCGTGACCGATCCGGTGCAGGCGAGGAGGACGCGACCCTTCCCCCGGCGGGCCGACCGAGCTAATCTACAGCCCTATGGTTGTAGATACGGGAAGCAGCACCGAGGTGGACCGCCTGTTCCGGGCGCTCGCCGACAGCACGCGGCGCGACATCGTCGCGCGGGTGCTGCAGGGAGAGCAGTCCGTCACGGCACTCGCCTCGCGGTACGAGATGTCGTTCGCCGCCGTCCAGAAGCACGTGGCCGTGCTCGAGCGGGCCTCGCTCGTCAGCAAGCGGCGGCGGGGCAGAGAGCAGCTCGTGCGGGGAGAGGTGGCGGGGCTGCGCACAGCGGCCCGCCTCCTCGACGCCTACGAGGAGCTGTGGCGCGGACGAGCGGATCGCATCGCCGACCTCCTCGCCGAGGAGGATCCGCCACCGTCCGGAGAACCGAGCAGAAGGAGCGCACGATGACCGTGCTGGAGTCCGTGAAGGACGTCGAGAACCTGACCCTGACCCTCACCGCCGAGTTCGACGCCGGCATCGACCGCGTCTGGCGGATCTGGTCCGATCCGCGACTGCTCGAGCGCTGGTGGGGGCCGCCGACCTGGCCCGCGACGTTCGAGCGGCACGACGCCGTCGTCGGAAGCCGGAGCAGCTACGTGATGACCGGGCCCGATGGCGAGAAGGCACGCGGCTGGTGGCTCGTGACCGCGGTCGACGAGCCGGTGCGCTTCGAGTTCGACGACGGCTTCGCCGACGACGAGGGGAATCCGGACGACTCGTACGGGACGACCCACGCGGTCGTCATCCTCGAGGAGGCGGGAGGGCGGACCCGGATGACCGTCCGATCGTCGTTCGCGTCCCTCGAGCAGCTCGAGCAGATGGTCCAGATGGGCATGGAGGAGGGCATGCGGCAGGCGATGGGCCAGATCGACGCCCTGCTCAAGGAGTGACGGATCGGGAAGGGTGACGGATCAGTCCGTGAGTGCCGCCGCGTAGGCGGAGACCGAGCGGCGGTAGCGGGGCAGCGTCGGCACGATCGCTTCGAGGGCGGTGCGGAGCGCCTCTTCGGGTCGGCCGGCGCTGTGCAGGGCGAGCGCGAGGAACACCTCGCGCGCGGCTCCCACCGACGGGTGCGGAGCGGCCGCGCTCAGCACGGCGACGGCCTCGTCGTGGCGGCCGAGGTTCCGCAGCGTCGAGGCGTACTGGATGCTCAGCTGCGCCTGCCGCTCCTCGTCGAGACCGAGGGCGAGCGCCTCCTCGTACTCGGCGGCGGCCTCCGCCTCGTGGCCGGCGCTGTCGAGAGCACCGGCCAGCTCGAAGCGGGCGCGGCCGTCCGTCCCGGGGTAGCGCGCCACGAGCACGCGCATCCGCCCGACGACGTCGTCGCCGTCGGCGTGCAGGCGGTCGGCGGCGCGCTGCCAAGCGTCGGCGTCGACCGGGAGGGACGGGCGGGTGGCGGAGGGCGGCAGCGGATCGGTCACGAATCCGACGCTACCGCCCGTCGCCGAGCCCGGTCGGGTCAGGCGGTGCCGTCGGCCGCCGAGGTGGGGGAGTCGGGAGTGGTGGACGAGTCGCTCGTCGCTCCGGGCTCCTCCGAGGTGCTGACAGCGCGGCGTCCCGCCTCGATGGCGGCGGTGGAGGCGGCGGCGCCCGCGACGAGCGCGAACAGCGCCCATCCGGCACCCCACTTCTTCTTCCCGACCAGCGCGTCGAAGGAGAGCGGGCCCGGACCGTCGGCGACGATCGCCGCCGTCGCCGCGACGAGCAGGCCGTTGAACTCCCACCCGCCGCCCGCGTTCCAGAGGCCGTTGCTCCAGTGCACCTTGCGGACGGCCGTGACCATGGTCGCGACGAGACCGGCCGCCGCGAGCGGAGTGGCCGCTCCAAGGGCGAGGGCGGCTCCGCCGGCCGTCTCGGTGACCGCGGCCGCGAGCGCGTTCCGGCGGGGCGGGTGCATCTCGAGGCTCTCCATCATCTGGGAGGTGCCCTCCAGACCCGGACCGCCGAACGAGCCGCGGAGCTTCTGCAGTCCGTGTCCGATGAACAGACCGCCGACGGCGAGACGGAGAACGAGCGAGCCGACCTTCATGGGGACCTCCTGGTGGTGGGGAGCGAGCGTGCTAGTGAGAGTCGCGGGTCGCGGAGTCCCGGTCAAGGGGTCGCGGAGCGGCTCCAGAAGCAGCAGGGCGGCACGGGACGTCCGCGCCGGCTCCTGGAGCGTCAGCCGAGCAGCGTGTACGTCGACGCCTCGAGCATCACCGTGCCGTCGGTGCAGACCTCGATCTCCGCCGACGCGGCGACCGCGGGATCCACGTCGTCCACCACCTCCGCGACGATCCGGCTCGACCGGGCGGAGGGGCAGCCGTAGGCGCCCGGCGAGTGCCAGAGCACGCGGACGTCGGCGCGGCCGCCCGGCTGCACCGTGAAGGGCTCGGCCGGGTTCGGCCCGAACGACGAGGCGACCGCTCCGATGCGCACGCCGTCGGCGTCGGTCGGGTACACGCCCGGGATCCCGGCCAGGGCGCAGGGCGCGGCGGAGACGTTGGTGAGGACGAGGTCGAAGGCGCTGCTGCCCGCGCCGGACGCCTCCGGGTCCGGGACGTACTCGAGAGCGAGGTCGCCGCCGTGGCAGCGCTCGACCGCAGCCGGTACCGGCGCAGGGACCGGCTCGGCGGGGACGGCCGTCGCCGGCGCCGAGTCCGAGGGAACCGCCTCGGGGACCGTCTCGGTTGGCGCGGGGCTCGCGCTGGGAGCGGACGTCGCGGTGACCTCAGGAGACGGAGACGGCGACAGGGTCGGCGAGGAGCTCACCGGCGTCGGGAGCGGGGCGCGCGAGGCCGCCACATCCGCTCGCCCCGCGCATCCGGCGACGAGGAGCACGGAGGCCAGGAGCACGGGGAGCGCGAGCGCCGCGGTTCTCGGGCGGCTGAGCAGGGACGGCATGCGCCGAGTCTGCCACCGCCGCCGCGCCGCGGCATCCCCGCGACAGCGCACCCTCGCCGGAGCGTCAGACCCGGACGACCATCTTCCCGGTGTTGCCGCCGCGCATCATCGAGAGGAACGCCTCGACGCTGTTCTCGATCCCGTCCACGACCGTCTCGTCGTAGGCGATCCGTCCCTCCTGGAACCAGCCGGACATCAGCCGGTCGAACTCCGGCGCGCGGTCGAGGTAGCCCGACAGGGTGAACCCGCGGAGGGTCAGCCCCCGGGTGATGATGTTCGCCATGTTGTCCGGCCCGGTCGGCTTCTCGGCGCTGTTGTAGCCCGCGATCGCTCCGCAGAGCGCGGCGCGGCCGCCGTCGCGGAAGACGTCGAGGGCGGCTTCGAGGTGATCGCCGCCGACGTTGTCGAAGTAGACGTCGATGCCGTCGGGGGCGACCGCGGCGAGCTGCTCGCGCACGGGGCCGGAGTGGTAGTCGAAGGCGGCGTCGTAGCCGTACTTCCCGGTGAGGAGCGCGACCTTCTCGGCCGATCCGGCCGAGCCGACGACCCGGCCCGCTCCGAGGAGGCGGGCGATCTGCCCGGCGGCCGAGCCGACCGCTCCCGCGGCGCCCGAGACGAAGACGGTGTCGCCCTCCTTCATCCCCGCGATCGCGGTCAGTCCGACGAACGCGGTGAGGCCGGTCATGCCGAGGATCCCGAGCCGCAGCGAGAGAGGAGCGCCGGGCACCTCGGGGACGACGCGGAAGGCGGAGGAGGGGGCCTGGACGACGTCGCGCCATCCGAGCTGGTGGAGCACGACCGCGCCCACCGGGAACGCAGGGTCGGAGGAGACGCTGACCCGGCCGATCGCGCCTCCGGTCATGGTCTCGCCGAGGGCGTAGGGCGGCGTGTAGCTCTTCACGTCGTTCATCCGGCCGCGCATGTACGGGTCGACAGAGACGAAGGCGTTCTCGACGCGGATCTCGCCGGCGGCCGGCGGGTCGTACGACACCCGGACGGTGCGGAAGTCATCGGCGACGGGCCAGCCCTCGGGACGGCGGACGAGCTGGATCTGGGTGCTGGTGGCGGTGGTCATGGAGCCTTCCGGAGGAGGTCGGGCGCGGGCGGCGGGGTCAGGCGGCGAGGCCGATCGCGAGCACGAGGATCGCGAGCAGCCCGGGTGCCATCTGGGTGAGCGCCGCGCGGCGCTTGGCGGGGGAGGAGAGGAGGAGGACGAGCGCCGCGGCGACCATCGAGCCCGTGCCGGTGAAGACGAGAGTGGCGCCGACGGCGGTCGCTCCGGCTGTGAGGACGACCAGGCCGACGATCGTCGTGATCGCCAGGAACAGGTTGTAGAAGCCCTGGTTGAAGGCGAGCTCCTTCGTGGCGCGCGCCTCGTCCTCGGAGGTGTCGAAGGTGGATCGGGCGCGAGGGGTCGTCCAGAGCAGCGACTCCAGCACGAAGATGTAGACGTGCAGCAGAGCGGCGAGGGCCGCGAGCACGAGTCCGATGACGATCACGACGAGACCTCCTGATTTTGGAACGTTCGATCCACTATAGGCCTGCGCGGTGCATAATGGAACGACCGATACAGAAAGAGGGCTTCCGTGGGACGCACGCAGGGGTTCGACACCGACGAGGTCGTGCGCGCCGCGCGATCGGTGTTCTGGGAGCGCGGCTTCGAGGAGGCGTCCGTCCCCGAGCTCGAGGCGGCGACCGGGCTGCGCCGCTCCAGCCTCTACCACGCGTTCGGCAGTAAGCGAGGGCTCTTCGATGCGGCCGTGCAGAGCTACCTCGACGAGGTGGTGCGACCGCGGCTCGCGCCGTTGCGGGCCGACGGTGTCGCTCCGGACGCGCTGGAGGGGTACTTCACGGGGCTCCGGGCCGCCCTGAGCGATGCGCGGACGATCTCCGCCCGCAGCGGCTGCCTCCTGCTGAACGCCGCGGCCGCGCCGATCGCGCGGGACGAGGCGGTGCGCGAGGTGATCGCGGACTACCGGGCGGAGCTGCTGCGGGCGATGCGCGCCGGCGCCGACGCGCTCTGGCCGCACGCCGCCTCCGCTCGACGCTCGGGCCAGGCCGACGTGCTCGTGTCGCTGCTGGTCGCCGCGCTGGTGCTCGCCCGGGTCGACTCCGTTCAGTCGGTGGCGACGGTGGACGCGGCGCTCGCCCTGGTGCGCGGTCCCGCCTCCTGACCCGGGCATCTCGCGGCGGGCCCCGGAACGGAGGAACCCCCCGGCACGCTCCGGAGAGGCGCCAGGGGGTTCCCGTCGTGCGGTGTCGCGTCAGTCGGTGCCGGCGTCGAACGCCGCGCCCTCGGAGGCGAGGTCGGTCGCGCGGCCGAGGGCATCGGCCGCGGCCGAGCCGCCGCCCTCGGTGATGGCCTCGCCCTCGCCGATCTCGAGGTGGCCGACGAGCTCGGCGGTCGGGCCTCCCACGAGACCTGCGGCGGCGTACTGCTCGAGGCGCGAGCGCGAGTCGGCGATGTCGAGGTTGCGCATGGTCAGCTGACCGATGCGGTCCTCGGGGCCGAACGCGGCATCGCCGACGCGCTCCATCGAGAGCTTGTCGGGGTGGTAGCTCAGCGCGGGCCCGGCGGTGTCGAGGATCGTGTAGTCGTCGCCGCGGCGCAGGCGCACGGTGACCTCGCCGGTGACGGCGGAGCCGACCCAGCGCTGGATCGACTCGCGCAGCATGAGCGACTGCGGATCGAGCCAGCGCCCCTCGTACATCAGGCGGCCGAGGCGGCGGCCCTCGGAGTGGTACTGCGCGATCGTGTCCTCGTTGTGGATCGCGTTGAGTAGGCGCTCGTAGGCGAGGTGGAGGAGGGCCATGCCCGGGGCCTCGTAGATGCCGCGGCTCTTCGCCTCGATGATGCGGTTCTCGATCTGGTCCGAGCTGCCGAGCCCGTGGCGGCCGCCGATGGCGTTCGCCTCGAGCACGAGCGCCACCGGGTCCGAGAACTCCGTGCCGTTGATCGCGACGGGGCGGCCGGCCTCGAAGCGCACCGTGACGACCTCGGAGGCGATCTCGACGTCCTCGCGCCAGGAGGCGACTCCCATGATGGGCTCGACGAGCTCGATGCCGGAGCTCAGCTCCTCGAGCCGCTTGGCCTCGTGGGTGGCACCCCAGATGTTCGCGTCGGTGCTGTACGCCTTCTCGGTGGCGTCGCGGTACGGGAATCCGCGGGCGACGAGCCACTCCGACATCTCGGTGCGGCCGCCGAGCTCGTTGACGAACTGCACGTCGAGCCACGGCTTGTAGATGCGCAGGCGGGGGTTCGCGAGCAGGCCGTAGCGGTAGAACCGCTCGATGTCGTTGCCCTTGTAGGTGGAGCCGTCGCCCCAGATGTCCACGCCGTCCTCACGCATCGCGCGCACCAGGAGGGTGCCGGTGACGGCCCGGCCGAGCGGCGTGGTGTTGAAGTAGGTCTTGCCGCCGGAGCGGATGTGGAACGCGCCGCACTGGAGCGCCACGAGGCCCTCCTCGACGAGGGCGCTCTTCGCGTCGACGAGGCGCGAGATCTCGGCGCCGTACTGCGCGGCGCGCGACGGGACGCTGTCGATGTCGGGCTCGTCGTACTGGCCGATGTCGGCGGTGTAGGTGCAGGGCACCGCGCCCTTCTCGCGCATCCAGGCGACAGCGACGGATGTGTCGAGGCCTCCCGAGAATGCGATTCCGACACGCTCGCCCACGGGCAGACTGCTCAACACTTTCGACATGGCTCCGATTTTAGGAGGGTCCGCGCCCCCTCTCGTGCCGCCGATGGCATACTGAGCCGTATGGCTCACCGTGGTGACGTGCTCGACACGGCGTTCCGCGCGCTCGCGGATCCGACACGGAGGGCCGTCGTGAGCCGCCTCCGCCGAGGTCCGGCGACCGTCGGCGAGCTGGCGGAGCCCTTCCCGATGGCGCTCACCTCGTTCCTCAAGCACCTGCGCGTGCTCGAGCAGGGGGGCTGGATCCGCACCGCGAAGCAGGGGCGCGTGCGCACCTGCCGACTCGAGCCGGCGGCCTTCGCCGCGGTGGAGGACTGGCTCGCCGAGCAGCGCTCGGAGTGGGAGCAGCGCACCGACCGCCTCGAGCGGGTGGCCTCCGGGCAGGCCGACCCCGAGCGCCGCCGTCCGGCGACGCCGCGCCCGTCCGACGAGAGGACAGCACCATGACCGCCTTCGACCCCGATCTCGACCTCGAGATCTCGCGCGTGATCCGCGCCCCGCGATCGTCGGTCTGGGCGGCGTGGACCACCCCCGAGCTGTTCGCGCAGTTGTGGATCCCGGCCCCGATGCGGTGCCGCGTCGACGCGATGGACGTGCGGCCGGGCGGCGCGCTCAAGACATCGATGAGCGACGGCGGGGAGTTCGCACCGCACCTCTCCGGCTGCTATCTCGCCGTGGATCCGGACGAGCGGCTCGTGTTCACGACCGCCCTGGTCGAGGGCTGGCGCCCGTCCGCCTCGCCGTTCATCACGGCGGTGGTGACGCTCGAGGACCACCCCGACGGCACGCTGTACCGGGCGCACGTGATGCACAAGGACCCGGCGACGCGCGACGAGCACGAGCGCCTCGGCTTCGCGGAGGGCTGGGGGACGGTCGCGGCCCAGCTCGCCGCGCTCGTGGAGTGACACACCGGCGCTGAGCGTTTCCCCGCGGTCGAGTGGACGGGCTCCACCTGCGCATGCCAGGCTCCGCCCAGGACGGCTCGACGACGAGCGTCCCTTCCTCCTCCGCCTCGGAAAGGCCCGCCCGTGCCCCAGCCGCACCATCCTCGCGTCACCGCGATCACCCTGTCCTGTCTGATCGCGATCGGAGGGATCGCCTCCCTGGCCCCCACCGCCTCGGCACTCCCCGCGATCGTCGCGCCCACCTCCGAGCCGACGGGCGAGCCCACCGAGGCGCCGGAGCCCACTGCGGAGCCGACCGCGACGGCCGAACCGACCGGGACGGCGACTCCCACTCCGACGGCGACTCCCACTCCGACCGTCGCGCCGACGCGGACACCAGGCCCGGCTCCGGTTCCCACTCGACCTCCCGCCCCCACGCCCCCTCGACCGCCGGCGGTGCCCGGTGATCGACTCGTCGCCGACGGAGCCCTCGCCGCGGGGGAGTCACTGGTCTCCGCCAACGGCGCCTTCCGCTTCGTGATGCAGACGGACGGCAACGCGGTCGTCTACGACGCTTCGAACCGCCCGGTCTGGTACACGGGCACCTCCGTCGCCGGGTCGCGGATCGTCCTGCAGGCGGACGGCAACCTCGTCGTCTACTCATCCTCGAACTCCGCGGTCTGGAATTCGGGCACCGGCGGCAACCCGGGAGTCGGCCTGGTCATGCAGAGCGACGGCAACCTCGTGATCTACCGAGCCGACGGCTCGCCCGCCTGGGCGACGGGGTACCAGGCGCCGCCGCCTGCCGTGGTCGGAGACACGCTCCAGGGAGGCGGCGAGCTGCGCTCCGACCAGCGGCTCACCTCCGGTGACGGGGGCTCCCAGGCGGTCATGCAGGCCGACGGGAATTTCGTCGTCTACGGGCGCGGCGGTGTGAACTGGAACTCGGGCCTCTCGGGTCCCGGGAACCGCCTCGTGATGCAGAGGGACGGCAACGCCGTGGTCTACGCCGCGGCCGGAGGAGTCCGCTGGCAGTCGGGCACGAGCGGCAACGCCGGGGCCCGCCTGGTGATGCAGAACGACGGAAACCTGGTGATCTACTCCACCACCGGTCGTCCGCTGTGGTCCACGTACGTGCCGCCCGCCCCGCCGGCGCCTCCCGCTCCGGTGATCGCCGACGTCCTCACCTCCGGCAGCGAGCTCGCGTCCGGGCGGGGTCTGCGCTCGGCGGACGGCGGCAGTGAGGCCGCGATGCAGGCGGACGGAAATCTCGTCGTCTACAGCCGCGGCGCGGTCCGCTGGTTCACCGGCACCTCCGCGGCCGGCAGCCGTCTCGTGATGCAGGCGGACGGCAACGCCGTCGTCTACAGCCCCGCGAACCGACCGGTCTGGCAGTCGGCCACGAGCGGGAACGCGGGCGCCCGCATGGTCATGCAGAACGACGGCAACCTCGTCATCTACTCGACGTCGGGCCGGCCGCTGTGGCAGAGCAACCGTCCGGTTCCGGCACCGGCACCGGCACCGGCACCGGGACCTTCACCTGCACCTGACGGGAACCCCGGTGACATCGTCAACTGCGGGGATTTTCCCTCGCAACCCGCTGCTCAGGCGTGGTTCCTCCGTTACAGGGCGTACGGGGACCCGGGACGCCTGGACGGGGACAACGACGGCACGGCCTGCGAGTCGTACGACTACTGACCGGGATCGCCGTCGGTAACGGCTCGCCCCCTCCAGGTGGCGGGCCGTTCCCGGTCCTGCGTCGGATCACCCCGCATCGTCGTCGGCACCGCACTCCTGGGCGAAGTGGAACGGCTGGTCGTGGTCCTAGCGCCCCAGCCCGACCGCCGGCAGCACGATCCCGTCGATCAGCGACAGGAGGAACGCGCGGTCGACCGGGATGCGCAGCAGCAGCACGCGGTAGGCGACCATCGAGGGCGTGACGAGCGCGAGGGTCTCGACGTCGACGTCCGAGGGGATCTCGCCGCGGTCGATCGCCCGGCGCATCAGGATGCGGTTCGCCTCGGCCCGCGGTTCGATGATCGCGGCGCGGACGGCGTCCGAGAGCTCGGGCGACTTCGAGATCATGGCGACGACGCCGGCCATGATGCGGAGCTTGCGCTCGGCGTCCTCGATGGTCTGCGGCCGGATGAGGGCGACGAGGTCGCCGCGCAGGGTGCCGGTGTCAGGGAGGCGGTCCGGTGCGAGGTCGGCGCCCTTGAGGCAGGCGAGAGCGTCGACGACGAGCTCGGCCTTGGAGTCCCAGCGGCGGTAGAGCGTCGCCTTGCCGGCGCGGGCGCGAGCGGCGACCATGTCGATCGTCATGCCGTCGTAGCCGGTCTCGGCGAGCACGTCGAGCGCGGCTGCGAGGATCTCGCCGTCGCGGCTCGGATCGCGGCGGCGACCGGGGCGGGCGGGGGCGTCGATGCCGACGGCGGGGGGAGGGGGCGGCGTCATCGCAGCGTCTCCTGTCTGATGTGGGCGGCCGTCCGTCCGGGCGGCTCGTCGCTCCAGGGTAGGTCAGGATGCTGCGGATTGCGGAACCGGAAAGTTTCGAGACTTATCAGTATCGGAACCGCCCGGTCTCGTATATGTTCTCCTTCATGACGCAGACCTCCTCCCTGCCGGTGCCCGCCGCCTCCGCGGCCGCGGCCCCCTCGAACCGCCGCTGGTGGACCCTCGTGGCCGTCGGCCTCGCCCAGCTGATGGTCGTCCTCGACTCGACCGTCGTGAACATCGCCCTCCCCGCCGCGCAGGCTGACCTCGGCTTCTCGGACGGCGACCGCCAGTGGGTCGTCACCGCCTACTCGCTCGCCTTCGGCAGCCTCCTCCTGCTCGGCGGCCGCCTCTCGGACCTGCTCGGGCGCAAGCGCACGTTCGTGATCGGCCTGATCGGCTTCGCGATCGCCTCCGCTCTCGGCGGGGCCGCCGGCACCTTCGAGCTGCTGATCGCGGCCCGCGCGCTGCAGGGCGTGTTCGGCGCGCTCCTCGCTCCCACCGCCCTCGCGGTGCTCACCACGACGTTCACCGTGCCGAAGGAGCGGGCGCGCGCGTTCGGCGTCTTCGGTGCGATCGCCGGCGCGGGCGGCGCGGTCGGACTCCTCCTGGGCGGAGTGCTCACCGAGAGCTTCGACTGGCGCTGGAACCTCTACATCAACGTCGTGATCGCGGTCGTCGCCGTGATCGGCGCGATCGTGTTCGTGCCGCCGATCGACCGCACCGGTCCGCGTCCCCGCCTCGACGTGCCCGGCACCCTGCTGGTCTCGGGTGCGCTGTTCGGCCTGGTCTTCGGCTTCGCGAACGCCGAGACCGACGGCTGGGACTCGCCGATGACGTGGGTGCCCCTCGCCGCGGCGGTGGTGCTGCTGGCCGCCTTCGTGCAGCGTCAGCGCACGACCGAGCACCCGCTCCTGCCGCTGCCGATCGTGCTCGACCGCGACCGTGGCGCCGCCTACCTCTCGGTGCTGATCGCGGGCGCCGGGATGTTCGGCATCTTCCTCTTCGTCACCTACTACCTGCAGGTCTCGCTGGGCTACTCGCCGATCCGCACCGGGCTGTCGTTCCTCCCGATGATCGGCATGCTCGTCCTCGCGGCCCAGCTCTCGACCAACCTGCTGCTGCCGCGCTTCGGCCCGAAGATCATGGTGCCGTTCGGCATGGTGCTCGGAGTGGTCGGCATGCTCCTGCTCACCCGCCTGGACCTCGGCAGCGCCTACGCGGCCGACGTGCTGCCGGCGCTCATGGTGCTCGGCTTCGCGATGGGCTCGATCATGCCTGGGTCGATGCAGACGGCGACGCGCGGTGTCGATCCGCGCTTCGCCGGCGTCGCCTCGGCGATGGTCAACACGAGCCAGCAGGTCGGCGGATCGATCGGCACCGCCCTGCTGAACACGCTCGCCGCGACCGCGGTCACCGACTACCTGGCCGCGAACTCGCCGGTCACCGCGGCGGTCGCCGCCGAGGCCGCGGTGCAGAGCTACGCCGTGGCGTACGGATGGGGCGCCGGCTTCTTCGCGCTCGGCGCCGTGCTGTCGGTGCTGCTCTTCCGCCGGCGCTCCGCCGTGGCGGCGGCGCCGACCGCGGAGCCCGTGCTCGCGCACTGATCGACGCCGCACGCCCTCCTCCGCCCGGCCCCGGCCCTGCGGGGGAGGGCGTCGCCGTGTCGCCGTGTTGCGCTCCGGGTCGCTCCGCGGCGAGCGCCTGTCTAGCCTCGCAGCATGCCGGAGACCCTCGACATCGTCCACCTGCGCACGCTCGTGGCGATCGCCGACTGCGGCGGCTTCGGCCGCGCGGCGGTCGCCCTGCACATCAGCCAGCCCACGGTGTCGCAGCACGTGCGCACGCTCGAGCGCCGCCTCGAGCGGACCTTCATCGAGAAGGCCGGGCGGAAGGCGCGCTTCACCCCGGCCGGCGAGCGCCTGCTCGTGCAGGCCCGGCGGATCCTCGCCGTCCACGACGACGCGCTCGAGACGCTCGACGCCGCGACCGAGAACCCGCTCGCGCTGGGGCTCACCGAGCCGGCCGCCGAGCAGCTGCTCCCGAGCCTGCTCGGGACGCTGCGCCGCGCGTTCGACGACCGACCCGTCAGCTTCACGCTCGACCGCTCGACCCAGCTGGCGGGGGCGGTGGCCCGCGGAGTCGTGGACCTCGCGCTGATCCTCGGAGTCGGCGGCGACCTCCCGGGCCGCCAGGTGGCCACGCTCCCGCTGGACTGGTACGCAGCGCCCGGATGGGAGGCCCCCGAGGGCGTCCCCCTGCCGCTCGTCGCCTACTCCGAACCCTGCGGGATGCGCCGGAGGGCCCTCCAGCAGCTCGGAGCGTTCGGGCACGAGGTGCACGTGGTCGCCGAGTCGGCCGGGCTCGAGGGCGTGATCGCCGCGGCCCGCGCCGGCATCGGAGTCGCCGCCCTGCCTACCGCCCACACGGGCACGCTCGCCGAGGGGCTCGAGGTGCGCCGCGATCTGCCCGCACTCGGATCGGTCAACCTCCGGCTCGTCTCGCGCCGCGGCCTGGCCCCGGACATCGAGGAGACCGCGCTCGCGGCGCTCGCCGAGGTCTTCGGAGCGGTCCGCTCGAGACCGACGCCGGTGCCCGCCGAGGCCCGCAAGTGAGGGCTCCCACGCCGGGCGCACGCGAACAAGTCGGGAAGTTACCAACGATCGGGAGTGCCGATCGGAACGCATCCGGAATCATCGTTGGACGCCCCGACACGGCTCCCCGTAGCGTCGAGCCCATGACCTCCTCCCGTGCTCTCGCCCCGGCCGCGCCCCTCGGCGCCCGCCGTGCGACGCCCCGCGGAGTCGACGGAGCGATCCCCGCGCGAATGCGCCAGGACGGGAACACCTTCGCGTCGGTGCGCGGATGTTCCTGTCCGGCCTCCGTCTGACGCACCGCTGCTGACGCGCCCCTCCGGGCGTTCCGCTCCAGCCGCTCCGTCCGACGCGCGGCGCCTCGAGCGCTCGCTCCGTCGCACCTGTCGAGTCGCGACCTCCGGTCCGGCCCGAATCCCTCCGCGCCCCGCTCCCGGGCGCCTCCGACCTCCGCAGCGAGGTCTCTCCGCCGTGCCCGCACGCACCCTCCGAAAGGACCCACCGTGGTCGTCGAGTTCATCTCCGCCATCAACGTCAACCGCTCGAACGAGGTCAACGGCCTCACCGAGAGCGCGGTCGACGTCGCCCACCTGCGCCGCTACTCCCGGATCCTCGAGGAGGGCGGCTTCGACTACACCCTCGTCCCGTACGGCTCGGCCGGGCACGACCCGTTCACGATCGCCGCGGCGGTGACGCAGTACACCGAGC
This sequence comes from Rathayibacter caricis DSM 15933, assembly GCF_003044275.1. Taxonomy (NCBI): domain Bacteria; kingdom Bacillati; phylum Actinomycetota; class Actinomycetes; order Micrococcales; family Microbacteriaceae; genus Rathayibacter; species Rathayibacter caricis. Next base: position 3,358,031 of record NZ_PZPL01000001.1, on the reverse strand, counting down.
ACCTGAAGCCGATCGTGGCCCTGCGCCCGAACACGGTGTACCCGACCGTCGCGGCCAAGGCGCTCGCCACCCTCGACCAGCTGTCGGGCGGCCGCGCCGTCGTGCATTTCATCGCCGGGGGGAGCGACCACGAGCAGGCCCGCGAGGGCGACCGCCTCGGCAAGGCGGAGCGCTACGCGCGGCAGGAGGAGTACATCCGGATCCTGCGTCGCGTCTGGTCGGCGACCGAGCCGTTCGACCACGACGGCCGCTACTACCGGTTCGAGGACTTCGTCTCCCGGGTGCGCCCGGTGCGCGGCGACATCCCGGTCTCGGTCGGCGGATCGAGCGACGAGGCCTACCGGCAGGGCGGGGCTCTCGCCGACATCTTCGGCCTGTGGGGCGAGCCCCTGGCCGACACGCAGCAGCAGATCGACCGGATCGCGGACGCGGCCCTCGCGGCCGGGCGTGCGGACGCGCCGCGCACGTGGGTCACGTTCCGCCCGATCATCGCGCCGACCGAGGAGCTCGCCTGGGAGAAGGCGCACCGCATCCTCGGGATCCTGCAGGGGCGCTCGGCGACGACCGGGACCCCGCGCAAGGGCGAGAAGGGGCTGTGGGTCCAGACGCCCGGCGCCTCGGGCCCGGCGAACGTGGGGTCCCAGCGCCTGCTCGACATCGCGAAGCGCAAGGATCTGCACGACCGCGCGCTCTGGACCCCGACCGCGACGGCCACCGGAGCGCAGGGCGCCTCGACGGCGCTCGTCGGCACGCCCGAGACGGTGGCGGCGGCGATCCTCGACTACGTCGACCTGGGCGCCGACCTGATCTCGATCCGCGGGTACGACAACCTCGACGACGCGATCGACTACGGCCGCTACCTCATCCCGCTCGTGCGGCAGGAGCTCGCGCACCGCGACGCCACCGGGCGCCGCGGTGAGGTCGTCGCGCAACCGCCGCTCGAGGCCGAGCGCGAGCTCGCGGAGGTGTCGGCGTGAGCCTCCTGACCGCGCCCCTGATCGACGCGCCGGACCTGTCGGACCGCGCCCTCGCCCGCGTCACCGCGCGCCTCGCCGAGACGGCCGAGCACTACGACCGCACCGCCGAGTTCCCGTGGGAGGGGATCCGGGCCGTCCACGACGCAGGACTGCTGACCCTCGCCGTCGGCACCCGCTACGGCGGCACCCCCGCCTCGACCGTCGATCTGGTGCGCGTGTTCGGCGCACTGGGCGCCGGCGACCCGGCCGTCGCGCTCATCTCGGCGATGACCGCGCTGCAGCACGCGGCGCAGGACCGCTCCGGGATCTGGCCGGAGGAGCTCTACCGCTCGGTCCTCCAGGACTCGCGCGAGCGCCCCGTGCTGCTGAACGCGGTGCGGGCCGAGCCGGAGTGGGGCGCGCCGGCCCGCGGCGGACTGCCCGCCACCACGATCCGCCGCGACGGCGACCACTGGGTGCTGGAGGGGCGCAAGGGCTTCGCCACCGGCTCCGAGGGCCTGGCGTACCACCTCGTCTGGGCGGTCGACCCGCAGGGTCCGTCGGGGGAGCCGGAGCTCGGCCACGCGATCGTGCCCGGCGACGCCGCCGGCGTCAGGATCGAGCGGACCTGGGACCACCTCGGTCAGCGCGCCTCCAGCACCCACGACGTCGTCTACGACCGCGTGCGGATCCCGATCGAGCACTTCCGCGGCACCCCGCGCTCGCAGCTGCCTCCCGAGGCGGGTGCCGCCGGCGGCTTCGGCCTCGCGGTCGCCGCGCTCTACGTCGGGGTCGGCCGCGCCGCGCAGAGCTTCTTCGTGCGCTTCGCGAACGAGCGGGTGCCGACCTCCCTCGGGCGGCCCATCGCGACCACCGAGCGGATCCGCTCCGTCGCCGGCGAGATCGAGGCGCAGCTCGTGCAGGCGGAGGAGGTGCTCCTCTCGCTCGCCGCCCGCGTCGACGCGGGGGACCCGCAGGCCGCCGAGCGCGTCCTCGCCGGCAAGCTCCTCGCCACCAGGTCCGCGGTCGCGGCGGTCGAGACCGCCGTCGCCGCCCTCGGCAATCCCGGCCTCACCCGGCACCACCCGCTCGAGCGGCACCTGCGCGACGTGCTCGCCTCGCGCGTGCACCCTCCGCAGGACGACGCCGCCCTCGTGATCCTCGGCACCCGCAGCCTCGCGGCCGCCGTGCGCTGACGGCGCGCACCGGCCCTCCCTCCCGCACCACCCTTCTCTGGAGACACCGACATGACCGCACCCTTCCGACGATCCCGCGCGGCGTCCGCCGCAGCGCTGGCCCTCGCCTCCGCGCTCGCCCTCACCGCCTGCTCCGGCGCCTCCGACGCGGGCACCGGCTCGGGCGACTCCGCCCCGGTCGACGGGGGCCGCCTCCGGCTCGCGTTCTTCCCCGACAACGCGGCGTTCTCGTGCGTCGACCCCTTCCAGACCTACTGGATCGAGCACCGCACGGTGATCCGCAACGTCGCCGACTCCCTCACGGACCAGGACCCCGAGACCGGCGAGATCCGGCCCTGGCTCGCGACCGACTGGACGGTGAACGACTCCGGAACCGAGTACACCTTCGACCTGCGGAGCGACGTGACCTTCTCGGACGGCACCGCGTTCACCGCCGACAGCGTCAAGACCGCCTTCGACAGCGCGCAGGCGACGCTCGCCGAGCTGCCCTCCGCCTACGGAGGCGTCTACCTCGCGGGCTACGCCGGCACCGACGTCGTCGACGCCGACACCGTGACCGTGCGGTTCGCCGCTCCGAACGCCTCGTTCCTGCAGGGCACCTCGACCACGAATCTGGCGATCCTCGCGGCCTCCTCGTACGCCGCGACCCCCGAGGAGCGCTGCCTCGGGAACGTCGTCGGCTCGGGCCCCTTCACCCTCACCGACTACACCCCGGGCACGGGCATCACGCTCGACAAGCGCGACGGGTACGCCTGGGGCTCGGCGCTGCGCGAGAACACGGGGGAGGCGCACCTGGACGGGATCGACGTCACCTACGTCGCCGAGGACAGCGTGCGCGTCGGACAGCTCACCAGCGACGAGATCGACGTCGCCTGGCCGCGCAATCCGATCACCGAGAACGACCAGGCCGTGATCACGGGCGGCGGCGACACGGTCGAGAGCCGCGCACTGCCGGGACCCGCGAGCAACTACTACCCCAACGTCGCCGAGGGGCGGATCCTCTCGGACGCGCGCGTGCGGCAGGCGGTGCAGAAGGCGATCGACCGCGAGACCTACGCGACGACGGTGTTCGGTGCCGACTACCCGGCGGTGACGAGCGTCTACAACACGACCACGCCCTACTGGGTCGACGAGTCGGACGCTCTGGCGTTCGACGCCGAGGGCGCGGGCGAGCTGCTCGACGAGGCCGGCTGGGAGCTCGGCGACGACGGGTACCGGTCGAAGGACGGCCGCAGGCTGACGCTGTCGGTCCCGATCGTTGCGCAGTTCGGCGCGGGCGATCAGCTGATCCAGGACCAGCTGAAGCAGGTCGGCATCGATCTCGAGCTGAACGTGATCACCAACGCCCAGCGCGCCGACGTGCTCGGCAGCGGGCAGTACGACCTGATCTCGACGTACTACACGCGGGCCGATCCCGGAGTGATCCAGTGGATCGTCGACTCGCGCGTCGCCGGATCGAAGGCGCAGGCGGTCAACAACTTCGCTCCGGAGCAGGCCGCCGAGGTGCAGGCACTGCTCGACGAGGGCGTGCAGACGGTCGACCCGACCGCCCGTGCCGCGGTCTACGCCGAGCTGCAGGACTACCTGATCGACGACGCGCTCGTGTTCCCGTTCGCCGAGCGGGTGCAGCTGGCGGGCGTCTCGTCCCGGGTGCACGGCTTCCGCTTCACCTCGGAGTCGTTCGGCGACTTCGCCGACGCCTGGATCCAGCCGTGACGACCCTCGAGGCTCCGCCCGCCGTGGTCGGCGGGAGGCCGGGCTCGCGCTCCGCCTCCTCCGGCCTCGGCCGGTACGTCCTCGGGAGGGTCGCGCAGGCGGTCCTCGTGCTCTGGGCCGCGTACACGGTGACCTTCGCCGTGCTGTGGCTGCTGCCGAGCGACCCGCTGGCGCTCCTCCTGTCGGCCAACAACGTCGAGCTCGACTCGCTCTCGCCGCAGCAGCTCGCCGAGGCGCAGGCCCGCTACGGCCTCGACCAGCCGGTCTGGCAGCAGTACGCGGGCATGCTCGGCAGCGCGCTGCGGGGCGACTTCGGCACGTCGATCACGAAGGGGATCCCGGTCACCGACCTGATCGCCGAGAAGCTGCCGGGCACGCTGCAGCTCAGCGCTCTGGCGATCGGCCTCGCCCTGGTCGGCGGCACGGCGCTCGCGTACGTCGCGGCGCTGGTGCAGTGGCGGCCCCTCAAGACCGTGCTGGGGAGGCTCCCCTCGGCGGGAGTGGCGTTCCCGGGCTTCTGGATCGGGCTCCTGCTCATCCAGTTCTTCGCCTTCACGCTGCACCTGCTGCCGTCCACGGGCAGCGCGACGCCGGCGAGCCTGATCCTGCCGGCGGTCACGATGGCGATCCCGACCTCGGCGATGCTCGCCCAGGTGCTGATCCGCAGCTTCGCGGACGTGCAGACGGAGTCGTACATCACGACCGCGCGGGCGAAGGGGCTCGGTCGGGCGGCAGTGCAGTGGCGGCACGCGTTCCGCAACGCCTCGCTCCCGACGCTGACGATCCTCGGCGTCCTCGCCGGCAACACCGTGACGGGGGCGATCGTGGCCGAGACGATCTTCGCCCGGCAGGGCATCGGCACTCTCGCCCAGGAGTCGGTGCTCACCCAGGACGTGCCGGTGGTCCAGGCGATCGTGGTGCTCGCCGCCGCGGTCTTCGTGGGCGTGAACCTCCTGGTCGACCTGCTCTACCCGCTCCTGGATCCGCGCATCACCTACACCCCGAAGGCGGCTCGACCGTGACGCTCGAACTCACCCGTCCCGACACCTCCGTCGAGGCCGCGCCGCCCGTCGTGACTCCCGTCGCGACCGCGCACGGGCGCGGGGCGCGGCGGCGGCGGACGCTCCGCCTGCTCCTGCGCCGACCGGGCTTCCTGATCGCCCTCGCCTTCGCCGTCTTCGTGCTGGTGTCGGCGATCGCTCCCGCGCTGTTCACCTCGTACGATCCGTACGCGACCGCTCCGATCGACAAGCTCCAGGCGCCGAGCGCCGCGCACCTCTTCGGCACCGACGAGCTCGGCCGCGACCTGTTCGCGCGCGTCCTGCACGGCGGAGCGCTCACGATCCAGGCGACCGTGATCGCCCTGGCCATCGCGCTGGTCGGCGGTCTGACACTCGGGGTCGTCTCCGGCTATTCCGGGGGAGTCGTGGACGCCGTGATCATGCGGATCGTCGACGTCCTGCTCGCCGTTCCCGGCCTGCTGCTCGCGCTGGCGATCGTCACGGCGATCGGATTCGGGACACTGCCCGTCGCCCTCGCGGTCGGGATAGGGATCCTGCCGGGATTCGCGCGGACGACGCGGGCGGAGGTGCTCCGGGTGAAGACGCTGCCCTACGTCGAGGCGGCGCGCACCGGCGGAGCCACGCGACTGCGGGTGCTGGTGCGGCACGTGCTGCCCAACTCCTGGGGCCCGGTCGCCGTCCTCGCCGTCCTGGATCTCGGCACGGCGATCATCGCGGTCGCGGCGCTGAGCTTCCTCGGCTTCGGAGCCGCTCCGCCCGCGGCCGAGTGGGGCACGCTCATCTCGACCGGCCGCAACTACCTGGTGACGAGCCCGTGGCTGTCCCTGCTGCCCGGCCTCTTCGTCGGACTGCTGGTGTTCTCGCTCAACCACGTCGCCAAGACGATCGAGGAGGTGCAGCGATGAGCGCGCTGGTGCGGCTCGAGAGCCTCTCGGTCTCGTACGACGGCCGGCCCGTGGTGCACGACGTCTCGCTCGAGATCGCCCCGGGCGAGATCGTGGCGGTCGTCGGCGAGTCCGGCTCCGGCAAATCCACGACAGCGAACGCCGTGCTGGGCCTGCTCCCGGCGAACGGCCGCGTGACGGGCGGATCGATCACGATCGACGGCTCCGACGTGACCGCCGCGTCCGAGAAGGAGCTGCGCCGACTCCGCGGTCGGTTCGTCGCCCTCGTGCCGCAGGATCCGATGGTCGGGCTGAACCCGACGCTGCGCATCGGCGCGCAGGTCGCCGAGTCGGTGCGCCTGCGCGGAGTCGACCGCCGCTCCGTCGACGCGGAGGTGCTGGCGGCGCTCGCCGAGGCCGGCATCGACGACCCGGAGCTGCGCTCCCGGCAGTACCCGCACGAGCTCTCGGGCGGACTGCGCCAACGGGCGCTCATCGCGATAGCGCTCGCGGGGAAGCCGCGGCTGATCATCGCCGACGAGCCCACGTCGGCGCTCGACGTCACGGTGCAGAAGCGGATCCTCGACCACCTGCAGTCGCTGGTGCGGGAGCAGGGCATCTCGCTCCTGATCATCACCCACGATCTCGCCGTCGCCGCCGACCGGGCCGACCGGGTGCTCGTGATGCGCGCGGGCCGCGTGGTCGAGGAGGGAGCACCCGCGCGGATCCTCGTCGCTCCCCGCGAGGAGTACACCCGGGCGCTGATCGCCGCCGCCCCGGGCCTGGGACACGGGGGCGCGATCGTGCCGCGCTTCACGCGGGTGGAGCCCGCGCCGGAGGTGCTCCGCATCGAGAACGTGGTGCACGAATTCGCTCTGCCGGGCCGCCGGCCCGACCTCCGCGCGCTGGACGACGTGTCGTTCTCGATCCGCGCCGGGCAAACCCTCGCCCTGGTGGGGGAGTCCGGATCGGGCAAGACGACCGCCCTGCGGATCGCGCTCGGACTCGTCGCGCCGACGAGCGGCCGCGTGCTGGTCGAGGGCGTCGACGTGACCCGGGCGCGCGAGCGGGAGTGGCGGCCGCTGCGCCGCCGGATCCAGCTCGTGCACCAGAACCCGTTCGCCGCGCTCGACCCCCGCTTCACGGTGCTCGAGTCGGTGATCGAACCGCTGGTCTCGTTCCGCCTCGGGGACCGCTCCTCGCGGCTGCAGCGGGCCCGCGAGCTCCTCGAGCGGGTCGGGCTGCCGGAGTCGTCCCTCTCCCGGCTGCCGGTCGAGCTGTCCGGCGGTCAGCGCCAGCGCGTCGCCCTCGCCCGCGCTCTCGCGCTCGGGCCGGACCTCGTGCTCCTCGACGAGCCGGTCTCGGCGCTCGACGTGTCGGTGCAGGCGCAGATCCTCGACCTGCTCGTCGAGCTGCAGCAGGACCTCGGAGTGGCGTACCTGTTCGTCTCGCACGATCTCGCGGTCGTCGCCGAGGTCTCCCACGAGGTCGTCGTGCTGAACCGTGGGCGCATCGAGGAGGCGGGGACGACCGCGCAGGTCTTCGGCTCGCCACAGGCGGAGTACACCCGGGCGCTCCTGGCCGCCGTGCCGGGCACGTCCGTAGCGGGAGCCGTCGCATGAGCGGGCGCTTCGTGGTGATCGGAGCGGGCGCCGTCGGCTCCGTCCTCGCCGCGCAGCTCCACCTCTCCGGGCACCCCGTCGTCCTCGTGGCCCGCGGAGAGCAGCTCCGCGTGCTGCGCAGGAGCGGGCTCACCGTGCGCCGGCCGGCGGGCGACGAGAGCGTCGCCGTGCCGGTGGCCGCCGGGCCGGAGGAGGTCGCGCCGATCCGCGGCGACGTGCTCGTGCTCGCGGTCAAGGCGCAGGACGCCGAGGCGGCGCTCGCCGAGTGGGCCTGGACACCGCTGGTCGGCGGGGGAGCGGGCGCCGACCTGCCCGTCCTCACCCTGCAGAACGGGCTCGCGGCCGAGGACGCGGCGCTCCGCCGCTTCCGCGACGTCTTCGGCGTCTCGATCGGCATCGCCGCGAGCTTCCTCGAGCCCGGCGAGGTCGTCTCGCCGTCCTTCCCGACCGTGGGCGTGCTCTGGATCGGCCGGTACCCGGACGCGGACGACCCGCGCGCGGAGGAGTACGCCGCGATCCTCCGCCGCGCAGGATTCGCCGCCCGCGCCGTCGGCGACATCAGCGGTTGGAAGGCCCGGAAGCTCATCGTCAACACGGCGAACGGCCTCGACCTCTTCGCCGGCACGGACGTCGAGAGGGCGCAGGCGCGCACGGCGCTCGCCGCGGAGGCGCGGGCCGTGCTGCTCGCCGACGGCCGCGCGATCGCCGAGGACGACGGCACGCGCCTCGTCGTCGATCCGGTTCCCGGGCACGTCCCCGGGCGCCTCTCGACCTGGCAGAGCTTCGCCCGGGGCGCCGGGAGCGAGGTCGATCTGCTGAACGGCGAGATCGTGCTGCTCTCGCGGCGCACGGGCGTGCCCGCGCCCGTGAACGAGCGCCTCCAGTCCCTCCTCGGCCGGCACGGAGCGGAGGCGGCCCGCGCGCCGCTCGCGCTGGCCGAGCTCCTGCATCCCCACACCGTTCCTCGCGACACCGTCCCCTCAGAAAGGGTCCCCGCATGACCGCCCCCGCCCTCGCACCCGCTCCTCTTGCCTTCGACGAGCCCGACGGGATCGCCCCGCGCGGCACGCTCGTCGTGCTCGCCGGCCGGGGCGAGACCCCGGCCGTCTACGAGCGCTTCGGCTCCCGCCTCGCCCGCGACGCCTACCGGGTCCGCGTGCTCGGCGAGGCGATCGCCGACGGCGTCGCCGATGCCGCGCGGGCGCTCCTCGCCGATCCGTCCCTCGTCGCCCCCGTCGTGCTCGTCGGCTCCGACGCAGGCGCGGCGATCGCGCTCGAGATCGCGGCCACCACCGCGGTCGACGCCGTCGTGGTCGCGGGCCTCCCGGTCCGCCCCGAGGGAGCGGCCGTCGCCGATCGCACCGCCTGCCCGGCCCACGCCGGCGTCCTCGCCCGCGAGACCGGCTCCGTCCCCACCGCTGTCCTGCCGCCCGAGCTGCTCGCGGTGGCGGCGAGCGCCGTCGCGGTGCCGCTGCTCGCCCTGCACGGCGACGCCGACCCGGTCAGCCCCGTGGAGGAGGCGGTCGCCGTGCACCGCACCGCCCCGCACGCCGAGATCCACCTGGTCGCGGGCGGCCGGCACGACGTCCTGAACGACGTCACGCACCGCTCCGTCGCCGCGACCGTCGTGCTCTTCCTCGAGCGGGTCAGGGTCTCTGCGGGTGCCGCGCCGATCGTCGAGCGGCTCGACGCGTGAGCGCCCTCGCGCCCGATCTCCCCTCCCTCCGCGCCGACCGCTCGGGCTGGTCCCCGGGCGGAGTCCCGGCGGAGGTCGTCCGTGCCCGCTCGGTCGACGAGGTGCGCGCGACCCTCGCCCGGGCGTCCGCGGAGGGGATCCCCGTCGTGACGCGGGGAGCCGCCTCCGGGCTCGCGGGAGCCGCCAGCGCCGGGGAGGGCTCGCTGATCCTCGACGTCTCGGGACTGCACCGCATCCTCTCGATCGACCCCGTCGACCAGGTCGCGCGCGTCGAGCCCGGCGTGATCACGGCCGACCTCGACCGGGCCGCCGCCGAGCACGGCCTCCTCTACGCCCCGGACCCCGGCAGCGTGGAGATCTCGACCGTCGGCGGCAACATCGCGACGAACGCCGGCGGCCTCCGCGGAGCCAAGTACGGGGTCACCCGCGACGCGGTCCTCGCCCTCGACGTCGTGCTGGCCGACGGGTCGCTCGTGCACCTCGGCCGCGACACTCTGAAGGGCGTCGTCGGTCTCGATCTCACGGCACTCGTCGTGGGCTCGGAGGGGAGTCTCGGCGTCGTCGTCGGCGCCACGCTGCGACTCCTCCCGCGGCCACGGTCCGTCGCCACCGCTGCGGCCTACTTCGCCGACGTCGCGACCGGAGCCGAGGCCACCACCGCCCTCGCCCGTGCGGGACTGCGCCCGAGCGTCCTCGAACTGGTCGACGACCGTACGCTCGGGGCGATCGACGCCCTCCGGGGCACCGCGCTGGCCCTCCGCGGCGGCGCCTTCCTCCTGGTGCAGACCGACGGCTTCGGCGCGGCCGACGAGATCGAGGCGGTCCGCACCGTCCTCGCCGAGACCGCCCTCAGCGTCGAGACGACGCTCGACCCCGCGGAGGGACTCGCGCTCGCCTCCGCTCGCCGCGACGCCCTCCCCGCGATCGAGGCGCGCGGCCGGGTCCTCATCGAGGACATCGCCGTGCCGCGGTCCCGGCTCGCCGAGGCGATCCGGCGGGTGCACGCGATCGCCGAGGACACCGGTGCCGACGTCTACGTCTTCGCCCACGCGGGCGACGGCAACCTGCACCCGATCATCCGCGTGCGCAACGACTCCGACGCGGCCCGGCGCCAAGCCGAGGCCGCCGCGGAGGCGGTCTTCGCCCTCGCCCTGGAGCTCGGCGGCACCGTCAGCGGCGAGCACGGCGTCGGCGCCCTCAAGCGCGAGTGGGCCCGCCGTGAGCTCGGACCCGAGGTCGTCGCCCTGCAGCGAGCGGTGCGGCGGGTCTTCGATCCGCAGGGCATCCTGAATCCCGGAACAGCGCTGTGAGCGCCCCCTCGAAAGGACCGTCATGACCGACACCCCCGCCCGGAGCGATGTCCTCGTCGCCCCCGACGAGCTCGAGGCGGCCCTCGCCTCGCCCGAGCCGCCCCTCGTCCTGGACGTGCGCTGGCGGCTGGACCGCCCCGACGGGCGCCCGGCGTACCTGGAGGGCCACCTGCCCGGCGCGGTCTACGTCGACCTCGACCACGAGCTGGCGGAGCACGGTGCACCGGAGCAGGGACGGCACCCGCTGCCCTCCGTCGAGCGGCTGCAGGAGGCGGCGCGCCGCTGGGGCCTGCGGCAGGGACAGTCCGTCGTCGTCTACGACGACCTCAAGAACCTGTCGTCGGCCCGTGCCTGGTGGTTGCTGCGCTCCGCCGGCGTGGCGGAAGTGCGCCTGCTCGACGGCTCGCTGCGCGCGTGGACCGGCTCGGGCCGCCCGCTCGCGACCGGGCCGGTCGAGCATCCGGAGGGGGACGTGGAGCTGCGCTACGGCGCGCTGCCCGTGCTCGACATCGACGACGCCGCCGCGCTGCCCGGGCACGGCGTGCTGCTGGACGCCCGTGCACCCGAGCGGTTCCGCGGGGACGTCGAGCCGATCGACCCGCGGGCGGGGCACATCCCCGGCGCCCGCAACGCCCCGGCGACCGCGAACGTCGACGACTCCGGCCGCTTCCTGCCGGGCGACGAGCTCCGCGCCCGCTTCGAGTCACTGGGCGTAAGCGGCGACGCGCCCGTCGGCGTCTACTGCGGTTCCGGAGTGACGGCCGCAGCCGATGCGGTCGCCCTCACGCTCGCGGGCTTCGCCCCGCGGGTGTTCCCGGGTTCCTGGTCGCAGTGGTCCAACACGCCGGGCCGCCCGGTCGCCGTCGGCGACGCCTGATCAGCGCTGTCGCCGTCGGCGACGCCTGATCAGTGCTGTCGCCGTCGGCGACGCCTGAGCCGGGCTGAACGCCGAAGCGGCCGCCCTCGGATGCCGAGGACGGCCGCTTCGATTTTCGAGCGGGTCAGCCGAGCCGCGAGTGCTCGCCGAGGTGGTGCCAGGTGCGGTTGTGGTAGACCAGCGGCGCCGTGGCGTCCGAGTCCTCGGGAACGTGCGCCTCGAGGGCGTGCACGGCCACGATCGTGGACGAGCCCGCCTCCATCCGGTTGATGACGGTGCCGCGGATCCACGCCGCGGCGGCCGGGAAGTAGGGCTCGCCGGTGGGCAGCCGCGACCAGAGCGACGTGTCGGCGAAGCGGTCGATCCCGCTCGTCGAGCCCAGTCGCGCGAGGTCGAGCTGCTGCGCGCCGAGCAGGTGGACGACGAGCGTCTCGGAGGCGCGGATCGCGGGCGTGCTCGAGGAGGCCGCCGACAGCGAGAAGACGAAGAGCGGAGGCTCGGCGCTGACCGAGAACACCGAGGTCGCGGTCAGGGCGACCGGGCCGGTGCCCGGGTCGGCCGTGATCAGCGCGACGCCCGCGGCGTGGTTGCGGAACGCGAGCTTGAACTCCTCCGGGGACAGGCCGGCGAACGCCGCGCGGTGGTGCGCGCCGGCGTCGGCGTCGGAGGTGGTGGCGAGGTTCTCACGGCTCATCGGAGACTCCTGATCGTTCGGGGTGCGGCGCGGCGACCGGGACGGCCCGCCTTCGTGCCGCAGCACGGTCCCTCCAGCCTGTCGTACAGACCCCGGGACCTCGGCCGCATTGCGGAGTATGACACCGGCGCCTGCAGGTCCCCTCGGCATCCCGCAACCGGTGGCAGAAGACCGGATGCCCGCGCAGACTCGGAGGATGGCCCACCGTGTCCGCGAGTCCTCCGCCCGCCCCGAGAGCAAGGTCTGCGCCTCCTGCGGCCGCGAGATCCAGTGGCGCGCGAAGTGGGCGCGCGACTGGGAGGACGTCAAGTACTGCTCCGACGCCTGCCGTCGCCGGGGAGTCGGCCCGGAGGAGGCGCGGCTCGAGGACGAGATCCGCACCGTCCTGCTCGCCCGGGCGGCGTCCTCGACCGCCTGCCCGTCCGAGGTCGCGCGGAAGGTCGGCGGCGAGGACTGGCGGCCCCTGATGGAGCCCGTGCGCCGCGCGGCGCGCCGGCTCGTCGACCGCGGCGAGATCGAGATCGTGCAGGGCGGGCAGGTCGTCGATCCGTCGCGCGCGAAGGGCCCGATCCGGCTCCGACGGCGCCGCGGAGGGCCCCTGTCGCCCGGAGGCACCGCGGGCTAGCGTGTGGGCATGCCCCGTGACGCCGTCGTCCTCACCGTCCCCGGACCGCACGGCGATCGCGAGGTGCGGCTCTCGAGCCCCGACCGGGTGCTCTACCCCGAGCCGGGGATCACCAAGCGCGAGGTCGCCGAGTACCTCATCGCCGTCGGCGACGCGTTCGTCGCGGCCAACGGCGACCGCCCGATCTCGCTGCAGCGCTTCTCCTCCGGGATCGACGGCGAGCAGTTCTTCTCCAAGAACCCGCCCAAGGGCGCACCGGAGTACGTCCGATCGGTGCCGGTGACCTACCCCAGCGGACGCGTGCATCCGCAGCTCGTGATCGACGAGCCCGCCGTCGCGGTCTGGGCCGCGCAGATGAACACGCTCGTCTTCCACCCGTGGGCCTCGCGGGCGGAGGACTCCGACCACCCCGACCAGCTGCGCATCGACCTCGACCCGCAGCCCGGCACCGGCGTCGCCGAGGCGGTGCGGGCCGCGCACGTCCTGCGCGAGGTGCTCCGCGAGGCGGGGCTGGAGGCGTTCGTGAAGACCTCCGGCAATCGCGGGCTCCACGTGTTCGCGCCGATCGTGCCCGAGCACGAGTTCCTCGTGGTGCGCCACGCGGTCATCGCCGCCGCCCGCGAGCTCGAGCGGCGGATGCCCGAGGACGTCACCACGGCGTGGTGGAAGGAGGAGCGCGGCGAGCGCCTCTTCGTCGACTTCAATCAGGCGAACCGCGACCGCACCATCGCCGGCGCCTACAGTCCGCGTCCTCTGCCGCACGCGCCGGTGTCGTGCCCCGTGGAGTGGGAGGAGCTCGACGGCGTCGACCCCGCCGCCTTCACGATCCGCACGGTCCCGGACCGGCTCCGCTCCACGGGCGACCCGTGGGCGCGGATGCACGAGACCGCGGGCACGCTCGAGACCCTGCTCGGCTGGTGGGAGCGGGACGTGTCGGAGGGGCTCGGCGAGCTGCCCTTCCCGCCCGACTTCCCGAAGATGCCGGGGGAGCCGCCGCGCGTGCAGCCGAGCCGCGCGAAGAAGCCGGTCGGCTGACCGCCCCTCAGCCCAGGACGTCCTGCAGGTCGTAGGCGACCGGCTGCTCCAGCTGCTCGAAGGTGCACGAGCGCGCCTCGCGATCCGGGCGCCAGCGCTCGAACTGCACCGTGTGCCGGAACCGGTCGCCCTCGCGCTGGTCGTAGCGCACCTCGAGCACGCGGATCGGTCGCAGCCGGACGAAGGACGTGTCCTTGGAGCCCGAGAAGCGGCTCCGCTCGCCGTCGCCGCGCACGGGGTCGCCCGACTCGTCGCGCTCCACGGCGTCCGCGAGCTCGTCGACGAGCTCGATCCGGCGCGCGTCCGAGAAGGCGGAGGCGCCGCCCACCTGCCGCAGTTGGCCGTCGTCGTCGTAGAGGCCCAGCAGCAGGGAGCCGACACCGGGCTTCGAGGTGTGCTCGCGGTAGCCGATCGCGACGACGTCGGCCGTCCGGTGGTGCTTGATCTTGAGCACCGTGCGCTTGCCGGGGGAGTACGGGGCCGCGAGCGGCTTCGCGATCACTCCGTCCAGGCCCGCGCCCTCGAACCGCTCGAGCCAGTCGCGCGCGAGGGCCTCGTCGTCGGTGCTGCGCCCGAGGTGCAGCGGATGCGGCACGCCCTCGAGCAGGTCGGCGAGCGCCGCGCGGCGGGCCGAGTACGCCTCCTCCAGCAGCGAGCGCCCGGCGACGGCGAGCAGATCGAAGGCGACGAGCATCGCCGGGGTCTCGGCGGCGAGCGTGGCGACCCGGCTCGCGGCCGGATGGATCCGCTGCGAGAGGAGGTCCCAGTCGAGCCGCTGCGCGCCGTCGGGCCCGGTCGCCAGCACGATCTCGCCGTCGACGACGCAACCGTCGGGGAGGAGGCGTCCGAGAGCCTCGACGAGCTCGGGGAAGTAGCGGGTGAGCGGCTTGGAGCCGCGACTGCCGATCTCGACGACGCCGTCGGAGACCGAGACGATCGCGCGGAAGCCGTCCCACTTGGGCTCGTAGGAGAAGCCGCCCGCGACGCTGTCCTGCGCGGGGACGGCGGCCACCGCCTTGGCGAGCATGGGGGCGATCGGGAGGGGGAACGGGAGGTCCATCCTGCGATCATCCCGGGCGTCCCGGCTCGGCGCACCCCCTTCGGGCGCGTCCGACACCGCCACCCGCGCGCCACTCGGCTTTCGTTCTGCGCCACTGCACCGCGAGACTGGGCGCATGCACACGTGGGCGCGCGCTTCCCGACCGCACGACGGACCGATCCGATCGGGCCGAGGGCTCCGAAGAGGAGTCATGACCATCAGACGCGCGAGCGTGCCCGGACGGAGCGTGCGCTGATGGCGCGCCCGACGTCCGCGGCCCGGCGACTGCTCTCGAAGGTCCAGTCCCTGACCGGCGGCCGCGAGGAGGCGGCGCCGCCGATCACCATGGTGCCGACGCGGAAGGTGATCCCCGCCGATCCGGAGCCGATCTTCGCGTCGGAGGAGCCCGCCGAGACGGAGGAGGTCGCCGACGAGACGGCCGCGTCGCCGCTCTCCGACGACACCCTGCCCAGGAGTGCCGTTCCGGTGCTGAGCCGCGCCCGCGAACTCGACCTCGCCGCCGCGCGGTCCGCTGCAGCCGGGACCGAGGCCCCACCCCGCGAAGTGGATGCTGACGCCGCACCCGAGGAGCCCGACCTCGACCGCACCCTCGCTCGACGTCCCGGTGCGGAGTCGTTCGCGCCCTTCGTGGTTCCCGAGGCCGAGCCTGCTGTCGCCGCCGAGGAGCCGGACACCGATCCGGACGCCGAGTCGGTCGTTCCGCCGGTCGTCGAGCCCGAGCGCGCGCCGGTCGTCGAGCCGGAGACGTCGCCCGACGTCGAGCCGGTCGAGGAGCCCACCCCTCCCGCGGAGCCTGAGCCCGCTCCTCCGGTCGAACCGGAGCCCACCCCTCCCGTCGAGCCGGAGCCCACCGCGCCGGTCGAACCCTGGCCGGGACCGCTCACCGTGCCCGAGCCCGAGCCGCCCGTCACGGCGGTCCCGGTTCCGACGTTCGGGGCGCTGACGCACCGGCCGGAGTCGCGATTCGCGCCGAAGCCGACCGCCGCCTCTGCGCCCGCGGTCGCGTCGGTTCCCCAGGACGCGCCCGTGCACGAGCCCGTGGCGGAGGCGCCCTCCGACGCGCAGCCGATGTCTCCTGACCCGATCGTGGCCGAGCCGATCGACGCCGATCCGGCCGAGCCAGCCGAGGCCGAGCTGGTCGAAGACGAGCCGGTCGACGCCGAGCTGGTCGAAGACGAGCCGATCGAGGTCGAGCCGATCGAAGACGAGCCCACCGAGGCCGAGCCGATCGACGCCGAGCCGGTCGAGGCCGAGCTGGTCGACGACGAGCCGGCCGAGGTCGAGCCGGTCGAGACGTCTCCGGGTGACGACACGACGATCGGTATCGAGATCTTCGAGCCCGAGCCCGAGCCCGAGCCCGAGCCCGAGCCCGAGCCCGAGACCGAGCCCGCGACCCCCGTCGCACCCCCGCCCGCAGTACCTCCCGTCCTGCCGCCCGCGGCGCCTCCCGCTCCGCGCGCCGCGCCCGCGGCGCCTCCCGTCGATCGCGGCGACCGCTCCGCCCTCCCCGCTCCCGTGCCCGCCTCCGAGCACCGCTGGCACGGCAGGGAGCAGGACTCCGACGACGAGGGCACCGTCGTCCCCGTCCGCCCCCGACGCCGCCGCCTCCTGATCGGCGCCGGCATCGCGGCCGGCGTCCTCGTGATCGGCGGCGCCCTCGTCGCCGTCCCGCTCCTCCTCCCCGACGACGGCGACGCCGTGGGCACCGCCGGGACGGCCGCCGACCCCGCGGCCACCAACGAGGCGATCGCCTGGATCGCCTCCACGGTCGACCCCGACTCCGTGCTGCTCGTCGAGGACGACCTCGTGTCCGACGTCACCGCCGCCGGGTTCCCCGCCGACACGATCGTGGCGGAGTCGACACTCGCCGCCGCCGCGCCGGACTCCGCCTGGCGCGTGGTGGAGTACGTCCTCGCCACCCCCGCGCTGCTCGCGGACGCGTCCGGCGAGACCGCGACCGCGCTCGAGAACTCCGAGGCGGTCGTGAGCTTCGGCAACGGAGACTCCGCGGTCGAGGTGCGCCAGGTGCTCGCCGACGGCACGGATCAGGCCTCCGCCGACGACGCCGTCCTCACGGCGGCGCGCGCATCGGCCGGCGGGCAGTTGGCGACGAACCCCGCCCTCACCTCGACTCCGGCCGCCCGCGAGCTCCTCGAGGCGGGACGGGTCGACTCCCGTCTGCTCCTCCTGCTCGGTCAGCAGCTCGCCGCCTCGCCGCTGTCGGTCGCCGACTTCCCGGCCGCAGCGGGCGAGCCCGACGGGGTGCGCCACCAGATGCTGCTCTCGGGCTTCAACGGCGCCGAGGTCCCCGGAGACGCCTCCGCCACCGCGTCCGCCACGGCGTGGCTCGACAGCCAGACGGGCGACTTCGTCCCCACCTCCGTCGAGTCCACCGACGCCGGCCTGCTCGTCACCCTCGACCTCGACGAGCCGTCCGGGCTGCTCCCGGGCGCCCCCTGAACGTCCCCCTCCACCCGAAGGACCCGCCATGCTCCCGACCACCCGCTCCTCCCGTCGCCGCCGCGTCTCCCGCGCCGCGGTCGTCCTCGCCGCCGCGTCCGCGCTGGCCGCACTCGGCGCCGCGCCCGCCTCGGCGGCCGAGCAGGAGACGGGATGGGTGCGGGTCGCGCACCTCTCGCCCGACACGAAGGCGGTCGACGTGACCCTGACGTCGCTCTCGGGAGGCGGAGCCGCGTTCGAACTCGACGACGTCGCCTACGGGGCGGTCTCGCCGTACTGGACTCTCGACACCGGGACGTACGTCGTCTCGATGGTCCCCTCGGACGCTCCGGAGGGGACCGCGCCCGTGATCGAGCAGGCGGTCGACGTCACCGGCGGCACACCGCTCACGGTCGCGGCCCTCGGGCGCAACGCCGTCCTGAGCACGACCGTGTTCACCGACGACCTCACCCCGCCCGCCGACGGGCAGGCCCGCGTCCGCGTGATCCAGGCCTCGACCACCGCGTCCCGGGTCGACGTCTCCACCGCGGCAGGCATCCCGCTCGCGACCGGCGCGGCGCAGGGCACGGCCTCGCCCTACACGAGCGTGCCGGCGGGCCCGTCCGGCCTCGACGTCTCGGCCGGCTCCGTCTCGGCGACGTCCGATCTCGACCTCGCTCCCGGATCCGTCGCCTCGCTCTTCGTCCTCGACGACGCGAACGCGGGCCTCGTTCTCTCTCCCGTGCTCGACTCCGCCGCCGTGGGCGATCTGCCCACCGGAGGCATCCAGACCGGCGGAGGAGCGACCGCCGTGCACGTCGCTTCGACCGGTGCGGCTCCGATCGTCTCGGGTGCCCTCGGAGTGGTCTCCGTCCTGGCGGTGTACGGCCTCATCGCCGGAGCGGTCGCCCTGATCGCCCGGCGCTCGAGCGTCGGCGGACGCGCGAGCTGATGCGGCGCAGTCCCGCGGCGATCGTCCTCGCGGCCCTGCTCGCGCTGGCCGGCTGCTCGGCGGCGGAGCCCGCCGCCGAGGGCGCGCCCGCCGCCTCCGCTCCGGCGACGGCTTCCACGACCGCGCCGTCGACCCCCGGCGCCGGCGCGGCGGCGGCCCTGCAGGACCCGGTCGCCGCCGCGGCTCCGGCCCGCTCGGCGGTCGTGCCCGAGCGCGTGGTCATCCCCGCGATCGGCGTCGACTCGACGCTGGAGTCGCTGACGCGGGACGGGACCGGCTGGATCCAGCCGCCCGTCGCCGTCGACCGGGCGGGCTGGTACCGGGACGGAGTCGTCCCGGGTGACATCGGCCCCGCGGTCATCGCCGGCCACGTCGATTCGCGGATCGGCCCCGGAGTCTTCCTCGACCTCTCCGCGCTGGTCCCCGGCGACACGGTCGACGTCGTGCTCTCGGACGGCAGCACCCGCACCTTCGAGGTGACCGGCTCGGTGAGCGTGCCCAAGGAGGACTTCCCGACCGAGGACGTCTACGGCCCGACCCCCACCGCGCAGCTGCGGCTGATCACGTGTGGAGGGGTGTTCGACGACTCCTACGGCCACTACGTCGACAACGTCGTCGTCTCGGCCCAGCGCGTCTCCTGACCCCTCGGACGTCGCGCGACTCGCAGCCGGCTCGGTGGTTCGCCGCGTACCCTCCCGGGGTATGAGCACCACATGGAAGCGCTGGGCGCCCGCTGCGGCCGTCCCCCTGGTCGTCGTCGCGGCGGCCGTCGCCCTGCCCCTCTCCGCGAGCGCCGCAGGAGACCTGCCCGAGAAGACCGCCTCCGAGCTCCTGACCTTCGCCGCCGAGAACGAGGTCACCGCGTTCTCGGGTGAGATCGAGCAGTCCTCCGACCTCGGCCTGCCGGACCTCTCCGCCCTCGGCGGCTCCGCGCCGGGCTCGTCGGGCTCCGACGCCTCCCCGGCCGGCGCCCTGATGGAGCTCGCCACCGGCTCTCACGAGGCCCGCGTCTTCGTGGACGCCGAGCAGGGTGCCCGCCTGCAGGTCCTCGACCGGCTCGCCGAGCGCGACGTGGTCGCGACGAAGGGCGAGGGCGTCTGGGTCTACGACTCCGCCGAGAACACGGCCACCCACTTCCTGCCTCCGGAGTCCGGGGAGGCCGCACCCGACACCGTGCCGTCGGGCGAGGTCCCCACGCCCTCGAGCATCGCGGAGGATCTGCTCGCGAGCATCGATCCGACCACCGCGGTGGCCGTCGGCTCCGACGTCGAGGTCGCCGGCCGCGACGCGTACGAGCTCGTCCTCACTCCGCGCGAGGGCTCGACGCTCGTCGGCTCGGTCACCGTCTCGATCGACGGAGAGACCGGCCTCCCGCTCGGAGTCGCCGTGACCGCGCGCGGCGGCACCGCACCCGCGTTCAGCGTCGCCTACTCCAGCATCGACTTCGACGCCCCGGATGCCGCCATGTTCGCCTTCACCGCGCCCGAGGGAGCCGAGGTCGTCGAGAAGGCGGCCCCGGAGCACGACTCCGCGATCGAGCCCGGCGCGGAGTCGTCCGATGCAGAGTCCTTCGAGGCAGAGTCCTCCTCTGCGCAGTCGTCCGATGTCGTGACCACCGGCACCGGCTGGGCCACGGTCGTCGAGCTGCCCGCGGGCGACTCCGAGGCACTCGCCTCCCTCGACGCCGTCACCACCCGCGTCGACGGCGGTCGCGCCCTCGAATCCGCGCTGGTGTCGGTGCTCCTCACCGACGACGGCCGCGTCCTCGCCGGCTCCGTGCCGGTCGACGTCCTGGTCGACGCGGCCGGTCGGTGACCGCGACCGCCCTCGCGGTCGAGACGCGCGGCCTCACCAAGCGCTTCGGGCGCCAGGAGGCCGTCTCGGGGCTCGACCTCGCCGTCCCGCGCGGGGCGGTCTTCGGGTTCCTCGGACCCAACGGTTCGGGCAAGACGACGACCATCCGGATGCTGCTCGCCCTCGCCGCGCCCACGGAGGGCAGCATCACGGTGCTCGGTGAGAGCATGCCCCGCCGCTCGGCCGAGGTCCTCCCGCGCGTGGGCGCCCTGGTCGAGGGCCCGGGCTTCTACCCGTTCCTCTCGGGGGCCGCGAACCTCCGCCGGTTCGACGCCGCCGAGGCCGGCACGTCCTCCCGCACCCGGCGGCTCCGCGTCGAGGAGGCGCTCGCCCGGGTCGGCCTCAGCGCCGCCGCTCGCAAGAAGGTCGGCTCCTACTCGCTCGGGATGAAGCAGCGACTGGGCATCGCCGTCGCCCTGCTCTCGCCGCGCGACCTGATCGTCCTCGACGAGCCGACGAACGGACTCGATCCCCAGGGCACCCGCGAGGTCCGCTCGCTCGTGCGGAGTCTCAACGCCGACGGCACGACCGTCCTCGTCTCCAGCCACCTCCTGGCCGAGATCGAGCAGCTCTGCACCCACGCCGCCGTCATGCGCACGGGACGCCTGGTCGCGCAGGGCGGTCTGGACGAGCTCCGCGGCGACGCGGCCACCCTCGAGCTCGTCACCCCCGATCCGGAGCGCGCCCAGCGCAGCCTCGTCGAGCAGGGGCTCGCCCCCCGCGTCGCCCCCGCCGACCACCCGAGCGATCCGCCGCTCGTCGTCGCCGCGATGCCTCCCGCGGTCGCCGCGGAGTCGGTCGTCGCCGGACTGGTCCGAGCCGAGGTCCGCGTGCGCGGGTTCGCCGTGCGCCGGCCGTCGCTCGAGGAGCGCTTCGTCGAGCTGACGGGGGAGGGCTTCGATGTCGAGCGCTGAGACGATCGCCGCGGAGGCGTCCCGCACCCGCGGGGGAGTGGGAGCCCTCCTGCTCTCGGAGCTCGCGCTGCTCTTCCGCCGTCGCCGCACCTGGGCGCTGCTGGCCGCACTGGCCGCGATCCCCGTCCTGCTGGCCGTCGCCGTCCGCCTCTCCGGCGAGGGCGGCGGTCCGTCCTTCGTGGGCGCGATCGGCGGCAACGGCCTCTTCACCGGCTTCGCCGCGATCACGGTGGCGGTGCCGCTGTTCCTCCCCTTGACCATCGGAGTGGTCGCCGGAGACGCGATCGCGGGCGAGGCGTCGCTCGGCACCCTCCGCTACCTGCTCGTCACTCCCGTCGGCCGGCTGCGGCTCCTCGCCGTGAAGTTCGCGGCCGCGCTCGCGTTCTGCCTCGCCGCGGCCCTCACGGTGATGGTGGTGGGCATCCTCATCGGCTTCGCGCTCTTCCCGGTCGGACCGGTCACCCTGCTGTCGGGCAGCACCGTGCCGCTGGTCGATGCGATCGGCCGCGCCCTGGCGATCGCGGTCTACGTGGCACTCTCGCTCGTCGGGCTCGCCGCGATCGGACTCTTCATCTCGACGCTGACCGACGTCCCCGTCGGAGCGATGGCCGCGACCGTGGTCGTATCGATCGCGGCGCAGATCGTCGGATCGCTCTCGCAGCTCGACGCGCTGCACCCGTTCCTGTTCACGGATCGCTGGTTCGACTTCGCGGATCTGCTGCGCGACCCCGTCGCGTGGAGCTCCTTCGGCGAGAACGCGCTGCTGCAGCTCGCCTACGTCGCGGTGTTCGGCGCGCTGGCCGCCGGCCGGTTCACGACGCGCGACATCCTGTCCTGACACCGCCCGCCCGATCGGGCTCCGGATCGACGAGAGGCCGCCTCCCGCGAGCGGGGAGGCGGCCTCTCGGACGTCCTGGCGTGACCGCCGTCGGAGCAGGTCAGCCCTGGGCGGCGAGCCCGAAGCTGACGGTGCCGCTCTCGTCGACCTGCGCGTCGAGCACCTTGTCGCCGAGGGCGACGGAGGCGGCGACGTCGAGGAACACGCGCGCCCCGTCCTGCTCGACGACGGCATCGGTCGTCTCGGGTGCCGGCGCGACGGCGACGGCGAAGTTCTGGGCGTCGAGGTCGGTCCCGCTGATGCGCAGGCCACCCTCGACGGGGGTCTCGGTCTGTCCCGTGATGGTCTTGACGACAGTGCTGGCGTTGTCGGTGAGCGTGAGCATCGGTCGTTCCTTTCCGTCCGTGGTCGATGAGACGGCCACGCTTCCGAGATCCGCAGCCGGTCTCAAGTCGCGCGGGCGGACGTGGAGGGAATGCACACCTCCCGAGTCGGCGGGCGCGCCACCTGCGACACTGTCCGGATGCACCCCGCCGACGCCTGCCCGTGCGGAAGCCGCCGCCACTACGCCGACTGCTGCCGCCCCGCCCATCTCGGCGAGACCCCGTCGCCCACCGCCGAGCGGTTGATGCGCAGCCGCTACAGCGCCAACGTGCTCGGGAGCGCCCCGTACCTGCTCGCCAGCTGGCACCCCTCGACGCGGCCGCCGCGCGTCGACCTCGATGACGACGTCCGCTGGCGGCGCCTCCAGATCGTCGACACGGCCCGCGGAGGGGAGGACGACGTCGACGGACTCGTCGAGTTCCGCGCCTCGTACCGATCATCGGAGGGCGTCGGCCTCGTGCACGAGCGCAGCCGCTTCGTCCGGGAGGACGGCCGCTGGTTCTACGTCGACGGTGATCTGCTCGGCGACGAGTCCTGACGTTCCGGTTCTCGGCATCCGTCCCGTGGCGCCCGCCTCCGTCCTACGCTGAAGGCATGGCCCAGGACTTCCGGCGCGCGGACGACGCGTCTCGCTACGAGCTGCATCAGGACGGCGCGCTGGTCGGCGTCCTCGACTACCGCGAGAACGACGAGGCGGTCTCGCTCGTGCGCTCCTTCACTTCTCCGCCGTTCCGCGGCCGCGGCCTCGCCGGCGAGCTGGTGGCGTTCGCGGTCGACGACATCGAGACCTCGAGCGCTCGGCGCATCGTGCCGCTCTGCTGGTACGTCGGCCAGTGGTTCGAGGAGCACCCCGAGAAGTCGCACCTCCTCACCCGCTGACGGAGCCGGAACCCGCTGCCCGCACCCGCGTCACTCCTGCCCGCGCCCGCGTCACTCCCGGACGAGCGGTTCGACCCCGACCAGGTCCGGCCCGAGTCCGATGTCCACGAGCCGGATCCGCCCCACGTACGCGTCACCGGGCGGCAGGAGCAGCCCGGCCTTGATCGCCCCGAACGTGACGGTCACATCCGCGTGCAGCACGGTCGGATCGGCGACGCTGCCGTCGTCGGGCCCGATGCCGCTGGGCAGGTCGACCGCGACGACCACCGGACGCTCCTCGCGGTCGGCCAGAGCGTCGATCACCGTCTCGACGATCGAGCGCGGCCGTCCTGAGAGGGCCGGATGCCGCGTGCCGATCCCGAGGATCCCGTCGACCACGACGTCCGCGCGCGCGATCGCGGCGAGCAGCGCCCGCACGTCGTCCGCCGGGACACGGTCGCAGCCCTCGTCGAGCGCCACGGCCAGCCCCCGCTGATGCCAGCGGTCAGCGGTCAGCACGAGCAGGACGTCGACACCGGAGGAGGCGACCTCGGCCGCCGCGTACAGGGCGTCGCCGCCGTTGTTCCCCGGCCCGACCAGCACCAGCACGGTCCCCGGTCCGCGTCGGTCGCGCCGCCCGGCCAGGAGTGCGCGGATCTCGCGGGCGAGACCGTCCGCCGCCCTCTGCATGAGCGGTTCGCGCCGCGCCAGGTGCGGCGCTTCCGCGGCCCGCACCTGCGCGGAGGAGTAGCCCTCGACCATGCCTCCACTGTGCGCTCCGCCACGCTCCACGGCAACCCCGGAGGCGGCGTGCGGAACCAGCGCCGCCCGTCGGGCGCTCTCGTCGACTCCTCCTCCGTCATGCCGTGCCTGTCGCCTCGACCAGCGGAGCCGGCCGGCGTCGCGGCGGGTCCGGAAGGAGGTCGCCCGGTCGTGTGGTGATGCGGCGCCCGGTGGGGGTGGTCCAGTCGGCGGTGCCGTCGGGGTGGAGGACGTAGGTCCAGCGGTCGCCGTGGCGGACGTGGTGGTGGGCGGTGCAGAGGGAGGCGAGGTTCTCGAGGCTCGTCTCCCCGCCGTGACGCCATTCGACGGAGTGATCCGCTTCGGCGCGGGATGCAGGGCGGGTGCAGCCGGGGAAGCGGCACGTCCGGTCGCGCAGCTGGAGCGCGAGCCGCATCCGCGGTGGCGGAAGACGGTGTGTGCGGCCCACCGAGAGGACCGTGCCGGTGTCGGGGTCGGTGAGGACGCGGGTGATCGTCGTGGCGGCTCCGGCGAGTTCGCGGGCGACGTGGGCGGGGATGAGTCCGTAGCCGTCGAGGTCGGCGGGGGCGTCGTCGTGGCCGGTTGCGGTGCTCGCGGTGAGGGTCAACCGGACTTCGGCCCGTACGCCGGGCACGAACGTCGCAGGGGCGGCCGCACTGTCGGACGCCTCGCCGTCGCCGGGCGGGGTCGTCCCGAACACATCGCCGTCGCAGAGCAGATCCGCGAGCGCATCGGCGCGCAACTGCGCGAGCGTGCGCTGCTCGCCGCAGGCCTCGGTCGCTGCGCTCACCTCGTCCGCCGGGCCGATCCTCCCGTCGTCGTCCCTTCCGTCGCCGTCTGCGCTGTCGCGCAGGCAGCGCGCGATGCGGTCCAGCCGCGCGTACGCCCCGACGGCGACCGGGGCGGGCAGCAGTGCGCACAGCAGCGCCATGCCGTCCGCGTCCGGGACCAGCCAGACCGCGCGATCCTCCCGAGCCCGCGCATGCCGATCGGCGAGCGGCTCGACGTGCAGCTCATCGCGCAGTCGCGCCACCCGGCGCCGCAGCTGCGTGGGCGTCAGTACGAGCGCCAGCTCGCACGCCCGCTCGTCGAACACCGCCCGCGACTCCGGCGGCAGGCTGCCGGCGGTCGCGCAGATGATCCGGCCCGCCTCCCACCGCAGCCTCGCCCCAGCGAGCGCCTCCCGCGTGCGCGGGAGATCCTCGATCAGCAGCCGCGCGTCCTCCAGATCGCGGGACACCACCCGCTCCGACACCCCGCACCCCACCGCGAGCTCCGCCCGGACCGAGCGCTCCACCAGATCCGCCGACCCGCCCCGCGGCAGACCCCGCGCGAACGCCTCCGGACACGACACCGCCGCTCGGTACGCCGCATGCAGCTCGACCGCCGCCGCCAGCAGCACCGGCGACGCCGACCGCGCCAACTCACCCGCCCGATCCCCGCGCTCCCGCACGACCTCGAGCACCTCCACCACTTCTGATCCCGTCATACGAGCACAGAACCAGCGACTACTGACATCCCCTCACGTTCGCCCGATGCGACGAGCGCTTCACGCCAGCGGATGCGCCAAGCGCCGGTTCCGCTCCAACGCCGGCGCCCGGGACCCCCTCAGGACTCCTGCACGGCCCTGTCCGACTCCTCCACGATCGAGCGCATCGCCGCCTCCGCCGCCGCTCCGTCCCCCTCCGCCACCGCCACCGCGACCGCCCGGTGCAGCCGCAGCGCCTCGCTGTCGGCCTCCCGCGGCATCAGCGCGTTCCGCGTGCGCCCCGCCAGCACCTCCGCGACCAGGTCGGCGAGCTGCGCGAGCATCGGATTGCCCGATGCCGACAGCAGGGTGCGGTGGAACGTCGTGTCGGCCGCCAGGTACGCGCCCTGGTCGGCCGATCCCGCGTGCGTCGACATCACGCGCACGGCGTCCGTCAGCGCCTCGCGCTGCTCCGCCGTCGCGTTCGCCACGGCCAGCCGAGCGGCCAGCGGCTCGACGCCCAGGCGCAGCTCGCTGAGCTGGTGGAGCTGCCGCTGGCGGTCCGGCCCGTCCAGGCTCCACGCGACGACGCGCGGATCGAGGGCGTTCCACGACTCCGGCGGCTGCACCCGGGTCCCCGCCCGGCGGCGCGAGGTGACCAGGCCGAGCGACTCGAGGACCCGCACCGCCTCGCGCATCACCGAACGGGACACCCCGCGTCGCTCGGCCCGCTCGTCGGCGCTGAACGCGGTCCCCGGGGCGAGCTCCCCGCGCACGATCTGCGAGCCGAGCTCGTCGAGCACCGAGTGGTGCAGGGAGGGCGGCGGCGTCGCAGTCATGCGCCCATCCTCCCAAGCTGACTCTCGACTCCGCGCCATTCATCGGACATACTCGTCGAGAACACCGGTTATGTCGGACATATCCCGCCCTTGCGGGACGTCCGCCAGCCGTCGGACCGATCAAGGATGCTCATGACACCGACCCTCCCCTCCCTCCTCCGCGCCGCGGGGGAGGAGGTCGCCACCACCGCCCCGCAGGGGCAGCTGATCCTCGCCGCGATCCTCGGCATCGCCGTGATCGTCGTCCTGATCACCTGGCTGAAGCTGCACCCCTTCGTCTCGCTGCTCATCGGCGCGCTGACCACGGGCCTCGTCGCCGCGATGGCGCCCGCGGACGCCGTCGCCAGCTTCGCGCTCGGCTTCGGCAACACGATGGGAGGCGTCGGCATCCTGATCGGACTCGGCGCCATGTACGGCAAGCTCCTCGCCGACTCCGGCGGAGCCGACCGCATCGTCGACACCCTCATCGCCCGCTCGAGCACCCGCGCGCTGCCCTGGATGATGGGCTTCGTCGGAGCGCTGATCGGCCTGCCCATGTTCTTCGAGGTCGGCCTCGTCCTCCTCATCCCCGTCGTGATCCTGGTCGCGCGCCGGAGCGGACTGCCGCTCATGACGATCGCGATCCCCACCCTCGCGGGTCTCTCGGTCATGCACGGCCTGGTGCCGCCGCACCCCGGTCCGCTGGTCGCGATCGACGCGCTCGGCGCGAACCTCGGAGTCACGCTCGCGTTCGGCGTGCTCGTCGCGATCCCGACCGTGGTCGTCGCCGGTCCGCTCTTCGGCCGCCTGGCCGCGAAGTGGGCGCCCGTCGAGACTCCGCCGCTCTTCGGCGAGGGCGCCGGCGACGCCCGCGAGCACCGCCCCGGCTTCGTCGCCGCGGTCGCGAGCATCCTGCTCCCCGTCGTGCTCATGCTCGGCAAGGCCGTCGCCGACATCGCCGCTCCCGAGTCCGACGCGGCGTGGAAGGCGGTCCTCGACTTCCTGGGCACCCCGACCATCGCCCTCGGCATCGCCCTGCTCGTCGGTCTCGTGCTGCTGGGCCGCGGCGGCCGGATGAACCGCTCCGAGCTCCAGGACTCGCTCTCCAGCTCCCTCCCGCCCATCGCGGGCATCCTCCTGATCGTCGGCGCGGGCGGCGGATTCAAGCAGGTCCTCGTCGACACCGGCATCGGCAGCGTCGTGGCCCAGCTGGCGGAGGGCAGCGGAGCGTCCGCGCTCCTCCTCGCCTGGCTCGTCGCGGTGGTGATCCGCATCGCCACCGGCTCCGCGACCGTCGCGACGGTGACGGCCGCAGGAATCCTCCAGCCGCTGACCGAGACGATGGACGGACCGATGGTCGCCCTCATGGTGCTCGCGATCGGGGCAGGCTCGGTGTTCCTCTCGCATGTGAACGACGCCGGGTTCTGGCTCGTCAAGGAGTACCTCGGGCTCAGCATCGGCCAGACACTGAAGACGTGGACGGTGATGGAGTGCCTGGTCTCGGTGACCGGGCTCGCCGGCGTCCTCGTGATCGGCCTGTTCGTAGGAGGACTCTGATGCAGCACCCGACCACCGCCCCCGTCCGCGCGATTGTCGTCATGGGCGTCTCCGGCAGCGGGAAGTCGACCGTCGCCGCCCTGCTCGCCGGCTTCCTGCACTGGAGCTTCCTCGAGGGCGACGATCTGCACCCGCGCGCGAACGTCGAGAAGATGGCGGCGGGCATCCCGCTCGACGACTCCGACCGCGCTCCCTGGCTCGCCGAGATCGCCCGGGTGGTCGACGAGCGGATCACGAGCGGCCGCCCCGTCGTCGTGACCTGCTCGGCACTGCGTCGCGCCTACCGCGACATCCTGCGGCGCGACGACCTGGTCTTCGTGCACCTCGCCGGGTCGAAGGAGGTCGTCGCCGGGCGCCTCGCCTCCCGGCTCGACCACTTCATGCCGACGACGCTGCTGGACTCGCAGTTCGGTCTGCTGGAGCCGCTGGGCGACGACGAGCGGCACATCACGGTCGACGTCGGGAACGCTCCGGAGGAGGAGATCGCCGAGATCGTGGAGCGCCTCGGTCTGAGCTGACGCCGCTCCCGGCACGCCCGTCGAGCTCGGCCCGGCCGCGGAACGAGGGCGGACTTGCACGGGGGCCTGCAACACGGAACTGTCGTCCAAGGGGTTGAAGAGATCACGGGAGATCCATGGACGACGAGAACCTGCTCGCGGCGCTGCACCGAGGACGTCCGGCCACGATCATCGAGGCGGCCGAGCTCACCCAGCTCGCTCCCGATCTCGTGCGCTCGAGCGTCCATCGGCTGCGCGAGCGCGGCCTGCTCGGGGGGCAGGACGATCTCCTCGCGTACGTCCCTCCCGCGGAGTGGGCGGCCGCGAGCATCGCTCGGCACACCGACGCCGTCCGCCGCGCCACGGAGGAGTCGGTCGAGGGCATCGAGCGCGTCATGGCCGGTCTGCCGGGGCTGATGGGCGCCTGGTCGGTCGGCGAGGCGTCGGCCGATCTCGTGCCCACCCTGCTCCGGCACGGCCGGCACGCGTCCGAGGACCTCTGGTTCGACCTCGTCCGTCGCGACTCCGGCACGCTGATCGCCGTCCTGCCCGACGTCGAGCGCTTCCTCGATCCGCCCACCGAGCGCGCGATCCGCTTCGGGCAGGCCCTGGCGGCGAAGGACCGCGTCAGGGTCATCATGCCGGCCTCCTGCGTGAGCGACCCGCGCGTCCTCGCCCGCATCGAGGCCTACGAGAAGGCAGGAGTCGAGTACCGACTGCTCGAGAACCCGCCGAGCTGGTTCTGGGTCGACGGCGAGCACCTGGCGGTGCCGTTCGAGTGGGGCGAGACGCGGCCGACCAGCGTCGTGGGTGTGCGGCACGCCGCCCTCGCGGGTCTGGTCAGCGCGTACTTCGAGGAGCTGTGGCGGCAGGCCGTCCCGGTCGCGGCCGTCGAGGAGTCGTGGACCTCGCTGCTGCGCCTCATGCGGACCGGGATCACCCTCGAGACCGCGTCCCACCGGCTGGGCATCAATCCCCGCACCGGGCGTCGCCGCGTCGCCGCGGCCATGGAGCACCACGGAGTCTCGACCCTGTTCGCGCTCGGGACGGCGTGGACCGCGGACAGCGGTGCCGCGCCCGCGAGCGAGTAGCCGTCACTGCCGGCCACCCGCGGAGCACTGCGCGAGTGACCGGCCTTCGCCGACCGGGGTGCCCCCAGTGTCGTGATCGTTGTCCGCCGCCCGCAAGAACCTCTAGAGGACACGTCCGGAAGAGGACACGACCGCTCCGCGGCTCAGCGGCGATCCCGTCGCAGCGCGAGGAGGAGCGCTGCGGCGCCGAGGCCGAGGCAGAGCAGTGTGAGCACCGCGGTTCCCGGAGGCACGAGGTCGACCCCGTCCGTGCAGAGGATCGCGGTCGGCAGGGAGCGCTGCTCCGCCAGTCCGCCGTGGCCGCCCACCGCGCACTCCTCGTCCGGATCCCAGACCATGCCCGCCGCGACGTTCGAGACCGTGCCGACGACGAGGAGGAGGATGCCGAGCACGATCCACGCGGACCGGTTCCCGGGTCCGCCGGCCGCCCCGTGACGCGTCCTCGCGTCGGCGGGCCGGTCCTCGTCGCCGCCGCAGAGGAGAGGTGTCCCGTTCACGCGCGGATCACCGGCTCAGTGCGCACCGTCGTTCCCCATCGCGTGCACGACGGCGCCGTGGCAGCCCGCCCGTGTCCAGTCGTAGGGCCCGTCGGCGTCGTCGCCGTAGAGCGCGATCCACGCGGCACCGCCCGCCTCGGGCAGCCCGGAGCCGTGGCTCTCGGGCGATCGCTCCCACGGGAGCTGGAAGGTGTAGTCGTGTCCCGACTCCGTCATGCACTCCGCGACGAGGAACTGCATGTCGACCCAGGAGCGCATGTTCTCGAGCTCGTCGCCCGTGAGCGCCGCGGGGTACTCGATGACCGCGGCCGAGTCCGCATCGCCGTACAGGCGCACGCCCCACTGGTCGTAGCGTGCTCCGTCGGGCGCGGCGGTCGGAGTCGGCTGCTCCGCGGGCTCGCGCGGCTCGCGGGGGAGCGACTCGTCGGACCGGACGTCGCCGGGAACGGCCGCGAGTGCCTCGTACTGCCGCACCGACGCGCTCGCCCCGACGATCAGCGCGGTCCCGATCCCGACGGTCAGGAGCACCCCGGCCACGGTGAGAGCGACGGCCGCACGGAACCGGGTCCCGCCCTGCTGCCGGCTCACGCCGCCACCGCCCCTTCGGGGCGATGACGCTCGATCGACCAGCAGAGGACGGCGGCGAGAAGGATCAGCCCCTGCGCGTTGCCGAGCAGGAGCAGGCCGAGATCGAGCGCGGGGACGGTGGACACGAGCACCGGCACCGTCGCGCTGACGTACCAGAGCGCGTCGACAGCGACCGTGGGCAGCACGCTGACGCCCACCGCGCCCAGGAGCGCCCCCGCGATCCTCGTCCTCCTGCCCGCGAGCAGGAGGAGCCCGACCGCCGCGATCAGCGTCGCGACGGGAACGGGCAGCAGGGTCGGGAGCGGCACCGTGCTCTCGGTCGTCACCCGGATGCTCGCCCACCCGCCGACGAGGACGGACGCGAGCACGAGCAGCAGTGCGACCGCCTGCAGTCCCGCCGAGAGCGAGCCGACGCGCGCGTCGAACAGGGCCTCCGCACTGCCCTCGCGGAGCCGCGCGCGCCGCCAGAGCAGATCGGCGCCCGCTCCCCGCAGGACCCGGGAACGGATCGCACGAGCGGTCCGCGCGGGGCTCTCCCCGCGCTCCTGCGCCCACAGGGCGTGCTCGTGCAGATCGGAGGCGATCTCGTCGGCCCGATCCGACGCGGCCAGGATGTCGAGTCCGCGGGTGTAGAAGCGGCACCACCGCAGAGCCGAGAGCGTCGACCGGCGGACGGCCGCGGAACGGCGGGTCACGCCGTCCCTCCCGCGAGGAGGTGCGACGACGACGCGGCTCGGGACGCCGCCGCGGCGTGCGCGACTGCCCGCCCCTCGCCGGTCACCTCATAGCAGCGCCGGGGCGGCCGCCCCTGCGCGGTCGCCTCGGCCTTGTCCTCCCACGACGACGTCACCAGGCCGCGCTCCTGCATCCGCCCGAGGGCCTTGTACAGCGTGCCGTGGGCGGTCAGCGCCCCACCGTCCCGCTCGGCGATCGAGGCCGCGAGAGCGAAGCCGTGCACGGGCTCGGCGGCGGCGAGGAGCGCCTCGAGGAGGTCGAGCTCGAGGGGGAGGAGCGTCCCCGGTCTGCGTCTGGGCATGCTCCGAAGAATAGGAAGATAGGGGTCGAGCGTCAAGACGCGCGGCTACGCTCGCTGCATGGGGGCACGGGCGATCGACGTCGAGACGGTCATCGACGCCGATCCAGGGGTGCGCAACAGCGTGTTCGGCGTGCTCTTCGGCTACTCCGGGAGCTTCCGGTGCGAGTGGGTCCCCGCGACCGACGCGCCCGAACGGCTGAAGCCCGTGCGGACGGAGGCGCGCACGTGAGCACTCCCCGGTCGGGCCGAGCCCAGGCGTCCCTGCAGGAGCACCCGTGGGCGCTGGCGCTCGTCAGCGGCCTCTTCGTCGCGGGGATCGTCCTGCTCGCCTCCGACGTCGGCTGGGACCTCACCGCCGACATCGGCGGCAGCCGTCGGCACGCTCCGCTGTGGTTCGTGCTCCTGCTCGGCGTGCCGTTGTTCGGCGCCGGAGTCGTCCTGGGCGTCGTCCAGCAGATCCGGCTGCTGATCCGCCCGCCGGCCCCGCCGCCGTCCGCACCGGATCCCGACGGCCCGGGATGGCTGAGCCGGGGGAGCGGCGAGGACGACCCGCGTGCGTAGGGCGGCCCGCGCCACTCCGGCCGCCGTGGCCGTGGCGCGCCTGCTCGTGTCGGTGGTCGTGCTCGCGGTGCTCGGCTACGCCTACGGCTTGAGAGTGGCGGCGGGCGAGGCGAGTCCCGTCGACTACTTCGGCTACTTCACGAACCAGACCAGCCTGATCCTGAGCGTCGTGCTGCTCGTCTCGGGGGCTGCGGCGCTGGTCGGGCGCACGCCCTCGGAGTCGTCGAGCCTCGTCCGGGGGATCGCCACCGCCTACCTCGTCGTCGTCGGAGTCGTCTACAACACGCTCGTGCCGGGCACGGGATCCGCGCCGCCGTGGGTCAGCGCGCTGCTGCACGTCGTCCTGCCCGTGCTCGCCGTCCTCGACTGGGCCCTCGTCGCCGATAGGCGGCCTCTGCCGTGGCGCAGGCTCCCGCTGGTCCTGCCCTACCCGCTGG
Organism: Rathayibacter caricis DSM 15933; assembly: GCF_003044275.1. Lineage (NCBI taxonomy): Bacteria > Bacillati > Actinomycetota > Actinomycetes > Micrococcales > Microbacteriaceae > Rathayibacter > Rathayibacter caricis. The sequence goes on along the minus strand of NZ_PZPL01000001.1, from coordinate 3,325,787 downwards.
TCTGGCTGGTCGTGGTGCTCGTCCGCGGCCGGACGGACGGCTGGGTCCCCTACGGCTTCCTGCTGCCAGCGAACGGTCTGCCGTCCCTGATCGCGCACGTCCTCGGTCTGATCGCCGCGGTGCTCGCGGCGGGCGCGCTCATCTGGGTCCTCAGTCGGCGCTCCGGCCGCCGAGCAGGTCCTCGATCCGCGTGACCGGCAGGTCGAACGCCTCCGCGACCGCCGCGTTCACGACCCGCCCGCCGTGGGTGCTGAGTCCCCGCGCGAGGGCGGGGTCTCTCCGCAGCGCCGCCTCCCAGCCCTGGTCCGCGAGCGCGACGACGTAGGGCAGCGTCGCGTTGGTCAGCGCCCGCGTCGAGGTCTCGGGCACCGCGCCGGGCATGTTGGCGACGCAGTAGTAGACGCTGTCGTGCACGGCGAACACCGGGTCGTCGTGGGTGGTCGGCCGCGAGCCCTCGAAGCAGCCGCCCTGGTCGATGGCGATGTCCACGAGCACCGAGCCCGCCTTCATCGTCGCCACCATCTCGTCGGTGACGAGCTTCGGCGCCCGAGCGCCGGGGATCAGCACCGATCCGACCACCAGGTCGGCGTCGGCGACCTGCGCCGCGATCTCGTACGTCGACGACGCCCGCGTCTGGATCGCTCCGCCGAACCGGTTCTCGAGCTCGCGCAGCCGGGGGAGCGAGAGGTCGACGATCGTCACGTCCGCCCCCATCCCGAGTGCGTTCGCCGCCGCGTGCTCGCCGGCGACTCCTCCGCCGATCACGACGACCTTCGCCTTCGGCGTGCCGGGAACGCCGCCCAGCAGGGTGCCGCGCCCGCCCGCCGCACTCATCAGGTGGTACGCGCCGACGGTGATCGACAGGCGTCCCGCGACCTCGCTCATCGGCGAGAGCAGCGGCAGCTGACGGTTCGGCAGCTGCACCGTCTCGTAGGCGATCGCCGTGGTCCCGGAGGCGAGCAGCGCGTCGGTGCACGGGCGGGACGCGGCGAGGTGGAGGTAGGTGAAGAGCACCTGGCCCGCGCGCATCCGCGGGTACTCCGCCTCGATCGGCTCCTTCACCTTCAGGACGAGGTCGGCCTCGCCCCAGACCTCGTCGGCGTCCGCGGCGAGCCGTGCTCCGGCCGCGGCGAAGTCCTCGTCCAAGAGGCGGGAGCCCAGGCCCGCGCCCGACTGCACGAGCACGTCGTGCCCGCGCCGGACGAGCTCGTGGACGCCGGCGGGCGTCGCGGCGACGCGGCTCTCGTTGTTCTTGATCTCGCTGGGGATCCCGATGCGCATGGCGGCTCCTCGATTCGCGGGCGCCCGAGGTGCAGCGCCCGACGCTGGGCGGTGGACGCCGATCCTGCGCCGACGTCGCTCCTATCGTGCGAAGATCGTGTTTCCGACGGGTGACGTTCCGCAGGATCGTCGAAGAATGCGCGCAGTTCCGCACGATCGGCGGTCCGAGAAGGGCAGGCGGCGATGAGACCGAAGGATCTGCACGACCTCGGCGACCTCGATCCGGTCGATCGCGCACTGGTGCGCCTCCTGCGAGCGGATGCGCGGACGCCGAACAGCCGCCTCGCCGAGCAGGCGGGCATCGCGCCGTCCACCTGCGTCTCGCGCGTGCGCTCGCTCGTCGAGCGCGGCATCATCACGGGCTTCACAGCCGAGCTCGACCCGGCCGCCCTCGGACTCACGCTGCAGGCTCTGATCAGCGTGAGCATCCGGGTCGGTCAGCGACAGGCGATCACCCGGTTCGCCGACGAGATCCGGGCGCTGCCCGAGGTCGTGCAGCTCTTCTTCCTCGGCGGCTCCGAGGACTTCATCATCCACGTCGCCGTCCGCGACTCGAACGACGTGCGCGACTTCGTGGTCTCGAACCTGTCGGCTCACCCCGCGGTCGCGTCGACCCGCACCAGCATCGTGTTCGACCACCACCGCAAGGGCCCGGCGGTCCCGGAGTAGGTCAGTGCGCTCCGGGGTTCATCTCGCCGTTGCTGCGATCGGTCAGCCCGGGGATCCGCTTCGCGAGCCCGGGGATGCTCTCCTCCGACAGCTCGATACGGGTGTCGCGCAGGCGCTGGCGCAGCAGCGCCTCCGGGTCCTCGTCGGGCCGCAGCTGCAGATCGCCGGCGACCTGCAGCAGGATCCCCCGCAGCTTCTCGTCGAGCACCGCGTCGTCGCTGCCGTGCTGGATCGGGTGGTCCTGGGATGCGTTCGTCATGGCTCCATGCTTCCACCCCCGTCGGGCGTCGGCGACTCCTTGCGGCGGGGCGTCCGGGGGAGGATGGAGTCGTGCCCTTCACCCGCGCCCAGCTCGCGTCCTTCCGCGACCGCACGGTCGAGGATCTGCTGGGCCCCGACGTCCGCCTGCTCTTCGTCGGCATCAACCCCGGCCTCTGGACGGCGGCGACGGGCGCGCACTTCGCGCACCCCGGCAACCGCTTCTACCCGGCCCTGCTCGCGGCGGGGATCCTCGAGCGGCCGATGCGCGTGTCGGAGGGGATGAGCGACGAGGACCGCCGCCTGCTGATCGATCGCGGGATCGGCATCACGAACCTCGCAGCGCGGGCCACCTCGCGCGCCGACGAGCTGAGCGGCGAGGAGCTGCGCGCCGGGGCGCGACGGCTGGTCGCCACCGTCGAGCGGGTGCGTCCCTCCGCCGTCGCGATGGTCGGCATCACCGCGTACCGCGCGGCGTTCGGTCGGCGCTCGGCGAAGCAGGGGCGTCAGGAGGAGGGGATCGCGGGCGTCCCGCTGTGGGTCCTGCCCAATCCGAGCGGTCTGAACGCGCACGACACCACGGAGTCCCTCGGCCGCGCCTATCGCGAGCCCGCCGTCGCGGCCGGGATCGTCCCGGATCCGCCGCAGGAATAGCCCACGACCTCGGGAGGTTGCAGAAGTCCATGAGTATGCATGAAGTGAAGTTCGGCGTCGACACGTTCGGCGACGTCACCCGCGGCGCCGACGGCGCCCTGCTCCCGCACGGCCAGGTCCTGCGCGACGTCGTCGAGGAGGGCGTGCTCGCCGACGCGGTCGGCATCGACTTCTTCGGAGTGGGCGAGCACCACCGCGCCGACTTCGCGGTGAGCGCTCCCGACGTGGTCCTGGCCGCGATCGCGGGCCGGACCGAGCGCATCCACCTCGGATCCGCCGTCACCGTCCTCTCCTCCGACGACCCCGTCCGCGTCTTCCAGCGCTTCGCGACCCTCGACGGAGTCTCGAACGGGCGCGCGGAGGTCATCCTCGGCCGCGGCTCCTTCACCGAGTCCTTCCCCCTCTTCGGCCTCGACCTCTCGCAGTACGAGCTCCTCTTCGAGGAGAAGCTGGAGCTCTTCCACGCCCTCCTCGAGGGCGGACCGGTGACCTGGGAGGGCCGCACCCGCGCCGCGCTCACCGAGCAGAGCGTGTTCCCCTCCGTCGAGAACGGGCGCCTGCGCACCTGGATCGGCGTCGGCGGCAGCCCGGAGTCGGTCGTCCGCGCCGCCCGGTTCGGCTTCCCGCTGGTGCTGGCGATCATCGGCGGCTCGCCGGCCCGCTTCCGCCCCTACGTCGACCTCTTCGGCCGTGCCCTCGACCAGCTCGAGCAGCCGCGCCTCCCGGTCGCCGTGCACTCGCCCGGCTTCGTCGCCGACACCGACGAGGAGGCGCGCGAGCTCTACTTCCCGCATTACAAGGGCATGGCCGACGCCATCGGCCGCGAGCGCGGCTGGTCCCCGCTCACTCCCGAGCGCTTCGCGGAGGAGGCCGGCCCCGACGGCGCGCTGCACGTCGGCTCGCCCGAGACCGTGGCCCGCAAGATCGCCAGCACCGTCGGCGCCCTGGGCATCGACCGCTTCGACCTCAAGTACAGCGCCGGCACCCTGCCGCACGCGGCGATCATGCACAACCTCGAGCTGTACGGCACCCGCGTGATCCCGCTGGTGCGCGAGATGCTCGCCGAGGGCTGAGCCGGTCGGGAGCGCCTGCAGGGGCGCTCTCGACCCCCGGCCGCTTCCGAGCGCACGCCCTGCGCGCTCCCATCGGCCGCCCGGCCGCCGCCGATATGCTCGAGGGCTCGCACCGCTCCTCGACCCCTCCGGAAGACCATGCCCGACAGCCACGCCGCCCGCACGCCCTACGAGGTCCTCGGCGTCCCCGCCACCGCGTCCGACGACGAGCTGCGGAAGGCCTACCGCCGACTGCTCCGCGAGACCCACCCCGACACCGGAGGCGACGCCGCCTCGTTCCACGCGGTCCAGCTCGCCTGGGAGCGGATCGGCAGCGCCTCCGCCCGCACCGACTACGACCGCGGCGCTCCGGCCCCGGGCGCGCAGTCCCCGCAGTCGCCCTACACCGGGTCGCCCCGGCCGCAGACCGCCTCCGCCGTCCGCGCCCGCTCGTACGGCCACCCGGGCGGAGCCGCCCGCGAGTACTACCTGCGCCTCGTGCGGGAGTGGCTCGGCCGCGGCGTCGACATCGACGACCCGTTCGATCCGGCGATCGTCCGCTCCGCGCCGCGCGAAGTGCGGCGCTGGCTCGCGAAGGCGCAGGCCGAGGAGGCCACCGCCTCGCTCGTCGCCTCGCTGGGCATCGCCTACACGATCTGGAACGACGTGGCCGTCGGCGACGGCGGGCTCAAGATCGACCACGTCGTCCTCGGCCCGTCCGGGCTGCTCGCCCTGACCTCGGCCGACTGGGGCGACCAGGTGCGCCTGCGCAAGGGCGAGGTCGAGGGCGCCGGAGTCGCCGACGACGAGAAGCCGATCGCGTCGCTCTCGAAGGCGGCGAGGCGCCTGGGCCGCGAGCTCGGCGTGCGGTTCTCGGCAAGCGTCGTCGTCGTGCCCGACGACGGCCTCGAGCAGCCCTACGAGCAGGTCGAGCGCGGCCGGCACCAGGGCGCGGTACTGATCCGGCGCTCGCTCCTCCCGCAGCTGCTGCGCTCGGGCACCGACGACCGCCTCGGCGGCTACGGCGAGTCCTTCGAGGTCCGCACCCGCGTGCAGAACCGCGTCCGCTTCGTCTGACCGCTCCCGCTAGCCGCCGCGCGTCGCCCGTGCAAGGGGTTAGCAGCCGCCCCGGCCGCCGCGCACCATGGGACCGTGCCCCGGGGCACGCGACGTCGAGCGGAACGAGGAGCGACCATGGTGCGATTCGGATACACCCTGATGACCGAGCAGAGCGGACCCAAGCAACTGGTCGGCTACGCCGTCGACGCCGAGAGGCACGGCTTCGAGTTCGCCGTCTCGAGCGACCACTACTCGCCCTGGCTGACCGAGCAGGGGCACGCCTCCTACGCCTGGACCCTCCTGGGCGCGGTCGCGCAGGCGACGTCCACGATCGACCTCACCACCTACGTCACGGCTCCCACGATCCGGTACCACCCGGCCGTCGTCGCCCAGAAGGCCGCGACTCTCGCGATCCTCTCGGACGACCGCTTCACCCTCGGTCTGGGATCGGGGGAGAACCTGAACGAGCACGTCGTCGGCGAGGGCTGGCCGGCCGTCTCGGTCCGCCAGGACATGCTCGAGGAGGCGGTGCACATCATCCGCGCGCTGCACACCGGCGAGCTGGTGACGTGGGAGGGCGAGTACTTCCGCGTCGACTCCGCGCGCATCTGGGACCTGCCGGACAAGCCCGTCGAGATCGGCCTCGCCGTCTCGGGCGAGAAGTCGATCGAGCGCTTCGCGCCGCTCGGCGACCACCTGATCACCACCGAGCCCGACGCCGAGCTGATCTCGCAGTGGACGGCCGTCCGCGGTGCCGACGCCGCGCCGTCGCGCACGATCGGGCAGATCCCGATCTGCTGGGCCCCGGACAAGGAGCAGGGCATCGCGCTCGCGCACGAGCAGTTCCGCTGGTTCGCCGGCGGCTGGGCCGTGAACGCCGACCTGCCGACCCCGGCCGGCTTCTCCGGAGCGTCGAAGTTCGTGCGCCCCGAGGACGTGGCCGAGCAGATCGCCTGCGGACCCGACCTCGACGAGCTCGCCGAGAGCTTCGTGCCCTACATCGAGGCCGGGTTCACGGACATCGCGCTGGTCCAGGTCGGCGACGAGCTGCAGCAGCGCTTCCTCGACGAGGCGGCCGACGGCCTCCTCGAGCGCCTGCGCGCCCTCGCGCCGTGAGCGATCCCGTGATGCTCAGAAGCCGCGCAGCCGCTCGATCTCGCGGCGGTCGCGCTTGGTCGGCCGTCCGGCTCCCCGGTCGCGCTCGATGATCGCGGGCGCCGATTCGCGCGGCGGGGGCGGCGGAGTGAGATCCTCCGCGCACTCCGCCGCGATCGGCGCGCCGACCCGCTTCACGATCAGCCCGCGCACGACGAGGCGACGGTCGAATCCGGCGATGCGGGCGCGGACCTCGTCGCCGACCTTCACGGTCTGCGCTGCCTTCGCCCGCTCGCCGTTGACGCGGATGTGGCCCGCGCGGGCCGCCGAGGTCGCGGCCGACCGCGTCTTGTACACGCGGACCGCCCACAGCCAGGCGTCCACGCGCACGGCGCCGGTGACCGGGATCTGCATCCGTCCAGTCTACGAACCCGGGAGCCGGGTGGTCCCTCCGGGCCGCTCGGCGGACCCGCACACCCCGCGGTCCCCAGGACCGCCCGACAAAGGAGGTCTCCTCATGAGCACCGACCACGGCAACACCGGCTCGAACCCCAACGGCAGCACCTACACCGGACAGGAGGACGCTTCTGTCGCCGAGGCGACCGCCACGAGCACGGCCGCCGGCACCCCGGGCGATGTCGGCATGAGCGCGACGAGCGCGCGCTCCTCCGACGGTGGCACCGGCGTCCCGACCCGCGGCGCGCCCCCGCACAGCGGACTGCCGTCGGAGCTGCGCGACACCGCGTTCGAGCACGCGGGCGCCGAGTACGCGCTCGTCCCGTCCGGCCACGAGGAGTGGCAGGTCCGCCACCCCGACGGCCGCGCCGTCGGGAAGCTCGCCGTGATCTCGCACGCGGGCGAGGAGGCGGAGGCCGTCTTCGTCTCGAGCCGCCTCGGCTCCGAGGACGCCGTCGCCGAGGGCACCGACTGGCGCGGACTGGTGTCGGCCGTCATCAACGACGAGGCCGCCGACCAGCGCGAGGGCGTCGACCTCGACCCCGCCGCCGTCCGCGTGCGGGGCGGGCTGATCAGCCGCGAGGCGACGGACGTGACCGACCTCTCCTAGGACGAGGCGCTTCCGGGCGCCGCGTCAGCGCGCGAGCAGCGCCGCGTTGATCCGAGCCGAGAGCTCGGCGTCGACGCGGCGCTCGCTCCCGTCCACGGCGCGAATCGGAGCGGCGTTCCGCGCGCTCGAGACCAGCCAGGCGGCGTCCGCGGCGTCCAGGTCCTCGCGGCGGAGGGCCCGGAAGGCGGTCCGCAGACCGAGTCCGTCCGCCAGCGCGAACAGGTCGGCCTGCGTCGTCCCGGGCAGGAGCCCCAGGCTCGGCGGCGGGGTGAGCAGCGTGCCGCCCGTGAGCAGCACGAGGTTCGAGGTCGGGCCCTCCAGCAGGAACCCGTCGCTCGAGACGAAGAGCGCGTCGTCCGCCCCGCGCCGCACCGCCTCGCGCGACGCCGCGCGGTTGACCGCGTATGAGAGCGTCTTCGCCCCCGCGAGCAGCCAGGGCGAGGTCTCCCGCACGTCCGAGCGCAGCCCCCGGTCCAGCAGCACGATCCGCACTCCGTCCCGCCGCGCGGGGCCGAAGTCCGGACTCGTCTGGACGAACACCACGCCCGTCGGCCGTCCGTCGCCCTCGAGCCCGCGCGTCAGGATCGTCTTCACCATCGCCTCCGGCACCCGCGGATGCGAGGCGACCGCCGTGTCGATCGCGTGCCGCCATGCGGCGCCGTCGGGCTCCGGCAGCTCCAGCATCCGGGCCGAGGCCGCGAAGCGGTCGAGGTGTGCGTCGAGCGCCTGCAGCCGCCCGTCGACGAGATTGATCGTCTCGAAGACGCCGTCGCCCCGGGTGAAGCCGAGATCGGTGACGTCGATCCCGCCGACGCCGGTCGGATCGACGACCGCCGCCGCGGCGAGGCCGTGGCCCGGTGACGCCTCGGAGGGGCGGTCGAGCAGGACGAGGGTGTCAGCGGGCATGGGCGGTGCGGTCCTTCCGGAGGGAGCGGCGAGCGGAGGAGCGGAGCAGCGCGATCGTCAGCAGCGCGCCCAGGAGCGATCCGAGTCCGTTCGAGACGAGGTCGCGGACGTCCGAGACGCGCGACGGCAGCCAGAGCAGCTGGATCGTCTCGACGAGCATCGAGACGCCGAGCCCGATCAGGGCGGCGAGCAGACGGCGGCGCGGAGGCAGCTGCGCGGCCAGCAGCGCCCCGAGCGGCACGAGCATGAGCACGTTCGCGGTGAACTCGGCGACGTCGTAGTCGAACCACGAGGTCAGCGGAGTCGAGCCGAGGAAGGCGATGATCGAGCGGACGAGCGTCGACGGCTCCCCGGCCGGGTACGGTGCAGGAGTCAGCGTGATCAGCGCGATGACCGCGAGCCAGAGCACCGTCGCGAGACCGAGGACTCCTGAGCGGCGCATCGTCCGATTCTGCCAGCCGCGGGGAGTCGCACCGTCCGGTCGTCCCGGCGCGGTGTGTCAGGCTGGAGGGCATGACGGGCAGCGACAGCGGCGGCGACGCCGCGCTTCCGCGCCACCCCTTCGACGCGTCGCTCGGCGACGGCTGGGTCGAGGTCGGGGACGGGCGCCGGTTCTGGGGCCGTTTCGGCGCGGCCGGTCTGCTCCTCCGCGACCCCGACGGCCGGGTGCTGCTGCAGCACCGCGTCGCCTGGAGCCACTTCGGCGGCACCTGGGGACTCCCCGGAGGGGCCCGCCACCCCGAGGAGACGGCCTTCGAGGCCGCCCTGCGCGAGTCGGTGGAGGAGGCGGGCGTCCCGCCCGAGCTCGTCGTCCCCGATGCCGCCAGTGTCGTCACCGTCGGACCCTGGAGCTACACCACCGTCCTCGCGCACGCGCTCGAGCACTTCGAGCCGCGCATCGCCGACGCCGAGAGCACCGAGCTGCGGTGGGTCGCCCCCGACGACGTCGAGGCGCTGCCGCTGCATCCCGGCTTCGGCGCCTCCTGGAGCGGGCTGCGCGCGCTCGACGCGGCGCTGCCCGTGCTGGTCGTCGACGCCGCGAACGTCGTCGGCTCCCGGCCCGACGGCTGGTGGCGCGACCGCGCGGGAGCCGCGGAGCGGCTCCTCGACGGCCTGGCCGCTCTGGCGGTCGCGGGTCTGCCCGGCGCGGTGCTCGGAGTCGCCGCCGATCGCGTCTGGCCGCGGATCGCCGTGGTACTCGAGGGCGCGGCCCGCGACGCCGACACCACGGCCGCCCTCGCCGCCGTCCCGCCACGGCGCCTCCGGATCGAGTCGGCGGACGGCTCGGGCGACGACGCGATCGTCGCCCTGGTGCGCGCTCTCGACGCACCCGCCGCCGTGGTCACCGCCGACCGCGAGCTGATCGCCCGCGTGAGCGCCCTCGGAGCCGCCGCCCTCGGCCCCCGCACCCTGCTCGACCTCCTCGCACCCCGCGATCCGCGCGGGGAATAGCCGGGCGGCCGCCCGGGTTGGAGAGGGCATGGCTACGACCACGATGACCCTCGACTCCCACGACCAGACCGTCTCCGACGGCATCGTCCTCATCGACTTCTGGGCGGCCTGGTGCGGCCCGTGCCGCCAGTTCGCCCCGGTCTTCGAGGCGTCGAGCGACAAGAACGCCGACATCACTTTCGCGAAGGTCGACACGGAGGACCAGCAGCAGCTCGCCGCGAGCTACGGCATCTCCTCCATCCCGACCCTCGTCGTCTACCGCGACGGCATCCCGCTGATGGCGCAGCCCGGCGCGCTGCCCGCCCCGGCGCTCGACAACCTCATCGAGCAGGTGCGCGGTCTCGACATGGTCGAGGTGCGCCGCCAGTACGACGAGGCGAAGGCCGCTCAGGAGGCCGCCGGCCCCGAGCAGTTCGCCGACGGCGCCCAGATCTGACGCTCGAACGACGGAACCCCCGAGACCACGTGGTCTCGGGGGTTCCGTCGTTCCGGGACGCGTCCGGATCAGCCCGTGTTCTGCAGGCCCGCGGCCACGCCGTTGACCGCGAGCAGCAGCAGGCGCTGGTTCTGCTCCGTCCCCGAGCCGCCCGGATCCGTGCGCAGCGCGCGGAGCGCCCGCAGCTGCAGCAGCGAGAGCGCGTTGACGTACGGAGTGCGCAGCCGCACCGCCCGGCCCAGCACGCGGTGTCCGGTGAGCAGGCTCTCCTCGCCCGTGATCGAGAGCACCCAGCGCCGGGTCGTCTCCATCTCGTCGAGGACGAGGCCCGCCAGGTCGTCGCGCGAGTCGAGCGCCAGGTAGCGGCGCGCGATGCCCTCGTCGGTCTTCGCCAGAGACATCTCGACGTTGTCGATCATCGTCGTGAACAGGGGCCACGAGGCGTACGCCGAGCGGAGCAGCTCGAGGTCGCCCACCGCCTCCAGTGCACTGCCGAGCCCGAACCAGCCGGTCAGGTTGACGCGCGCCTGCGTCCACGCGAACACCCACGGAATAGCGCGCAGGTCCTCGAGCGACTCGACCGAGAGGCCGCGGCGCGCGGGACGCGAGCCGAGCGCGAGCAGGCCCACCTCCTCCTGCGGGGTGACCCGGGCGAACCAGGGCGCGAAGCCGTCGGCCTTCACCAGCTCGAAGAAGCGCTTGCGCGACTCGCGGTCCATCGTCTCGGCGACCTCGCGGAAGCGGTCGGCCGCCGCGGCGTTGCGCTCGCCGACCGAGGGGGAGGAGGCGAGGAGGGTCGCACCGGCGACCTGCTCGATGTGCCGGGTCGCGATGTCCGGGTTGCCGTAGCGCGCGAAGATGACCTCGCCCTGCTCCGTCAGCTTGAAGCGGCCGTCGACCGATCCCGGCGGCTGCGCGAGCACCGCGCGGTTGGCGGGTCCGCCGCCGCGTCCCAGTGCGCCTCCGCGGCCGTGGAACAGCGTGAGGACGATGCCCTCGTCGGCCGCCCACTTCGCGATGCGCGCCTGGGCGTCGTAGAGCGCCAGCGTCGCCGAGACGGGTCCGACGTCCTTCGACGAGTCGGAGTAGCCCAGCATCACCTCGAGGCGGTTCCCGGTCTCGTCGAGCCGCTTGCGCACCTGGGGCAGCCGGATCATCTCGGCGAGGATGTCGGTCGACGCGTCGAGGTCGGCGAAGGTCTCGAAGAGCGGGATCGCGTCGATGACCGGCGGGTGCCCCTCCGTCGCCGCGTCCGCGAGCTCGAACACGGTCCGCAGGTCGTCCGAGGACTGGGTGAACGAGACGATGTAGCGGCGCGCGGCGGCGACTCCGAAGCGCTCCTGCACGGTCGCGATCGCGCGGAACACCGAGAGCACCTCCTCGCTGCGCTCGTCGAGTGCACCGCCGGCCCGGATCGCCGCGATCGTCTCGCGGTGCACCTTCGAGTGCTGGCGCACCTCGATCTCGGCCAGGTGGAAGCCGAACGTCTCGACCTGCCAGATCATGTTCTGCAGGTCGCCGTAGGCCGAGCGGGCGTCGCCGGCGGCGAGGAGCGACTCCTGCAGCGTCCGCAGGTCGCCCATCAGCTCGGCGGCGGAGGAGTACGCGAGTGCGCCGCCGGAGCGCGTCGCCGCCAGGCGCTCGGCCGCGAACAGCAGCACGCGGCGGTGCGTCTCGTTGGGGGAGCGGTCGGCGATGTCCTCGGCGAGCTCCGGCGCACGGTTCGTGCACGCGTCCCAGAGCGTCAGCACCTCGTGCGACGGCGGAGTGGTCGACGCGTCGAGCGTGAGGGCGCGGCCCACGCGACGCGCGACCCGCTCGAGCCCCATCAGCACGTGCTCGGAGGCGATCCCGACGGCCTCGAGGGTCGTCGCGGCGGTCACGAACGGGTTGCCGTCGCGGTCGCCGCCGATCCAGGTGCCCAGCCGCACGAAGGCGGGGGCGATCGGCGCGCGGGTGCCCGACGCCTCGCCCTGGAGGGCGTCGTCCAGACGGCGGTAGACGCGGGGGAGGACCGAGAACAGCGACTCGTCGAAGACGCTCATCGCGGTGCGCACCTCGTCGAGCGGCGACGGCTTCGACTCGCGCAGCGGCGCGGTGCGCCAGAGCGTGTCGACGTCGGCGAGCAGGCGCCGGCGGTTCTCGAGCAGCACCACGCCGCCCGTGCGCGGGTCGTCGCGCTGCTCGAGCAGCGCGCTGATGCGCCGGATGGTCGAGGCGACGGCCCGGCGGCGGGCCTCGGTGGGGTGCGCGGTGAGCACGGGGCGGAACTCGAGGCGCGAGAGGCGCTCGAACGCCTCCTCCTCGCCGAGCTCGGCGGTGAGCGTCGCCACCGACGCGGTGATCGAGTCCTCGGGCGACTGCGCGCCGGCATCGGCCTCGCGCCTGCGCAGCACGCGCACGCGGTGGAACTCCTCCGCCACGTTGACGAGGTGGAAGTAGCAGGTGAAGGCGCGCGCCACCTCCTCGGCGCGCTCGGCCGAGAGCGACGCGACGAACTCCTCCGCATCGGCGAGGTCCTCGGGTCGTCCGCCGTCGTACGCGCTGATCGTCAGCGCGCGCAGGCGCTCGACGTCGGTGTAGAGCGTCGGGTCCCCGGATTCGCGGAGGACCTGACCGAGGAGCTCGCCCAGGAGGTGGACGTCCGCACGGATGCGGTCGTCCAGGGGCGGCGCGACGGTGCCGTCGGCGGAGGTGGGGGCGGGTGCTGCGGTCGCGGCTGGCGCGTCGGAGATCGGAGGCACCTGACAGACATTAGCGGCGCCTCGTATCCGGGAGATGACGCCCGGGTCTCGTTTCGCAATGGAATGATCGGAGGTGTGACCGTGACACCCGCACCCTCCGCTCCCGCCGTCCAGACAGAGCAGGCCGCTCCTCACGTCGTCGTGCTCTTCGGGGCGGTCGGCGATCTCGCGCGGCGCAAGCTCATCCCCGGCATGGCGCATCTGGCGCTGTCCTCGCTCGCGCCCGACGTGCGCATCGTCGGGACCTCGCTCGAGGAGCACGACGACGAGTCGTTCCGCGCCTTCGCGAAGCTCGCGTACGACGAGTTCGGCAGCCGCTCGCTCACCCGCGCGCAGTGGGACGAGTTCGCGTCGAAGCTCTGCTACGTGCCGCAGTCGGCGGGCCCAGCCGCCCTGGCCGAGGCCGTGAAGTCGGCCGAGAAGGAGCTGGGCCCGGACGTCAGCCGCCTCCACTACCTCAGCGTGCCGCCCAAGGCCGCGCTGTCGGTCGTGCGGATGCTCGCCGAGGCGGGCCTCGTCGAGCGCTCCCGCATCATCATGGAGAAGCCCTTCGGCGTCGACCTCGAGAGCGCCGTCGTCCTCAACGCCGAGCTGCACGAGACGTTCGACGAGGAGCAGATCTTCCGGATCGACCACTTCCTCGGCAAGGAGCCGGCGCAGAACATCCTCGCCTTCCGCTTCGCCAACGGCCTCTTCGAGCCGATCTGGAACCGCAACTTCATCGACCACGTCCAGATCGACATCCCCGAGAAGCTGACGCTCGACCGTCGCGCCGAGTTCTACGAGTCCACCGGCGCCTACAAGGACATGGTGGTCACGCACCTGTTCCAGGTCCTCGCGTTCATGGCGATGGAGCCGCCGACCGCACTCGAGCCGCAGGCGATCAGCGAGGAGAAGAACAAGGTCTTCCGCTCGATGCGGCCGCTGAACCCCGAGAACGTGGTGCGCGGGCAGTACATCGGCTACCGCGAGGAGCCCGGCGTCGCCCCCGACTCCGAGACCGACACCTTCGTCGCGCTCAAGTGCGAGATCGACAACTGGCGCTGGGCGGGCGTGCCGTTCTACCTCCGCACGGGCAAGCGCATGGCGGAGGGGCAGCGCATCATCTCGATCGCCTTCCGGGAGCCTCCGAAGAGCATGTTCCCGCAGGGCTCCGGAGTCGGCGCCCACGGCCCCGACCACCTCACCTTCGATCTCGCCGACGCCTCCAAGGTCTCGCTGTCCTTCTACGGCAAGCGGCCCGGCCCGGGCATGCGCCTGGACAAGCTCAGCATGCAGTTCGCGCTGCAGGAGACCGATCGCGCCGGCGACGCCCTCGAGGCGTACGAGCGGCTGATCCTCGACGCGATGCGCGGCGACCACACGCTCTTCACCACCGCCGAGGGCATCGAGCGCCTCTGGGAGGTCTCGGCGCCGCTCCTGCAGGATCCGCCGCCCGTGCGCCTCTACGCCCCCGGCTCCTGGGGCCCGAACGCGATCCACCAGCTGATCGCGCCGCACGCCTGGCGGCTCCCGTTCGAGCGGGTCTGGCGCGACAAGCGCTGACCCGGCGCGCGGGGCCCGCCCGTAGGCTGGGCGCATGGCGCGCGCGGGGGAGGACCGGATCTGGACGGTCCCGAACGTCCTGAGCATGGTGCGCCTGGCGCTCGTCCCCGTGTTCCTCGTCCTCGTGATCGAGGGGGAGGACGCTCTGGCGCTGCTCACCCTGGTGGTCTCCAGCCTCACCGACTACCTCGACGGCTGGATCGCGCGCCGCTTCGACCAGATGACGCGCCTCGGGCGCATCCTCGATCCGGCCGCCGACCGGCTCTACATCTTCGCCACGGTGCTCGGCCTCGCGTTCCGCGAACTCGTGCCGTGGTGGCTGGTCGCCGTGCTGGTCGCGCGGGATCTCATGCTCGTCGTCCTGGCCGTGATCCTGGCGAATACCGGCTACGGGCCGCTCCCGGTGCACCACCTCGGCAAGTTCGCGACGTTCTGCCTCTTCTACGCCCTGCCGCTGATCATGCTCGGACAGGCGTTCCCGGCTCTCGCGCCGGCCTCGCTGCCCATCGCCTGGGCCTTCGCGCTCTGGGGCGCCTTCCTCTACTGGTGGGCCGGCATCGTCTACGCGGTGCAGACGGCCGGTCTCGTCCGGGGGGTCCGCTCGCAGAACTCCGGGTCCGGCGGGCCCACGGATTCCGATACGCTGATCGGATAGGAGGTACGTCTTGGCCGAGCCCGTGCGTGGAGCATCATCCACCGAACCGCTGAAGTCCGAGCCCGTCGAGCCCTCGACGGACACGACGCTCACGTTCACCGACGACATCGGTGCGCAGCTCGCTGCGCTCGACAACCGCGCCTCCCGCGACGAGGCCGAGGCGGTCGGCGCGCTGCCGTCCGGATCCGCCCTGCTGGTCGTGCGCCGCGGTCCGAACACCGGAGCGCGATTCCTCCTCGACACCGACTCGACGACGGTCGGCCGGCACCCCGACGCCGGGATCTTCCTCGACGACGTCACCGTCTCGCGCCGCCACGCGGAGTTCGTGCGCCGCGGCACGGGCTTCGAGGTCCGCGACCTCGGCTCGCTCAACGGCACCTACTTCGACGGCGTGCGCATCGAGTCCGCACTCCTGACCGACGGCTCCGAGGTGCAGGTCGGCAAGTTCCGGCTCACCTTCTACGCGTCCCGCGCCGACCTCGTCGCCGCACCGGACGCGTAGACCGTGGGGCGCTCCACCGCCCGGGCCCTCCCGTCCGGTCCGGCCGCTCTGCTGAGCATCGGACAGGTCCTGTCCCGCCTCACGACGGAGTTCCCCGACGTGACCCCGTCCAAGCTCCGCTTCCTCGAGGAGCAGGGGCTCGTGTCACCCGCTCGCACCGACTCCGGGTACCGCAAGTTCTCCGGAGCGGACGTCGAGCGGCTCCGCATGATCCTCGCGCTGCAGCGCGATCACTACCTACCGTTGAAGGTCATCCGCGGCTACCTCGACGACGTCGACGCAGGCCGCGAGCCCGTGCTCCCGAGCGGCGTGGGCGGGGCGCCCGCCTCCCTGCTCGCCCCGGCGTCCCGGCTCACCCGCGAGCAGCTCGCGCAGGAGTCCGGAGCGAGCGGCGCGCTCCTCCAGGAGGCGATCGGCGCGGGACTCGTCCGCGGTGGCGAGTTCTACGGCGAGGAGGCGGTGACGACCCTCAAGGCGCTCGTCGAGCTCTCGCGATCGGGCATCGAGCCGCGCCACCTCCGCCCGCTGCGGGTCGCGGTGGAGCGCGAGATGTCGCTCATCGAGAGCGTCGTCGCGTCGAGCGCCCGCCGGGGCGACGTGTCCGGATCCGCGAGCGCGACCGAGAACGCCATCGGGCTCGCGGCGCAGCTCGGAACGATCCGGAGCGCCATGGTCCGCAGCGCCCTCACGCGGATCGCCCGCTCGTGATCCCGCGGCCGCGACGACACGCCGCGGCCGTCGAGCCGATGTCGTTTACTCGGCACCCCCGGGTGAGTACCGTAGGGAGCGCGTTCGGACGATCCGGCGTTCGGATCCGGAAGGCCACGGGATGAGAGAAGTCCGCCGCGACGTCAGCGGCCAGCGCGACCTCGTCCTGTTCACCGACGGACTCCCCGATCTCGACGCCAGCGCGGGCTACCGCGGTGCGGTCGCCGCCCGTGCGGCCGGGATCACCTACCGCCAGCTCGACTACTGGGCCCGCACCGAGCTCGTCGAGCCCACCGTGCGCGGCGCCTCGGGGTCCGGCACGCAGCGTCTCTACGGCTTCCGCGACATCCTCGTGCTCAAGCTCGTCAAGCGACTGCTCGACACCGGCATCTCCCTCCAGCAGATCCGCACCGCGGTCACGCAGCTGCGCGAGTCCGGAGTGGACGACCTCGCCCAGACGACGCTCATGAGCGACGGGGCGAGCGTCTACCTCTGCACCTCCAACGACGAGGTCATCGACCTCCTCAGCCGCGGTCAGGGCGTCTTCGGCATCGCCGTCGGCAAGGTCCTCCGCGAGGTCGAGTCGAGCCTGGTCGACCTCGGCAGCCAGTCCGTCGACCCCCTGGACGAGCTCGCCCAGCGCCGCGCCTCCCGCAAGGTCGGCTGACCGCCGCTCCGGTCACCTGCAGGCTCCCGCCTGCCCCTGCTGATCCGAGGTTCCGCGGCCTCTGCTGATCGAGTAGCCCGCGCAGCGGGCGTATCGAGATCCACCACCGCCAGGAACCGCTGTCCCCGCGCCGACCACCCCGCCCGACGACGACGACGGCGCCGCAGCCGGAGCTGCGACGCCGTGGTCGAGAGGAGGTCGCGCCTACTTCCCCGCCGGCACCTGCTCGCCGATGCGGCCGGTGCGGATGACCCGGTCGAGCAGCAGGTCGAAGTTGTGCGCCATCTCCTGCGCGCTCTCGCCCGGCCAGACGTGGACGGGCTTCGCCGCGCCCTGCGCCTGCTGCAGCGAGGTGCGCTCCGGGAGCTGGGGGCTGAGCACCAGCGGGCCGAACATGTCCCGCAGCTCCTTGATCCGGAACTGGTGCTCGAGCGACTGGACGCGCGCGCGGTTCACGATGATGCCGAGGGGCTGCAGGCGCGGGCTCAGGCCGCGTCGGATCTCCTCGATCGCGCGCAGGGCGCGGTCGGCGGCCGCGACGGAGAAGAGCCCGGGCTCGGTGACGACGGCGACGCGGTCGCTCGCCGCCCACGCGGTGCGGGTCAGCGCGTTCAGCGACGGGGCGCAGTCGATCAGCACGAGGTCGTAGTCGGCCTCGACGCTCGCGAGCGCCTCCTCGAGCTTCCAGATGTCGCGGATGCTCGGATGCGGTCCGTCGAAGTTGATCGCCGACGGGCTGCCGATGAGCACGTCGATCGTGCCGTGGTGCTCCTTCGTCCAGCCGGAGGGGGCGATCGCCGAGCGGACGATCTTCTCCTTCGGCGACGTGAGCACGTCGGCGATGTTGAGGTGGCCGGCGACGTTGATGTCCATGCCGGTGGAGACGTCGGACTGGGGGTCGAGGTCGACGACGAGCGTTCGCAGACCCTTCGAGAACGCTGCGGACGCGAGGCCGAGGGTCACCGTGGTCTTGCCGACGCCGCCCTTGAGGGAGCTCACGCTGAGTACATGCATGGCTGGTTACTTTACTTTCACTAGGGTGGGAGAACCTAACCGTTCCCTGCGCGCCACCCGGCCCGGGATGCGGATACGGGGGCGCGACGTCGCACTCCCGGCTCCCCGTCGCCCGCGGAGGACCGACCCGAAGGACTGCCGTGTTCTCGAAGATCCTTGTGGCCAATCGCGGAGAGATCGCGATCCGGGCGTTCCGTGCCGCGTACGAGCTCGGGGCGCGCACCGTCGCCGTGTTCCCGTACGAGGACCGGAACTCGATGCACCGGCTGAAGGCCGACGAGGCCTACCAGATCGGCGAGAAGGGGCATCCGGTCCGCGCCTACCTCGATGTGGCCGAGATCATCCGGGTCGCCCTCGAGTGCGGAGCCGACGCGATCTACCCCGGCTACGGGTTCCTCTCCGAGAACCCCGAGCTCGCTCGAGCGGCGGCTGACGCCGGCATCGCGTTCATCGGTCCTCCGGCCCGGGTCCTCGAGATGGCGGGCAACAAGGTCACGGCGAAGGAGCACGCGCGGGCCGCCGGCGTGCCGGTGCTGCGCTCCACCCCGGCGTCGCGCGATCTCGACGAGCTGCTCGCGGGCGCCGAGGAGATCGGCTTCCCGATCTTCGCGAAGGCGGTCGCTGGGGGAGGAGGTCGCGGCATGCGGCGCGTCGACGCTCCGGAGGACCTCCGCGCGGCCCTCGAGGCCGCCATGCGGGAGGCCGACAGTGCGTTCGGCGATCCGACGATGTTCCTCGAGCAGGCGGTCGTCCGGCCCCGGCACATCGAGGTGCAGATCCTCGCCGACGCCGACGGAGAGACGGTCCACCTGTTCGAGCGCGACTGCTCCGTGCAGCGACGGCACCAGAAGGTCGTCGAGATCGCGCCCGCGCCGAACCTCGACGAGACGACCCGGCAGGCGATGCACCGCGACGCCATCGCCTTCGCCCGGTCGATCGGGTACGTCAACGCGGGCACGGTCGAGTTCCTCCTGGACACGGCGGGGGAGCGGGCGGGCGAGCACGTGTTCATCGAGATGAACCCGCGCATCCAGGTCGAGCACACGGTGACGGAGGAGGTCACCGACGTCGACCTCGTCGCCTCGCAGATGCGGATCGCCGCCGGGGCGACCCTCGCCGAGCTGGGGCTGACCCAGAGCGAGCTGCGACTGCACGGGGCGGCGCTGCAGTGTCGCATCACCACCGAGGACCCGGCGGCCGGCTTCCGTCCGGACACCGGCAAGATCACCACGTACCGCTCGCCGGGCGGCGGTGGGATCCGCCTCGACGGCGGCACGATCAACCCGGGTGCTCAGATCAGCCCGCACTTCGACTCGATGCTCGCCAAGCTCACCTGCCGCGGCCGCGACTTCCCGGCGGCGGTGGCCCGCGCCAAGCGCGCTCTCGCCGAGTTCCGGATCCGCGGCGTCTCGACGAACATCCCGTTCCTGCAGGCCGTGCTGGACGATGCGTCGTTCGCCGCGGGAGACCTCAGCACGTCCTTCATCGACGAGAGGCCGGGGCTGCTCGCCGGACGCGAGTCCCGCGACCGAGGGACGAAGCTGCTGACCTGGCTCGCCGAGGTCACGGTGAACCAGCCGCACGGCGCCCGACCGCCGGGACTGCCGCCCGTCGACAAGCTGCCGGCCGTCGACCTCGCGGCTCCTGCTCCCGCCGGGTCCAGGCAGCGCCTGCTGGAGCTCGGTCCGAAGGGCTTCGCCGACGCCCTGCGCGCGCAGACCGCCCTCGCGGTGACGGACACGACCTTCCGCGACGCGCACCAGTCCCTCCTGGCGACGCGGGTCCGCTCGCGCGACCTCGTGGCGGTCGCCCCCTCCGTCGCCCGGCTCACCCCGCAGCTGCTCTCGGTCGAGGCCTGGGGCGGCGCCACCTACGACGTCGCGCTCCGCTTCCTCGGCGAGGACCCGTGGGAGCGGCTCGCGGCCCTGCGCTCGGCCCTGCCGAACGTCGCGATCCAGATGTTGCTCCGCGGCCGCAACACCGTCGGCTACACGCCCTACCCGACGGAGGTGACCGACGCGTTCGTCCGCGAGGCCGCCGCCACCGGCGTCGACGTCTTCCGCATCTTCGACGCGCTCAACGACGTGTCGCAGATGCGGCCCGCCATCGACGCCGTGCTCGCGACGGGCACCACGGTCGCCGAGGTGGCCGTCTGCTACACCGGCGACCTGCTCGATCCGGCTGAGGACCTCTACACCCTCGACTACTACCTCCGGCTCGCCGAGCAGATCGTCGACGCGGGGGCCCACGTGCTCGCGATCAAGGACATGGCGGGGCTGCTGCGCCCGTACGCCGCCGCCCGCCTCGTCGAGGCGCTGCGCGGGAGGTTCGACCTGCCGGTGCACGTGCACACCCACGACACTCCCGGCGGTCAGCTCGCCACCCTGCTCGCCGCGGCGGAGGCGGGTGCCGACGCCGTCGACGCCGCGTCCGCGCCGATGGCGGGCACCACGAGCCAGCCCTCGCTCTCGGCCCTGGTCGCCGCCCTCGCGCACACGCCCCGCGACACCGGGCTCGACCTCGACGCCGTCTCGGATCTCGAGCCCTACTGGGAGGCGGTCCGCCGCCTCTACCGCCCGTTCGAGTCCGGCCTGCCCGGACCGACCGGGCGGGTGTACCGCCACGAGATCCCCGGCGGCCAGCTCTCGAACCTGCGCCAGCAGGCGATCGCGCTCGGCCTCGCCGACCGCTTCGAGGTCGTCGAGGACCTCTACGCCGCCGCGAACGGGATCCTCGGACGGGTCCCCAAGGTCACGCCGTCCTCCAAGGTCGTCGGCGACCTCGCCCTCCACCTCGCCGCGGTCGACGCCGACCCCGCCGACTTCGCAGAGAACCCGCAGGCCTACGACATCCCCGACTCCGTCGTCGGCTTCATGGCGGGCGAGCTCGGCGAGCTGCCCGGAGGCTGGCCCGAGCCGTTCCGCACCCGGGTGCTCGAGGGGCGCGACGTGCGCATCGGAGTGGCCGACCTCTCGCCCGAGGACCGCGCGGTGCTGCTCGGTGAGGACGCGGACGCTCGGCGCGCCACCCTGAACCGGCTGCTGTTCCCCGGCCCCGCCCAGCAGTTCCTCGACGTGCGCGAGTCGTACGGCGACGTCTCGGCCCTCGACACGGCCGACTACCTCTACGGCCTGCGGCAGGGCGAGGAGCACGTGGTCGAGATCGCGCGCGGTGTCCGCCTCTACGTCGGGCTCGAGGCGATCGGCGACGTGGACGACAAGGGCATGCGGACGGTGATGACCACCCTGAACGGGCAGCTGCGGCCGGTGTTCGTCCGCGACACGACCGTCGCGGTCGACACGACGAGTGCCGAGAAGGCGGACCGGACCGTCCCCGGTCAGGTCGCCGCGCCGTTCGCGGGGGTCGTGACGCTCAAGGTCGCCGTGGGCGACGTCGTGGCGGCGGGAGCCGCGATCGCGACGATCGAGGCGATGAAGATGGAGGCGGCCATCACGACTCCGGTCGCGGGCACCGTCCGACGGCTCGCCGTCCCGGTCACGCAGCAGGTCGACGCGGGCGATCTGCTGGTCGTCGTCGAGGCGTCCTAGGGCCTGGTGAACGCGAGATCGCCGTCGCGAGCACGCGAGATCGTGTTCAGCAGGCCCTAGCAGTCGGAGCCCGGGGGCTCCAAGGCCCGGCGCCCCCGAACGGGCCGCCGGTACACTGACCGCAAGCGGAAGGAGGCTCGTTCGCATGGATGAGCGCAACGACGAACAGCCCGACACCGGCCCCGTGCCCCGCACCGCGCTCGACGCGGTGAGGGACTCGACGCAGTACGTGCCCCGCGAGAGCGACACTGCTCCGACCCGGATCCCCGACGGCGTGCGGGTCGATCCGCCGCTGCGGCGGCGGTCCACCGCGCCGGCGCCCGTCGAGGACGACTCCGTCGATGTCGGCACGCTCGGCATCCCCTCGGCCCGTCCGTCCCGCTCCTCGCACGTCGCGCCTCCGGAGCCGGACCCCGCCTCGGGCGTCGGACCCGTGTCCGCCGGGTCCGCCTCGCGCGACGAGGTCTCCGTGCTGCCCGAGGAGCCGGGCGAGCGTCCGCGCGGCCGGGGAGAGACTCCCGCCACGGACTCCGCCGAGTCCTCCGCGGCCGAGCAGACCCGCAGCGCCACGCGGCGCGACCGTCTCCGGGCGGAGTCCGAGGCGTCGTCCGGTTCGGGATCCTCCTCCGGTTCCGCCTCCGGCCCCGAATCATCGTCGATGCTGACGGCCGACCGCCTCCTCGAGGTGAACCGCCGCACGCGCCCCGCGCCGACCTCCGGCTGGAACCGCTTCGTCTACGCCGTGACGTTCCACACCGTGAACCTCGGCGACTCCGCGAAGGAGCAGGCCTGGAAGGCGATGGGGGAGCGGATCAGCCGCCAGTTCGAGGGCGGCACCCGCTTCGTGCCGGTGATGACCCGCAAGGGCGGCGTCGGCAAGACGACCGTCACGACCCTTCTCGGCATGGCGCTGGCCGACGCCCGCGAGGACCGCATCATCGCGGTCGACGCCAATCCCGACCGGGGCACTCTCGCCGAGCGCGTGCCCAAGCAGACCCGCGCGACCGTCCGCGACGTCGTCAACCGCGCGTCCGGAGTCACCGGCTTCACCGACTTCTCGACGATGGTGTCGCGCGACGAGACCCGACTGGACGTCCTCGCCTCCGACACCGACCCGATGCTGTCCGAGGCGTTCGACGAGGACGACTACAACGTGGTCGCGGACCTCGTGGAGCGGTTCTACTCGATCATGCTCACCGACTGCGGAACCGGCATAGTCCACTCCGTGATGCGTCCGACGCTGCAGCGGGCCGACACGGTCGTCATCGTGTCGGGCGGGAGCATCGACGAGGCGCGCCTCGCCTCCGAGACCCTCACCTGGCTCGATGCGAACGGCCACGGCGCTCTCGTGAAGAACGCCGTCGTCGCCCTGAACACCGCCACGCAGGGGACGAGCCTCGTGAAGCTCGAGGAGATCGAGTCGCACTTCCGCTCGCGGGTGCGCGACATCGTCCGCATCCCGTACGACCCGGTGCTGGCCGCCGGCTCGGTCGTGAAGTGGGAGCACCTGCGTCCGGCCACGAAGGACGCGGCGCGACTGCTGGCCGCGCTCGTCGTCGAGGGCATGCCGGTCCGGCGTGCCTGAGGCGGCGGTCGACGCCGCCGAGCAGTTCGATCTGATCGTCATCGGGGCCGGATCCGGCAACTCGATCGTCGGTCCCGAGTACGACGACTCCCGCGTGGCGCTCCTCGACGACGGGGAGTGGTTCGGCGGCACCTGCCTCAACGCGGGCTGCATCCCGACCAAGATGTTCGTGCACGTGGCCGACGTGGTCACCGACGTCGACCAGGGAGCGCCCATCGGTGTGCGAGGAGCCGTCGCGCGACCCGAGTGGGCGGCCGTCCGCGATCGCGTCTTCGGCCGGACCGACACGATCAGCCGGGCCGGACTCGAGTACCGGGACGAGCGATCCCCGAACGTCACCGTGCTGCGCGAGAGCTTCGGCTTCGAGTCGCTCGGCGACGGTTCCCGTCCGCACGTGCTGGTGAGCGCGAGCGGCACCCGGATCAGCGCGCCCCGCGTCGTCATCGCTGCCGGCTCCCGGCCCCGCCCTCTGCTGGCGGCGTACGCGCCCGATGCGCGCATCCATGACTCGTCCTCGATCATGCGCCTCGACGAGCTCCCCGAGCGGATGGTGATCCTGGGAGGCGGAGCCGTCGCAGTCGAGTTCGCCCACGTCTTCTCCGCCTTCGGCACCGCGGTCACCGTCGCCGTCCGGAGCGACCGCCTTCTCCGCTCGCTCGACGAGGACATCGCGCGGCGGTTCACCACGATCGCCCGCGAGCGCTGGGACGTCCGCACCGGCGTCACCGCCGAGCAGGTCGACGCGGGCGACGGCGGGCTCGTCGTCACGTTCAGCGACGGGTCGAGCGTCGAGACGGACGTCCTGCTCGTCGCCCTCGGGCGCGACCCCAACAGCGACACCCTCGCCGCCGCCTCCGTCGGGATCGATCTGCATCCGGACGGACGGGTCGCGGTCGACCTCGAGCAGCGGGTCCTCTCGGCCGGTGCGGCCGTCCCCGGTCTCTACGCGCTCGGAGACGTCTCGTCGGAGTGGCAGCTCAAGCACGTCGCGAACCACGAGGCGCGGATCGTCGCCCACAACCTCCTGCACCCGGACGACCCTCAGCGGAACACGCTCTCGCCCGTGCCCGGAGCGATCTTCGCTCACCCCCAGATCGCCCACTTCGGCATGACGCTGGCCGACGCGGAGGACGCCGGCGTCGCCGCGATCTCGGTCAGCCAGGAGTACGGCTCCACCGCCTTCGGCTGGGCACTCGAGGACGACTCCAGCGTCTGCATCCTGGTCGTCGGGCTCGATGGAGCCCTGCTCGGCGCGCACCTGATGGGCCCGCAGGCGAGTATCCTCATTCAGCCGCTCGTCCAGGCCGCCAGCGTCGGACGCGGCATCCACGGACTCGCCCGCAGCCAGTACTGGCCGCACCCGGCGGCGAGCGAAGTCGTCGAGAACGCCCTCCTGAAAGCGGAGGAGGCCCTGAGGGAGCGCACCACATGACCGAACGCCAGATCCGGATCTTCGGCGATCCCGTCCTGAAGACCCCGTCGGCACCGATCGAGGCGATCGACGACGGGATCCGCGGACTGGTCGAGGACCTCGTCGACAGCGTCCGTCCGCCGGGACGCGCCGGCGTCGCCGCCCCTCAGATCGGCGTGAACCTCCGCGCCTTCAGCTACAACGTCGACGGCGTCATCGGGTACATCCTGAACCCCGAGATCGTCGAGCTGACCGGCGAGCCGCAACCGGTCGACGAGGGCTGCCTCTCGGTGCCCAACCTCTGGTACCCGGCGATCCGCTACCCGCACGCCAAGGTCCGCGGAACCGACCTCGACGGCAACGAGGTCGTCCTCGAGGGCGACGGCCTGATGGCGCAGGCCCTGCAGCACGAGTGCGACCACCTCGACGGCCGCCTCTACCTCGACCGCCTCTCCAAGGAGCACCGCCGCGCCGCGATGAAGGACGTCCGCGAGTCCCCCTGGTTCTGAGTCGATTCGGACGCCCGTCCTTGCCGGGCGTCCCGCGGTCGGCTCGCGCGGAGGGGCGCGTTCCGCAGAGCGTCCTGCGTTCGCCGACGGGAAAGCGCTGACACGCGCTTTCCCGGATACGGCTCGACCTTCGGTGGAGCCCGCGGTGGCCGGTCGGATCGGGCTTCTGCTGCTGATCGAGTAGCCCGCGGAGCGGGCGTATCGAGATCCACGTCACTGTGGTCGGTCTCTGACGAGCACAACCTCGGCCAGAAGTGCAGCTCAGCCGCCATCGTCGCTGACCGCCACTCACACCTGCGGCTCTGCATCCGACCGCTCGTCGGACGCAGAACCGGTGCCGCCCGAGCACCGGGCGGCACCGCCGTTCAGCGGAGGCTGATGCCCTCCGTGGCCGGGGCGGCGGAGTAGAGCGCGGAGATCGTGTCGGCGTAGTCCGAGAGGATCACGGCGCGCTTGATGCTCATCTTCGGCGTCAGGTGGCCGCTCGCCTCGGTGAACTCGGTCGGCAGGATCACGAACTTGCGGATCGACTCCGCGCGCGAGACGGACCCGTTGGCGTGGTCGACGGCGCGCTGGATCTCGGCGAGGACCGCCGGGTTGACGGCCGCGTCGTCGAGGGAGAGCGTCGGATCCTGCCCGTTGTTGCCGAGCCACGTCGGCAGCATCTCGCTGTCGAGCGTGACGAGCGCAGCGATGAACGGCCGCTGGTCCCCGACCACCACGACCTGGCTGACCAGCGGATTCGCGCGGATCGGGTCCTCGAGCGCCGCCGGCGCGACGTTCTTGCCGCCGGCCGTGACGATGATCTCCTTCTTGCGGCCGGTGACGCGCAGGTACCCGTCCTCGTCGAGCGAGCCGAGGTCGCCCGTGCGGAACCACTCGCCGTCGAACGACTCCGCCGTCGCCTGCTCGTTGTTCCAGTACCCGCCGAAGACGCAGATGCCCCGCACCTGGATCTCGCCGTCCGCCGCGATCCGGATGGACGCCCCCGGCATGGCCGGTCCGACGGTGCCGATCTTGAACAGCTCGGTGCGGTTCACACTCGCGGGCGCGGTCGTCTCGGTCAGGCCGTAGCCCTCGAGGATCTTGATCCCGAGGCTGTGGAAGAAGTGCCCGAGCCGGTCGCCGAGCGGTGCCGAGCCCGACACCGCGTACTTCACGTTGCCGCCCATCGCCGCCCGCAGCTTCGAGTAGACCAGGCGGTCGAACAGCAGGTACTGCAGCTTGAGCGCCAGCGGCACCGACCCGGCCTCGACGGCGATCGAGTGCGCGACGGCGACGTCGGCGGCCCGGCGGAAGATCTTCCCCTTCCCTCCGGCCTCGGCCTTCTGCTCCGCCGAGTTGTAGACCTTCTCGAACACGCGGGGGACCGCGAGCAGGAAGGTCGGCTTGAACGAGGCGAGGGAGGGGAGGAGCTGCTTGGTGTCGGCCTGGTGGCCGACCTTCACTCCGCCGTGCACGCAGAGGACCGAGATGAAGCGGGCGAACACGTGCGCAGTGGTGATGAAGAGGAGCGTCGAAGCGCCCGGCTGGTGGATCAGCTCCGTGAGCGCGACGGCGGAGTTGCGGCTGAGCTCGACGAAGTTCGAGTGCCGGATGATGCAGCCCTTGGGCCGCCCGGTCGATCCCGAGGTGTAGATGATCGTGGCGATGTCGGAGCCGGTGGCGAGCGAGCGGCGGCGCTCGATCTCGGCGTCCGGCACGTCGACTCCGCGCGCGGCGAGCTTGTCGAGGTCGCCGAGCCCGATCTGCCAGGCGATGCGGACGTCCGGGACGTCGGCGCGGATCTCGTCGAGCCGCGCGAAGTGATCCGCCGTCTCGACGATCACGGCGTGGGCACCGGAGTCGGTCAGGTTCCACTGCACCTGGGCGGGCGAGGAGGTCTCGTAGACCGGGACGAGGATCGCGCCGGCGAACCAGACGGCGAAGTCGATCAGCGTCCACTCGTAGCGCGTCTTGCAGATCAGCCCGATCTTCTCGCCGGGCTCGATGCCCGCGGCGACGAGGCCCTTCGCGAGAGCCGTCACCTGGTCGAGGAACTCCTGCGCGGTGACGTCGCGCCAGCCTCCGCCCTCGGGCAGGGCGAACAGCACGCGGTCGGGGGTCTCGCGGACCCGGTCGAGCAGCAGATCGGCGGCGTTCGCCTGAGGATCGGCGGCCACCACGGCGGGTGAATCGAACTGTTCCACGGCAACTCCTTCGGCACCTGAACGAACGTCGAGCCCACTCTATCGGCGGGATCGAAGCTGTGGATCCGTTCAGGGTAACGATCCGGCCGGTGGTCGCGATGCGGGCTCCTCCGGTGCCCGGCCCGCCTGAGCCTGCGCGCTGTCCGCGGTCACTACACTCGATCCAGTCGCCGGAGAAGGCGGCTCCACCGGCGCGGATGCGCCGACGGCGGAGGAAAGGCGGTTCGCGTGCACGCGATCGGGATCGACATCGGCGGCACGAAGATCGCAGGGGCGCTGGTCGACGAGTTCGGCGCGATCCTCCGCGAGGACCGCCAGCCGACTCCCGCCGGGCACCCCGAGCTGATCGTCGACGTCGTCGTCGAGATGGTCCAGCGCCTGCGCGAAGGCCTCGCGCCCGGCGATGTCGCCGCGGTCGGAGTGGCCGCCGCCGGCTTCATCGACGCCTCCCAGTCGATCGTCTACTACGCCCCCAACATCAACTGGCGCAACGAGCCCTTCCGCGAGAAGCTCTCGGCGCGGATCGATCTGCCGATCATCATCGAGAACGACGCGAACGCCGCGGGCTGGGCCGAGTTCCGCTACGGCTCCGGCCGCCTGGTCAGCGACATGGTCATGCTCACCATCGGCACGGGCGTCGGCGGAGCGATCGTCATCAACGACCGCCTGCTGCGCGGCGGCTTCGGCGCGGCCGCGGAGGTCGGGCACATGCGCGTCGTCCCCGGCGGGCTGCCGTGCGGCTGCGGCGCCCGCGGCTGCATCGAGCAGTACGGCTCCGGTCGCGCCCTGCAGCGCTTCGCGGGCGAGCTGGCCGACGCCGGCGGCATCGGACAGGGCATCGCGGACGCCCGCAGCCGGAACGGCGGCGAGCTCAACGGCCACATCATCTCCGACCTCATCGTCGCGGGCGACCTCGGCGCCCTCGCGGCGCTCCGCCAGCTCGGCCACTGGCTGGGCGAGGCCGCGGCCAGCCTGAGCGCGGTCCTCGACCCTCAGCTCTTCGTGATCGGCGGGGGAGTGGCGCAGGCCGGTGACCTGCTGCTCGACCCGATCCGTCAGGCGTACCTCGACAACCTGCCGGCGCGCGGCTACCACCCCGAGCCCGAGTTCCGCATCGCGGAGCTCGTCAACGACGCCGGGGTGGTCGGCGCGGCGGACCTCGCCCGCCTCCACGCGAACTCGCTCTGACCCCGCTCCACCCGCCCCACCCCCGACCCTGCACTCGCTGAGGAGCCGCACGATGTTCTACTGGTTCATGAAGCACATCGTGGCGGGACCGCTCCTGAAGACGATCTTCCGTCCGTGGGTCGTGAACGCCGACCGGGTGCCCCAGACCGGCGGAGTGATCCTCGCGAGCAACCACCTCTCGTTCATCGACTCGGTGTTCCTGCCGCTCGTGATCGACCGCAACATGGTCTTCCTCGCCAAGAGCGACTACTTCACCGGCAAGGGCCTGAAGGGCTGGGCGACGCGCCTGTTCTTCACCGCCACGGGGATGCTGCCCATCGACCGCTCCGGCGGGAAGGCCTCCGAGGCGTCCCTCAACACCGGGCTCCGCGTCCTCGCGCGCGGGGAGGCGCTCGGCATCTATCCCGAGGGCACCCGCAGCCCCGACGGCCGGATGTACCGCGGACGCACCGGCGTCGCGCGGATGGTCCTCGAGGCGCGCGTGCCCGTCGTGCCCGTCGCGATGGTCGACACGGCGCGGATCATGCCGATCGGCAGCCGGCTGCCCAAGCTCGGCCGGATCGGCATCGTCTTCGGCGAGCCGCTCGACTTCAGCCGCTTCGAGGGCATGGAGGGCGACCGCTTCATCCTCCGCTCGATCACCGACGAGATCATGTACGAGCTCCTCGCCCTGAGCGGCCAGGAGTACCTCGACGTCTACGCGACGTCGGTCAAGGAGAAGCGCGCCGCGCTCGTCCGCTGACCGCCGGCTGTGCGCGGAGGCCTCCTCCTCGGAGGCGTCCCGCGAGGCGATAAGCTCGTCAACCGCTGCCGTCCGACCGGGCGGTACCCGCTCGCGCGCCTCCCGGCGCCCGTCAGAACCAGGAACCCCCGTGGTCATCGATCCGAACGAACCGTACGTCCTCGCCGCCCCCTCCGTGGTCGCCGGCCTGGACTATTGGCGCGAGCTCGAGATCAAGCAGCAGCCGCAGTGGCCCGACGCCGAGGCGGTCCGTGCCGCGTCCGCCGAGATCGCCGCGCTGCCTCCGCTCGTCTTCGCGGGCGAGGTCGACCAGCTCCGCGAACGCCTCGGCGCCGCGGCGCGCGGCGAGGCGTTCCTGCTCCAGGGCGGCGACTGCGCCGAGACCTTCGCCGGTGCCACGGCCGACCAGATCCGCAACCGGGTCAAGACGGTGCTGCAGATGGCCGTCGTCCTGACCTACGGTGCGAGCATGCCGGTCATCAAGATGGGCCGCATGGCCGGGCAGTTCGCGAAGCCCCGCTCGAGCGATCTCGAGACCCGCGGCGACGTCACGCTGCCCGCCTACCGCGGCGACATCGTGAACGGCTACGACTTCACTCCGGAGTCGCGCACCGCTGACCCGCGCAGGATCGTGCAGGGGTACCACACGGCCGCGTCGACCCTGAACCTCATCCGGGCCTTCACGCAGGGCGGCTTCGCCGATCTGCGGCTCGTGCACTACTGGAACAAGGGCTTCACCGAGAACCCGCAGAACCAGCGCTACGAGCAGCTCGCCCGCGAGATCGACCGCGCCGTGAAGTTCATGGTCGCGTGCGGAGCCGACTTCGAGGGCATGAAGCGCACGGAGTTCTACACGGGCCACGAGGGCCTGCTGATGGACTACGAGCGCCCGATGACGCGGATCGACTCGCGTACTGGGACCCCTTACAACACGTCCAGCCACTTCATCTGGATCGGCGAGCGCACCCGCGAGCTCGACGGCGCCCACGTCGACTTCCTGTCGCGCGTGCGCAACCCGATCGGCGTGAAGCTCGGCCCCTCGACGAGCCCCGAGACGATGCTCGAGCTGATCGACAAGCTCGACCCGGATCGCGAGCCCGGTCGCCTCACCTTCATCACGCGGATGGGAGCGGGCAAGATCCGGGACGCCCTGCCCCCGCTGCTGGAGGCGGTCAAGTCGAGCGACGCCCTGCCGCTCTGGGTCACCGACCCGATGCACGGCAACGGCTTGACGACGCCCACCGGCTACAAGACCCGTCGCTTCGACGACGTGGTCGACGAGGTCAAGGGCTTCTTCGAGGCGCACCGCGCCGCGGGCACCCACCCGGGCGGCATCCATGTGGAGCTCACCGGCGACGACGTCACCGAGTGCCTCGGCGGCTCGGAGCAGATCGACGAGGCCACCCTCGCGACCCGCTACGAGTCGGTCTGCGATCCCCGCCTCAACCACATGCAGTCCCTCGAGCTCGCCTTCCTCGTGGCGGAGGAACTCCGCGGCTCCGCCGTCTGAGCGCCACCTCGGCGAGGCGGTCCTCCTCCTTTTGGCGGCCGTGGATCTCGATACGCCCTCTCCGAGGGCTACTCGATCAGCGGAAGCTCGCTGGTCGAGTAGCCGCGCAGCGGCGTACCGAAACCCACACTGTTGAAGGTCGTGGATTTCGATACGCCCTCTGCGAGGGCTACTCGATCAACGAGCGTCTGCCACGGAGAGGCGTATCGAGACCCGCCCTTCTGAAGGTCGTGGATCTCGATACGCCTTCTGCGAGGGCTACTCGATCAACGAGAGCGTCTGCCGCGGAGCGGCGTATCGAGACCCGCGCTTCTGAAGGTCGTGGATCTCGATACGCCCTCTCCGAGGGCTACTCGATCACCGGGGGTCCGAGTCCGATGGACTCTCAGGCATCCGAATCGTCCCCTCCTCGAGGCGAACGGGTGGATCGCGTACCAGCGATCCGCGCTAGGCGGTCGCGACCCGCTCTACAGGACCCGACCGTCCCGGGAAGCCGACCGCGGCGATCGGGGGCGGGGACCCCGATCGCGAACGGCTACGTCGTGATGGTGATCGACAGCTGGATGGAGGTGCCGCGCTGCACGGCCTCGCCGGCGGGGTCCGACTGCGCGGTGACCCTCGTGATCTCGTTCGGGGCGGCGTCGATGAGCGCGCCGAGGGTCGAGAGGGAGTAGCTCCACGTCAGGTCGACGGCGTCGAGTGCGGCCTTGGCCTCGTCGCGGGTCAGACCGACGACGTTCGGCACGGCGACCGGCTCCGGGCCCTTGGAGACGACGACCGAGATCGTGCCGCCGGTGGTGGCCGGAGCCTCCGGGTTCGCCTGGATGAGGACGACGCCGGCGGGCACGGTGTCGCTCCAGTCCTCCCCGTTGCGGTCGAGGGCGAGGCCGGCGTCCTTCGCCGCCGCGGTCGCCTCCTCGACGGTCATCCCGACGACGTTCGGGATCGACCCGAGGCTGACGGTCAGGGCGATCGTCGACTGCTCGGCGAGGACGGGCGGGAGCGGCGAGCCGTCGGGGAGGGCGGCCGAGATGACCCGTCCCTCGTCGACGTCCCCGTCGAACACGCGGGTCGTGTCGCCCAGGGCGAACGGGGCTGCGGTGATCGCCGCGGTCGCCTCCTCCTCCGTGAGACCGGTGAGAACCGGGACCTCGAGCTGCCGGGGGCCGCTGGAGACGACGAGCGTCACGACTGAGTCCTTGTGGATCGCCTGGTCCGGCGCCGGGTTCGAGCTCATCACCGTGCCCGGAGGAACGGTCAGGTCGGGCGCCTGCTCCTGCTCCGCCCGCAGTCCGCTGGACTCGAGCAGTTCGACGGCGTCGTCCTGCGGGAGGCCGACCACGCTCGGGATGGTGCGCAGCGCGCCGGGGCCCTCGCCGAACCAGTAGGCGGTGCCGCCGCCGAGGAGGGCGAGGAGGATCACGGCGACGACCAGGAGCACGCCTCGTCGGCGCCGGACCTTCCGCTTCGCGGCGAGCCGGGCGACGGCGGTCTCGTCGTCGTCCTCGACGACCTCGGCCTCGCTCCCGGGTCCGTCGAGGACCGTCGTCTGGCCCGGAGTCGCCGCATCGAAGAGCGCGGTCGTCGCGGGCGGCGGGGCCGACTCGGGCAGAGGGGTGACGGCCTGGGTGTCGGCGACCCGGCGGTCCGTGGGCGTGATGCCCATCAGCCGCTCGGCCTCGAGCAGCTGCGCGAGCATCACCCCGGCGTCGCGCGGACGCATGTCCGGATCGCGCTCCGTCGCCCAGAGCACGAGCTCGTCGAGCGACGTCGGGACGGAGGCGACCTTCGCACTCGGGTAGGGCACCGAGTCGTTGGCGTGCTGGTAGGCGATCTGCATCGGCTGCTCGCCGGTGAACGGCTGCTCGCCGGTGAGCATCTCGTAGATCATGATGCCGATGGCGTAGATGTCGCTGCGGGTGTCGGCCGTGCCGCGGGTGACGAGCTCGGGGGAGAGGTAGGCGATCGTGCCGAGCAGCGCCTGCCCCGACGCGGTGTTCGCCGACGCGGCCCTGGCGAGCCCGAAGTCGCCGATCTTGATCCGGCCGTCGTCGGCCAGCAGCACGTTCTCGGGCTTGAGGTCGCGGTGCAGGATGCCCGCACGGTGCGCCGCGGCGAGGCCCGACAGCACCGAGTGCATGATGTCGACGACCTGCTGGGCGGTGAGGCGCCCCCGCTCCTTGAGCAGATCCCGCAGGGTGATTCCCGGCAGGTACTCCATGACGAGGTACGCCATGTCCGAGTCCTGCCCCTGGTCGAAGACGCTCACGACGTTGGGGTGCGCCAGTCGAGCGGCCGAGCGGGCCTCCTGCACGAAGCGGTTCTTGAAGGTCGCGTCGTCGGAGAGGTGGCCGTGCATCACCTTGATCGCCACGCGACGCTCGAGGCGCTGATCGGTCGCGAGGTAGACCGTGGCCATGCCTCCGCGGGCGATCCTCGAGCGCACCTCGTAGCGGCCGTCGACGAGACGGCCGAGGAGGGGGTCGAGCTGGCTGGTGGTCACGCGACGAGTCTAGGCAAGACCGTTCGGCGAACCCGTGTGCAACGCGGGAGCGGCGCCCCGCGCGACCCGGACGGGAGTGCTCGGAGGCGCGCGGCGTGGCACTCTTGAGGGGTGACCGACTCGTCCGCCCCCGCCCCGTCCTCGACCGCCTCCGAGATCGAGTGGCTGACCGTTCCCGACCTCGTCGAGCGCACCGGCCTCGGCGTCAGCCGCATCCGCCGGATGCTCGAGGAGCGCCACCTGCTCGCCACGCGCCGCGACGGCAAGCTCGTCGTGCCGTCCGTGTTCCTCCGCGACGGGGAGCCGATGTCCGAGATCCGCGGAACGGCGATCCTGCTGTCCGACTCCGGGTTCTCCGACGACGAGGCCGTCGAGTGGCTGCTCGCCGACGAGGAGAGCCTGGGCACGAGCCCGGTCCTCGCCCTGCAGGCTGGCCGCAAGGCTGAGGTGCGCCGCGTGGCCCAGGCCCTGGCCTGATCCGCTCGGCGGCGCCGTGAGCGCCTCCCGGCTCAGGCGGTCCGGACGCTGACCCGGGCCGCGAGGTCCCGCAGCTCGTCGAGTCCCTCCTCGCGCAGAGGCGATCCGGGCAGCACCGCCAGCGCCGTTTCGACGTCGCGGCCGATCCGCTCCTCGAGCCGGTCCAGGGCTCCGCTCTCGGCGACGATCGTCTGCGCGCGGGCGATGTCCTCGGCGCCGGCGTCGCTGCGACCCACGACGGCGTCGAGAGCGTCGCGCGCCGAGGCGGAGGAGCCCGCGCGGGCGAGGCCGAGCAGCATCGTCCGCTTCCCCTCGCGCAGGTCGTCGCCCGCGGGCTTGCCGGTGAGGGCCGGGTCCCCGAAGACGCCGAGGACGTCGTCGCGCAGCTGGAACGCGATGCCCAGCGGGAGACCGAAACGCCGGAGGGCGTCGATCTGGGCGTCGTCGCCTCCACCGAGGGAGCCGCCGATCGCGAGCGGCGCCTCGATGCTGTACTTCGCGCTCTTGTAGACGACGACGCGCTCGGCCCGCGCGAGGTGCTCCTGCTCGTCGTGACCGGCCCACGCGCTCTCCTCGAGGATGTCGAGGTACTGGCCCAGCGTGACCTCGGTGCGCATCAGATTGAACTCGGTCCTCGCGCGCCCGGCGCTGGTGCGGTCCTCCAGGGCCCATTCCGCGTCGGCGAAGATCTCGTCCGACCACACCAGGAGCAGGTCTCCGAGCAGGATCGCGGAGGAGCGGCCGAACTCGTCGCCCGAGCCGGCCCAGCCGCCGGCCGAGTGCATCCCGGTGAAGCGGCGGTGCGCCGAGGGGGCGCCCCGGCGGGTGTCGGAGTTGTCGATCACGTCGTCGTGGACCAGGGCCGCGGCGTGGAACAGCTCGAGTCCGGCGCCCACGCTCGCGACGGGGTCGGAACCGCTCGGATGGGCCTCGCTGGGGACCGCCGAGACGGCCGTCCAGCCGGCCTCGCAGAAGCGCGCTCGGAACCGCTTCCCGCCGCTGAGAAAGTCCCGCGAAAGGTCGCCGAGGGCGGAGACGTCCTCTCCGATCGAGCGCAGAATTGGCGTGCGCCCGGCGAGGAATCCATCGATTCGGAGCTGGACGCGATCGACCAGACGAGTGCTGTTGTTCACCTGACCAGCCTATGCATCGACGCCGCCTAGCGCCTGTGCCGGGCTCGGTCTACACTGAAGCGCCACCCGCCCCGTCGACCACACCGTGTCGCCAACCTGGTGTCGCTCCCGAGAGGATCGGCGCCGCACCCTCGAAGGGGTCAAGATGCCGCTTTCCGAGCACGAGCAACGGCTCCTCGACGAGATGGAGCGCAACCTCTATCAGAACGATGCCGATTTCGTGGCGGCGGTCAGCAAGGGGCGCGGCGGCACCAACTACCGGGCACTCGTGCTCGGCATCCTCCTCTCGCTCCTCGGACTCGCGATCCTCGTGACCGGCGTCATCGTCCAGGTCCCGCTCGTCGGCGTCGGCGGCTTCGCCGTCATGCTCGCCGGAGTCGTCGTGGCCATGCGCCCGGCCGCCGGGGGAGTCGAGGAGCCCGGACTGCCCGGCGCGGCCCGTCCCGCGAAGCCCCGGTCCACCGGAGCGCGTCCGAACTCCACCTTCATGGATCGTCTGAACGATCGATGGGACAACCGCGGCGACGGTCGCGGCTGACACCCCACTCCGCACCACCCACAGGGTCGATCCTCACGGATCGGCCCTTTTTTCATGCCCGGACCCTCCCTCTGAGCGCTCAGTCCCTCCACTGCGCTCCACCCGTGCTCCGCCGCGCGATCCCGCGGATGACCGGGGAGAAACCGGTGCGTCGCCGCGCGCCGCGGGTTGTGGGTGGGGGGAAGTGGAGTACTGTGGAGGACACACCATCCGGGCCGGAAGAAGTGGGGGGACGTCCGTGTTCCTCGGCACCTATTCCCCCAAGCTCGACGAGAAGGGCCGCGTGATCCTCCCCGCCAAGTTCCGCGACGAGCTCTCCTCCGGAGTCGTCGTCACGCGCGGTCAGGAGCGGTGCCTCTACGTCTTCAGCCAGAGCGAGTTCGAGACGATGCACGAGAAGATCCGCCAGGCGCCGGTCACCAGCAAGCAGGCCCGCGACTTCCTCCGCGTGTTCCTCTCGGGCGCGAGCGCCGAGACGCCCGACAAGCAGAACCGCGTCACGCTGCCGGCGCCGCTGCGCGCCTACGCGGGCCTGGACCGCGACCTCACCGTCATCGGCGC
Source organism: Rathayibacter caricis DSM 15933 (assembly GCF_003044275.1). Taxonomy (NCBI): domain Bacteria; kingdom Bacillati; phylum Actinomycetota; class Actinomycetes; order Micrococcales; family Microbacteriaceae; genus Rathayibacter; species Rathayibacter caricis. Next base: position 3,290,130 of record NZ_PZPL01000001.1, on the reverse strand, counting down.
GGGCAACCGTGCCGAGATCTGGGCGCAGGACGCCTGGGACGCGTACCTGACCGAGCAGGAGTCCGTCTTCTCCGACACCCAGGAGGAGGTGATCCCCGGACTGTTCTAGCTCCTGCCGCGCGACTCCCAGCCACTCGGCGCCCGGACGCACCTTCCCCGGTGTCCGGTCGTGAGATGGATGGGGATCGGGCAGCAGGAACAGGACGGCGGGACCGCCATGGCAGACGACACCGAGAAGAAGCAGGTGCGCCCGACCGAGGAGCGCCACCTGCCCGTGCTCCTCGAGCGCTGCGTCGAGCTCCTCGCTCCGGCGATCGAGCGCGACGGCGCCGTGCTGGTGGATGCGACCCTGGGCATGGGTGGGCACTCGCTCGCCCTGCTCGAGCGCTTCCCCGGCCTGCACCTCGTCGGTCTCGACCGCGACCCCGAGGCGCTGGCGCTGGCGGGGGAGCGGCTCTCCGCGCACTCCTCGCGGATCGACCTCGTGCACGCCGTCTACGACGAGCTGCCCGAGGTGCTCGACGAGCTGGGGATCGACGAGATCGACGGGGCGCTCTTCGACCTCGGCGTCTCCTCGCTGCAGCTCGACGAGACGGAGCGGGGCTTCTCCTACTCCAAGGACGCGCCGCTGGACATGCGGATGGACGCCACGGCGCCGCTCACGGCGGAGACGATCCTGGCCGAGTACGACGAGAGCGCGCTCCGCCGCATCTTCCACGAGTACGGCGAGGAGCGCCTCGCGCAGCGCTACGCCAAGCGCATCGTCGAGGCGCGGAGGGAGGCGCCGATCGTGCGCTCCGGCCGACTGGTCGAGATCATCCAGGCCGCGACGCCGGTCGCGATCCAGCGCAACGGCCACCCCGCCAAGCGCGTCTTCCAGGCGCTGCGCATCGAGGTCAACCAGGAGCTGTCGGTCCTCGAGCGCGCGATCCCCGCCGCACTCGACCGCGTCGCCGTCGGCGGCCGGATCGTCGTGGAGGCCTACCAGTCGCTCGAGGACCGCATCGTCAAGCGCGCACTCCAGGCCGCATCGTCCTCGACGGCCCCCGCGGGGCTGCCGATGGAGCTGCCCGAGCACCGACCCGAGTTCCGACTCGTCCTCCGCGGCGCCGAACTGGCGTCCGACGAGGAGAAGGCCCGAAACCCCCGAGCAACACCCGTGCGTCTGCGCGCGGCCGAGAGGATCAGGAGGACCGCGTGAGCGCCACCGCCGTCATCGACCCCGCCGTCATCGAGCACACCCGCCCGGCCCGTCCGGGTGAACCGTCCGAGAGGCCCCGCATCGAGGCGGTCCCGGCCGCAGCGAGCGCACCGCGCCCCAAGCTCGTCTACGGGATCGTCGCCGTGGCGGGCCTGTTCGCGATCATCGTGGTGCAGCTCCTCGTCAGCGTGGGCCTGTCGCAGGGCGCGTACCAGATCGCGGCGCTGCAGACCGAGCAGAAGACGCTCACCCGCAGCAACGCCGAGAAGCAGGACGCGGTCGACACGCTGAGCTCGCCGCAGAACCTCGCGACCGCCGCGCAGGGTCTCGGCATGGTCGCGAACACCGCTCCCGTCTACCTCCGCCTGTCGGACGGCGCCGTGCTGGGCGACCCCGCCTCCGCCTCCGCCAGCGAGGTCGGCACCGCGGGCGCCGCCGCGCTCGTGCCGAACGCCCTGATCCTCCCCGCCGGCGCGGAGGCCGCTCCAGCCGCCGCGAGCGCGTCGTCCGCCGCCGGAGCGGCCTCGGCCGTACCGTTGCAGGGCGAGCTGCCCGCCCCGATCACGCACTGACCGGCCAGGCCTCCCGGCCGCTCCGACCAGCACACGACGAACGGCTCCACCCCGCCCGGACGCAGAAGGACACCGCCGCAGTGAGACAGAACCGCTCCAGCCGACGCCGCACCGCCGTCACGTTCCTCGTGATCGCCGCGGTCGTGGGCCTGTTCATCGGCAAGCTCGTCGACATCCAGATCGTCCGCGCGAACGAGCTGACCGACGCGGCCGCCGAGAGCCAGTCGAGCAGCAGCGTCACCTACGGCACCCGCGGTGCGATCGTCGATCGTGCGGGGGCCGTCCTCGCGGATACGACGACCCGCTACCGGCTGACCACGTCACCGCGCAACGTCGCCGAGTTCCCCCGCGAGATGCCGGACGGTCGGGAGGTCGTGGTCAGCATCGAGCAGGCCGCCGCCGAGATCGGTGCGATCACCGGCCAGAGCGTGGAGCAGGTGACGGGCCTCGTCGACGCCGAGCTGGCCGAGAACGCGAAGGCAAACTACCTCGTGCTGGCCGAGGGCCTGGACCTCGAGGCCTACCAGAAGCTGGTCGCGCTCGACATCCCGTGGCTCTACTTCGAGACGCAGCAGGGGCGGACCTACCCCAACGGCGCGGTGGCCGGCAACCTGATCGGCTACGTCGGCGCCGACGGTGCGGCTCAGGAGGGCGTGGAGTACACCGAGAACTCGTGCCTCGCCGGCAAGAACGGCTCCGAGAGCTTCGAGCGCAGCGCCGACTACGTCCGGATCCCGGGCAGCACCGTCGCCGAGACGCCCGCCGTCGACGGCGGGCAGGTGCAGCTGACCATCGACTCCGATCTGCAGTACTACGCGCAGCAGGTGCTGTCGCAGCGGGTCGCCGAGGTCGGCGGCAGCTACGGGATCGTCGTCGTGCAGGAGGTCGAGACCGGCAAGCTGCTCACCGTCGCCGAGACCCCGACCGTCGACCCCAACGACGTCACGGCCAGCGCCGCGGCCGATCGCGGATCCCGCGCGTTCCAGAGCCCGTTCGAGCCCGGATCGACGTTCAAGCCCATGACGGCCGCGATGCTGATCGACCAGGGGCTCGCGACGCCGACGACCCACGTGGTGACGCCCGACACCTTCGAGAAGAACGGCGTCTCGTTCAGCGACGACTTCGCGCACACGCCGACGAACTACACGCTGACCGGGATCCTCAAGGACTCGTCGAACGTGGGCATCGCGACGATCGGCTCGAAGCTGTCGGCTAAGCAGCGCTACGACTACATGCTGAAGTTCGGGCTCGACGCTCCGACCGCGGTCGGGTTCCCCGGCGAGTCCGGCGGCCTGCTCAGCGACTACCAGGACTGGGACGGCCAGACCAACTACACGACCATGTTCGGCCAGGGCGTCTCCGCCACGGCGATCCAGGTCGCGGGCATCTACCAGACCCTCGGGAACGACGGAGTGCGCCTCCCGGCGCAGCTGGTGGCCGGCTGCACCACGGCCGACGGGACCGTCGTCGACGTCCCGGACGCGACGGGCACGCAGGTCGTCTCGGCCGGAGCCGCGCACGACGTCGTCGACATGCTGCAGACCCACTACACCGACGGCTGGCTCGCCGACTACATCCACGTCGACGGCTACAACATCGCGACGAAGACCGGAACGGCTCAGCAGCCGGACGGCGACGGCGGCTACTCCTCGAGCTACACGGTCTCCCTCGCGGGGCTCGCTCCCGCAGAGGACCCGAAGTACGTCGTGACGGTCACCATCGCCGATCCGGTTAAGATGAACACGTCCCAGGCGACCGCCCCGGTCTTCCAGCAGGTCATGACCCAGGTGCTGAAGACCAACCGGGTGGAGCCGTCGACGGTCCCCGCCGTGAGCTACCCCACGACGTGGTGATCGCACCACCACGAGAGAAAGAGCGGGCATTGCACGTCACTCGCCCGCAGTCCTCCCTCCGACCCGAGCATCCGGTCCCGAGGTCGCTCTCGCAGCTGGTGTCCGAGTTCTCGCTCCGCGCCGTTCCGGGCACGGAGGGCGTCGAGGTGAGCGGAGTGACGCTCGACTCGCGTCAGGTCGAGTCCGGCGACCTCTACGTCGGCGTCGCCGGCCGGAGTGTGCACGGCGCCGCGTTCGCCTCCGACGCCGCCGCCTCGGGCGCCGTGGCCGTGCTGACCGACCAGGAGGGCGCGGCCCTCGCCGCGGCGAGCGGACTGCCCGTCCTCGTCACCCCCGATCCGCGCGCCGCCCTCGGCGACGTCGCCTCCTGGATCCACCGCACCCGCGAGGACGTGCCCACCCTGTTCGGCGTCACCGGCACGAACGGCAAGACGAGCGTCGTCTACCTTCTCGACGCCCTCCTGCGCCGTCTCGGAGTCGTGTCCGGTCTCAGCTCGACGGCCGAGCGCCGCATCGGCGACGTTGCCGTGCCGAGCTCCCTGACCACCCCCGAGGCCAGTGAGCTGCACGCGCTCCTGGCACGGATGCGCGAGTCGGCCGTCCGCGCCGTGTCGATCGAGGTGTCCGCCCAGGCGCTGACCCGGCACCGCATCGACGGCGTCGTCTTCGACGTCGTCGGCTTCACGAACCTGAGCCACGACCACCTCGATGACTACTCCGACATGGCCCACTACTTCGAGGCCAAGGCGGATCTCTTCCAACCCGACCGTGCACGTCGCGGCGTGGTGACCGTCGACAGCACCTGGGGCCGGGAGCTGGCCGAGCGCTCGCGCATCCCCGTCGCGACCCTCGCGAGCTCCCCGGCGGTCGGAGTCGCCCCCGACGTCCCCGCGGACTGGACGATGACCGTCGTCGCGGGGACGACCGAGCAGACGACCTTCCGGCTCGACGGGCCCGAGCACCGCTCGGTCGAGGTGACCGTGCCGCTCATCGGCTGGTACATGGCTGCCAACGCCGCCCTCGCGATCGTGATGCTGGTCGAGTCCGGCTTCGACCTCGGAGCCATCGCCCACGCCCTCGAGGAGGGCGTCCTCGACGTCTACATCCCGGGTCGCGCCGAGCGGGTCTCGGGCGAGCGCGGTCCGCGCGTCTACGTCGACTACGGCCACACTCCCGATGCGTTCCAGAACGCTCTCGAGGCGTTGCGGGCACTGACGCCTGGTCGCCTGATCATGGTGTTCGGGGCCGACGGCGACCGCGATCCGACCAAGCGCGCCGACATGGGCGCGATCGCCGCCAGGCTGTCGGACGTCGTCGTCGTCACCGACTTCCACCCCCGCTGGGAGGACCCCGCCGCGATCCGCGACGTCCTCCTCCGTGCGGCGAGGGAGGCGTCACCCGACCGGGAGATCCACGAGATCCCCGACCCGCGCGCCGCCGTGCGCGCCGCCGTCGCGCTCGCGCGCGAGGGGGATTCGATCCTCTACGCCGGACCCGGCCACGAGGACTACCAGGAGGTTGCAGGAGTGCACATGCCGTATTCGGCCAGGGACGACGTCCGTCTGGCTCTGCGTGAGGCGGGCTGGCTCTAGATGATCGCCATGACCCTCACCGAGGTCGCCGAGGCCGTCGCCGGACGCCTGCACCTCGCCGGCCCCTCCTCGACGGCGTCGACGCTCGTCGACGGAGCCACCGAGACCGACTCCCGCGAGATCCGCCCCGGCGGGATCTTCGTCGCCAAGCGCGGGGAGCACACCGACGGGCACCTCTTCGCGCCGGCCGCCGTGCAGAACGGCGCCGCCCTCCTGATCGTGGAGCGCCCGCTCGATCTCGACGTGCCGCAGGTGCTCGTCGACGACTCCGTGCAGGCGCTCGGCGCCCTCGCGACGGAGGTCGTCCGGCGCGTCCGTGCGCTCGGCGGGCTGACCGTCGTCGGCGTGACCGGGTCCAACGGCAAGACGACGACGAAGAACCTCCTCCGCACGATCCTCCACCGCGTCGGCGAGACCGTCGCCCCGCGCGGCTCGTTCAACAACGAGGTCGGTGCGCCGATCACGATGCTGCAGGTGTCGGAGTCGACGCGGTTCCTGGTCGCCGAGATGGGCGCCAGCGCCGTCGGCGAGATCCGGCGCCTGGTCCGCATGGCGAAGCCGGACGTCGGGGTGGTCCTCGCGGTGGGCCTCGCGCACGCCGGCGAGTTCGGCGGCATCGAGCGCACCCTCGAGGCGAAGACCGAGATGGTCGCCGATCTCACCGCCGACGACGTCGCGGTCCTCAACTCCGACGACGGGCGTGTGGCCACGATGGCCGATCGCACGGCCGCCCGCGTGCTCTGGTTCGGCCGCGGCGAGCGGGCCGACGTGCGCGCCGTCGACGTCGAGCCCTCCGCGGAGGGCACCCGGTTCACGATCGTCGTGCGCGAGGGCGAGGGCCGCGAGGCCGGCCGCGCCGAGCTGCTGCTGCGCGTGCTGGGCGAGCACCACGTCATGAACGCCCTCGCCGCGACGGCCGCCGCGCTCTCGGTCGGCGTCCCGCTGCCGGCGATCGTCGAGGCGCTCTCGACCGTCACGCTCGCCGAGCGCTGGCGGATGCAGGTGCTCGGCGGGTCGGACGTCGTGGTGGTCAACGACGCCTACAACGCGAGCCCGGACTCGACCGCGGCAGCGCTGCGCACGCTGGCGCAGATCGCGAAGCCCGGGGGCCGCACGGTCGCGGTCCTCGGCGAGATGAGCGAGCTGGGGGAGTGGGCCGACGAGGAGCACGACCGCATCGGCCTGCACGCCGTCCGCCTGAACCTCTCGCAGATCGTCGTCGTGGGCGCCGGAGCGAGGCGCATCCACATCGCGGCGGAGCGCGAGGGGTCGTGGAGCGGCGAGTCCGTCTTCGTCGACAGCGCGGACGACGCGTACGCGTTCCTCGAGGACTACCTGCAGAGCGGCGACACCGTCCTGGTGAAGTCCTCGAACTCGGCCGGGCTGCGATTCCTCGGCGACCGACTGGGAGAGCGACACCGATGAGAGCACTCCTTCTGGCCGGCGCCTTCTCGGGCGCGTTCACCCTTCTCCTGACTCCCCTGTTCATCCGGCTCTTCCACCGGCTGCAGTGGGGCCAGTTCATCCGCGAGGACGGACCGAAGTCGCACCACGTGAAGCACGGCACCGCCACGATGGGCGGGATCGTCATCATCATCGCGACCGTGGCGGGGTACTTCCTCGGCATGCTGTTCGGGAACCGCGCCGTGGCGCCCTCGGCGCTGCTCGTGCTGTTCATGATGGTCGGCCTCGGCCTCGTCGGCTTCCTCGACGACTTCCTCAAGACCCGCAACCAGCGGAGCCTGGGTCTCGGCGGCTGGGCGAAGATCGCGGGCCAGGTGATCGTCGCCGCGGGCTTCGCGGTGATCGCGATCATGGTGCGCGACCAGAACGGGCTGACTCCCGCGTCGACGTCGATCTCGTTCATCCGGGACCTGCCGTTCGACTTCGCCTCGCTCGGCTGGATCGGCATCGGTCTGTTCGTGCTGTGGATCTGCGTCATCGTCACGAGCACGTCGAACGGCGTGAACGTCGCCGACGGTCTCGACGGACTTGCGACGGGATCCTCGATCCTCGCCATCGGCTCCTACGTCATCATCGGCTTCTGGCAGTCCAACCAGTGGTGCTTCGACGCGCAGCTCAATCCCGAGGTCGCCGACAAGTGCTACACGGTGAGCGATCCGTTCGACCTCGCGATCATCGCCGCGGCCATCTCGGGGGCGCTCGTCGGGTTCCTCTGGTGGAACACCTCGCCGGCGCAGATCTTCATGGGTGACACCGGCTCGCTGGGCCTCGGCGGCGCCCTCGCCGCGCTGGCGATCCTGACCCGCACCGAGCTGCTCGTCATCCTCATCGGCGGGCTCTTCGTCATCGTCACCGGATCGGTGATCGTGCAGCGGATCTACTTCAAGCTGACCCGGGGCAAGCGCATCTTCCTGATGAGCCCGCTCCACCACCACTTCGAGCTCAAAGGATGGGCCGAGATCACCGTCGTGGTCCGCTTCTGGATCATCGCCGGCATCCTCGTGGCCGCCGGCGTCGGGCTCTTCTACCTCGAATGGCTCTCCCTGGCATGACCGACTCCGCACCCGCCGACCGCCTCGACTCCCTCCGCAGCTGGCACTCCGACTGGCGCGGGCTCCGCGTCGCGGTCCTGGGGCTCGGAGTCACGGGCTTCTCCGTCGCCGACACCCTGACCGAGCTCGGGGCGGAGGTCCTGGTCCTCGCCGACCGCGCGGACGAGGAGCGCGAGCGACTGCTCGAGGTGATCGGCGCCCGCCTCCACCGCGCCGAGAGCCTCGACACCGTGCCCGACGAGCTCGTCGCGTTCGACCCGGAGCTCGTGATCGTCTCGCCCGGCTTCCGGCCGACGCATCCGATCCTCGAGTGGACCGCCTCGAGAGGCACCGCGGTGTGGGGCGACGTCGAGCTCGCCTGGCGCGTGCGCGACAAGGTCGTGCGCGCTGACGGCACCCCGGCCGACTGGGTGCTCGTCACCGGTACGAACGGCAAGACCACCACGGTCCAGCTGACCGCGACGATGCTCGTCGCCGGCGGGCTCCGGGCCGCGCCCTGCGGGAACATTGGCGTCCCGGTCCTCGACGCGGTGCGCGATCCGCAGGGCTTCGACGTGCTCGTCGTCGAGCTCTCGAGCTACCAGCTGCACTACCTCGACGCGATCGAGCCGATCGCGTCCACCTGCCTCAACATCGCCGAGGACCACCTCGACTGGCACGGCTCGTTCGAGGCGTACCGCGACGCGAAGGCCAAGGTCTACGCGAACACGCGGGTGGCCTGCGTGTACAACCGCGCCGACTCCGCCACCGAGCAGATGGTGCTCGACGCCGAGGTGATCGAGGGCGCTCGGGCGATCGGCTTCGGACTCGGCGTGCCCGGGCCCAGCGACTTCGGCATCGTCGACGGCATCCTCTGCGACCGCGCGTTCCTGGAGGACCGGCACAGCAGCGCCATCGAGATCGCGACGGTCGACGAACTGGCCGCCCGCCACCTCGCCGCTCCGCACATCGTGCAGAACGTCCTCGCCGCCGCCGCCCTGTCGCGGGCCTGCGGCATCGAGCCGGGCGCGATCCGCCGCGCCCTGGCGGTCTTCGAGCTCGACGCGCACCGCATCCAGGTCGTCGCCGAGCGCTCCGGAGTGACGTGGATCGACGACTCGAAGGCCACCAACCCGCACGCCGCCGACGCGTCGCTCCGCGCCTACCCGTCGGTCGTCTGGCTGGTCGGCGGCCTGCTCAAAGGCGTCGACGTCGACGCCCTCGTCGCCGCCCATGTCGATCGACTCCGGGGCGCCGTGGTGATCGGAGTCGACCGCGTCGCGGTCCTCGAGGCATTCCGGCGACACGCGCCCGAACTCCCCGTCACCGAGGTGGTCCCGGATGACACTGGGGCGGTGATGCAGACGGCCGTCGAGGCCGCCGCGGTGCTCGCCCTGGAGGGCGACGTCGTCCTGCTCGCACCCGCCGCAGCATCCATGGACCAGTTCCGCGATTACGCGGCGCGGGGCCGCTCGTTCGCTGCGGCCGTCGAGACGTATCTGGGAGGAGGGGCCGATGACCGCTCCGACGACGGGCCGCTCCCGCACTGACGCCGGCAGGGGTCCGCAGGGCGCGAAGCCCGAGAGCGGCCGGTCCGCGAAGGAGCGTGGAGGGGTGCGCACCGCGCGCGTCGTCCTCGCGAAGGTCTTCGCCTCGGAGTCGCCGAACTTCTACCTCCTGTTCGGCACCACGCTGTTCCTGGTGCTGTTCGGGCTGACCATGGTCCTCTCCTCCTCCTCGGTGACCTCGTTCCGGTCGAGCGCCGACTCGTTCGGAGGGTTCCTCCGCCAGGGCGTGTTCGCGCTGGCCGGGATCCCGTTGATGCTCCTCGTCTCGCGCGTCCCGCTCACCCTGCTCAAGCGGTCGACGCCGTGGCTGCTCGGCGCGGGCTGCGTCCTGCAGCTGCTCGTCCTCGTCTCCCCGCTCGGAGTGGGTACAGGCGGCAACAAGAACTGGCTGAAGCTGGGCGCCTTCACGCTGCAGCCCTCCGAGATCCTCAAGCTCGGCCTCGCCCTCTGGCTCGGTCTGCTGCTCGCTCGGCGCTTCCGAGCGGTGACGGAGTGGAAGAGCGCGCTCGTCCCGGTCCTGCTCGTCGCCGGATCCGCGATCATGCTGGTGCTCGCGGGAGGGGACCTCGGAACCGTCGTGATCATGGCGGGCATCGTGCTCGCCGCGCTGTTCTACGCCGGGATGCCGATGCGGGTGCTCACACCGATCGTGCTCATCGGCGCGGCCGGAGCCGTCCTCTTCGCGATCTCGACCGAGAACCGCCGCACCCGCATCTTCTCCTTCCTCGGCGACTGCTCGGGGCCCGGGCAGTACGAGACGTCCTGCTGGCAGCCCCTGCACGGCACCTGGGCGATGGCCTCCGGCGGCGTCTTCGGCGTCGGGCTCGGGAACTCGAAGGCGAAGTGGTCGTGGCTCCCCGCGGCCGACAACGACTACATCTTCGCGATCATCGGCGAGGAGCTCGGCCTGATCGGCGCGATCGTCGTGCTGGCGCTGTTCGTGGTGCTGTCCGTCGCCTTCTTCCGCATCATCCACGCCGCGACCGACCCCTTCGTGCGCGTCACGACGGCGGCCGTCATGGTCTGGCTCATCGGCCAGGCCTTCGTGAACATCGGTGTGGTGCTCGGGGTCCTGCCGGTCCTGGGCGTACCGCTCCCGCTCATCTCCTCCGGAGGCACCGCCCTGCTCAGCTCACTGCTCGCCATCGGGGTCGTGCTCTCGTTCTCCCGCAACCAGACGACCGGACTGCCGCACCTCGGTGCGCCCCGCCGCTCGCGGAAGGCCGCTGCGAAGTGACCCGCTACCTGCTCGCCGGCGGAGGCACCGCCGGCCACGTGAATCCGCTGCTCGCGACCGCCGACGAGATCCGCGCACGCGACGCGGACGCCGAGGTCCTGGTGCTCGGCACCGCGGAGGGACTCGAGGCCCGCCTCGTCCCGCTCCGCGGCTACGAGCTGTCGGTGATCCCCCGGCTGCCCTTCCCGCGGCGGCCGGACGCCGCGGTCCTGCGCTTCCCCGGCGCGCTCAAGGCCGCGATCAACGGCGTCGTGCGCACGATCCGCGACCGACGGATCGACGTCGTGGTCGGCTACGGCGGCTACGCGGCGGCTCCCGCCTACCTCGCCGCCCGCCGCGCCCGCGTGCCGTACGTCGTGCACGAGGCGAACGCCCGCCCGGGCCTCGCGAACCGGCTCGGCGCCCGCGGCACCCGCTTCGTCGGTGTCGCGTTCGAGGGCACTCCGCTGCCGCACGCGACCGTGGTCGGCATGCCGCTGCGCCGCGAGATCGCGGACCTCGACCGCTCCGCCGGGCGCGACGAGGCGATCGCGGCGTTCGGGCTGGACGCCGGGCGCCCCACTCTGCTCGTGACGGGCGGCTCGCTCGGCGCCCGGCGGATCAACGCCACGGTGCACGCGTCGGCCGCGGTGATCCTCGCCACCGGCGTCCAGATCCTGCACATCACCGGCGACCGCGCCGAGATCTCCGATCCGGGTCTCCCCGGCTACCACCTCCTCCCGTACTGCGACCGGATGGACCTCGCCCTCTCGGCCGCCGACGTGGCCGTCTCTCGAGCAGGAGCGGCGACCGTCAGCGAGCTGAGCGCGCTCGGCCTGCCCGCGGTCTACGTCCCCTACCCCGTCGGCAACGGCGAGCAGCGCTTCAACGCCCGGGGCGTCGTCGAGGCCGGGGGAGCGCTCCTGGTCGAGGACGCCGCCTTCCTCCCCGGCTGGGTGCAGGGCGGGCTCGTCCCGCTGCTGCAGGACCCCGCCCGGCTCGAGGCCATGGGCCGCCGTGCCGCCACGGTCGGCGTCCGCGACGGCTCGGAGCGGCTCGTCGACCTCGTCGACTCGGCCCTCGCGGCACGCCGATGACACCCCTCCGCGCGGCTCCCCGAACGCTTCCGCAGCACCGTCTACACTGATCCGGCGCCACGCCCCGGCCCCCTCGCCGCAGCGACTCCCGGCCGCCGAAGACCCGAAAGCGAGACCTCCGTGATCAAGCCCGACCTCGGCATCACCGTCCCCGACGAACTCGGATCGGTGCACTTCATCGGCATCGGCGGATCGGGCATGAGCGGTATCGCGCGCCTCTTCCACCACGCCGGGCACCGGGTCACCGGATCGGACGTGCGCGAGTCGCACCCGATCGAGCAGCTGCGCGAGCTCGGCATCCCGGTCGCCATCGGTCACGACGCACAGAACCTGGGCGACGCGGAGGCCGTCGTCGTCACCTCCGCCCTCTGGCCGGACAACCCGGAGTACGTGCTCGCGAAGGAGCGGGGCCTGCCCGTCCTGCACCGCTCGCAGGCGCTCGCCTGGCTCGTCCGCGGGCACCGCCTCGTCGCGGTGGCCGGCGCGCACGGCAAGACCACCTCGACCGGCATGATCGTGACCGGTCTGCTGGGTCTCGACGCAGATCCGAGCTTCGTGAACGGCGGCATCATCGAGAGCCTGGGCACCTCCTCGGCGGCGGGGTCGAGCGACCTCTTCGTCGTCGAGGCGGACGAGTCGGACGGCAGCTTCCTGCTCTACGACACCGCGGTGACGCTGATCACCAACGTCGATCCCGACCACCTCGACCACTACGGCTCGCTGCAGGCGTTCGAGGACGCGTTCGTCACCTTCGCGTCGAACGCGGGCGAACTCGTCGTCATCTCCTCCGACGACCCCGGCGCGGTGAAGGTCTCCGAGAAGCTCGAGGGCAAGCGGGTCCTCACCTTCGGCGAGGCGGAGGGCGCCGATGTGCGGGTCGTCGACCTGGAGCTCGTGGGCCCGGTGGGCTTCACCGTCGAGTTCGAGGGCCGCCGCTACTCCGCCCGCCTGCGCATCCCGGGCCGCCACAACGCCGTCAACGCGGCCGGCGCGTTCGCCGTGCTGGTGGGCCTCGGCTTCGATCCCGCCGCCTCGCTCGAGGCGGTGTCGGCCTTCGGAGGGACCGAGCGCCGGTTCGAGCTGCACGGGGCGGTCCGCGGCGTCAGCGTCTACGACGACTACGCCCACCACCCCACCGAGGTCGCGGCCGCACTGTCGGCCGCACGGACCGTCGTGGGGGAGGGGCGCATCATCGCGGTGCACCAGCCGCACCTGTACAGCAGGACCCGACTCTTCGCGAAGGAGTTCGCCGAGACGCTCGAGCGCTACGCCGACGAGACGATCGTGCTGGACGTCTACGGCGCTCGCGAGGACCCGGAGCCCGGCGTCACCGGCGCGCTCGTCAGCGGCAAGTTCGCCGACCCGTCGCACGTGTCCTTCCTCGCCGACTGGCAGGAGGCCGCGGAGCAGACCGCACGCCTCGCGCGCGAGGGCGACTTCGTCATCACGCTGGGCTGCGGCGACGTCTACCGGATCATCCCGCAGCTGCTCGAGTCGCTCGGAGCGAGCGAGGACGCCGCGGTCGGTCGATGACCGGATCGGATCGACCGGGGCGACGGGCGTGAAGCGGCCCGAGGGGCGCCGCCCGGCGCCGCCCGTGCACCCGGAGCCGCGCGAGCGGGAGTCCGTGCCGGAGTCCAGCGGAGAGCCGACCGAGCCGATCCGCATCGTCCCGGCTACTCGCTCCGCCTCGTCGACGCCGGCTGAGGAACGAGCGACGGAACGAGCGTCACCCGGTTCCGGCGCGTCCTCCGCTCCCGCCTCTGCGCGGCGCACGGCCTCCCGGGCTGCGGCCTCCGCGCGCTCGGCCGTCGCCGGGCTCCGGATGCCCGGCGCCGAGCAGCGCGCCGTCGCGCGAGCCGCACGCACCCGGCGCCGGTTCGAGCGCGGCGAGGTGCGCCGCTTCACCCGGCGCGCCCGCCGCCGCCGCCTGACCGCGCTGGTCGTCGCCGGATCCCTGGTGCTCCTCGCGATCGTCGTCGCGGTCGCGGCGTACTCCCCGCTGATGGCGGTCAGGACCATCGAGATCACCGGCACCGCGCGCATCGACGCGGTCGCGCTCGAGGACTCGCTGTCGGATCAGATCGGGGTCCCACTGACCCTCGTCGACCGCGACGCCGTCGGCGACGTGATCGGCGGCTACCCGCTCATCCAGAGCTACTCCCTGCAGACCCGCCCGCCGAGCACACTGGTCGTGTCCGTCGTCGAGCGGACTCCGGTCGGCGTCCTGCAGAACGGGGACCGCTTCGACCTCGTCGATTCGGCGGGCGTCGTCATCGAGACCTCCGACACGGCCCCGGCCGGTTACCCGACCCTCACCACGCCGTCGGGCGGAGCGACGGGGACGGCGTTCCACTCACTGGCCCGGGTGCTGCTCACGCTCCCGGCGTCCCTCGACGGGCGGGTCGCCGCGGTGACCGCCACCACGGGCGACGACGTCACGCTCACCCTGAGCGATGGAGCGGTCGTGATGTGGGGCGGGCCCGACCGCTCGGCGCAGAAGGCGATCGTCCTCGAGAAGCTCATGGCGGCCACGGACCCGGCGGAGGTGTCGTCGTACGACGTGTCCTCGCCCGCCGCTGCCGTCGTCGGCCGACGCTGAGCCCCGGCTCGGACGGATCCGCTCGGCTCTTTGCCGAATGCGGGCGTGTCTGTCGCGAGCGGGAGCGGACTCCGCCTACCGTCGATCCCACACCCCAAATGCATACTCAGCATAACTTTAAGCCTCAACTACAGGTTTAAGGTTCAGCCCGGAGGCCGGACACGTGACTTCACACCAGAACTACCTCGCCGTGATCAAGGTCGTCGGCATCGGCGGCGGCGGCGTCAACGCCGTCAACCGCATGATCGAGCTCGGCCTTCGCGGCGTCGAGTTCATCGCCATCAACACCGATGCACAGGCGCTCCTCCTCAGCGACGCCGACGTCAAGCTCGACGTCGGACGCGAGCTCACCCGTGGACTCGGCGCGGGCGCCGACCCCGAGGTCGGCCGCCGCGCCGCCGAGGACCACGCCGAGGAGATCGAGGAGGTGCTCGCGGGCGCCGACATGGTCTTCGTGACCGCCGGAGAGGGCGGCGGCACCGGCACCGGCGGCGCGCCCGTCGTCGCGCGCATCGCCAAGTCGATCGGCGCCCTGACGATCGGCGTCGTGACCAAGCCCTTCGGCTTCGAGGGACGTCGTCGCCAGACCCAGGCCGAGGCGGGTGTCGCGACGCTCAAGAACGAGGTCGACACCCTCATCGTCGTCCCGAACGACCGCCTGCTCGAGATCAGCGACCGCGGCATCTCGATGCTCGAGGCGTTCGCCACCGCCGACCAGGTCCTCCTCGCCGGTGTGCAGGGCATCACCGACCTCATCACCACTCCGGGCCTGATCAACCTCGACTTCGCCGACGTCAAGTCGGTCATGCAGGGCGCCGGATCCGCGCTCATGGGCATCGGATCCTCGCGCGGGGCGGACCGCGCGATCAAGGCCGCCGAACTCGCGGTCGCGTCCCCGCTGCTCGAGGCGAGCATCGACGGCGCGCACGGCGTGCTG
This sequence comes from Rathayibacter caricis DSM 15933, assembly GCF_003044275.1. NCBI lineage: Bacteria > Bacillati > Actinomycetota > Actinomycetes > Micrococcales > Microbacteriaceae > Rathayibacter > Rathayibacter caricis. The sequence continues at coordinate 3,274,997 of NZ_PZPL01000001.1, read as the reverse complement.
CTCTCGATCCAGGGCGGATCGAACCTCGGCATCTTCGAGATCAACGACGCCGCCCGACTGGTCCAGGAGGCGGTGCACGCCGAGGCGAACATCATCTTCGGTGCCGTCATCGACGACACCCTCGGCGACGAGGTGCGCGTCACGGTCATCGCGGCCGGCTTCGACGGCGGAGAGCCGGGCGGGCAGGCTCCCGCGGCCCTCGCTCAGCCCCGCACGCAGCAGAGCGCGGCGTCGGAGTCGTCCGAGCCGGTCCCCGTGGCCGCGGCCGCCCCCGCCGCCGGATCGATCTGGTCGAGCGCGCCCGTCGCGGCTCCGGCGCCGGTCGCCGACCCGTCGTTCGACGACGACGACAGCGACCTCGACATCCCCGACTTCCTCAAGTAGTCGGCTGTGACCGATCCCGAGCTGGCCGCGCGCTGGTCCTCGGTCTCCGAGCGGGTCGCCGATGCGGCCCGCTCGGCCGGTCGCGATCCCGGTGACATCACCACCATCGTCGTGACCAAGTTCCATCCCGTCGCGCTGATCCGCGATCTGCTCGAGCTGGGGGTCGTCGACTTCGGCGAGAACCGGCACCAGGAGGCGCAGGAGAAGGCGGCCGAGCTCGCCGGCACCCCCGCGCGCTGGCACTTCATCGGGCAGCTGCAGAGCAAGAAGGCCCGGCAGGCGCGCCGGTACGCGTCGGCGGTCCACTCCGTCGACCGCCTCGCCCTGGTTCCGCTCCTGGACGCGGGCGAGGACGCTCTCGACGTCTTCCTGCAGATCAACCTCACCGACGATCCGGACCGCGGAGGCGCGGCACCCGACGACGTCGAGCACCTCGCCGAGGCCCTCGCGAGCGCCGCGCACCTGCGCTTCCGGGGCGTCATGGCGGTCGCTCCGCTCGGCGAGGACCCCCGACCCGCGTTCGCGCGACTCCGCGTGCTCTCGGAGCGCGTGCGCGCCATCGATCCGTCGGCCTCCGCCGTCTCGGCCGGCATGTCGCACGACTTCGCCGAGGCGATCGCGGAGGGCGCGACACACCTGCGAATCGGGTCGGCAATCACCGGCAATCGACCCGCCCGCCCTTAACCTCGACCTGACCCACTAGTGGGAGCAGACACGACACGGAGGACACAGATGGCCAACCCGCTGAAGAAGACGATGGTCTACCTCGGACTCGCCGATGAAGAGGTCGAGTACGAGCGCGCCGACACCGTCGAGGCGGCTCCGACCACGGCCCACCGCGCCCCGGTCTCGCCCGTCCAGCCCGTCCCGCCGGTCGAGCAGACCGCTCCGCAGCAGCCCCGCGCGACGGTCACCCCGCTCCGCAAGCCCACCCCCCAGACTCCGAAGGCGACGGCCCACGCCGAGATGAACGAGATCCTCACCGTCCACCCCAAGCAGTACCGTGACGCGCAGGTCATCGCGGAGAACTTCCGCGACGGCATCCCCGTGATCATCAACCTCTCGCAGATGAGCGATGCGGACGCCCGCCGTCTCATCGACTTCGCGAGCGGCCTCTCGCAGGGCCTCTACGGCCGGATCGAGCGCGTGACGAGCAAGGTCTTCCTGCTCTCGCCGTCGCACATCACGGTCGCCGGCGACTCGGCCTCCGCCGAGAGCGACGCCGACGCGTCGTTCTTCGCGAAGTCCTGACCCCGGGGAGCCCTGGCCAGCGGTGACCTCCGTCGTCTCGCTCCTCGGGAGCGTCCTCTACTTCGTCCTGCTCCTGTACTTCTTCGCCATGTGGGCGAGGTTCGTGCTCGACCTGGTGCGGGTCATCCGCCGGGACTGGCGTCCGCGCGGCGCCGGTCTCGTCGCCGCCGAGACCGTCTACACGGTCACGGACCCGCCCATCTCCTTCTTCCGGCGGCTCATCAAGCCCGTGTCGATCGGTCCGATCGCCCTCGACTTCGGCTGGAGCCTCACCATGCTCTGCGTGATCGTGGGCATGTACATCGCGACCTGGCTCCGCGCCGCCTGATCCGACTCCGGCCGCTCCCGGTGATCCCTCAGCCGAGGGACGCACGGGGCGGTGCCGGGATCACTTCCGCTCCCTGTATCGTGGGGGCGTCCTGACGTTCTCCGCGGTGCTCGCACTGCGCCGCGTTCACGAAGTTGCTAGCTTTAGTCGAACGTCGATAAACGTGTACCTACTTGAAATCGAAGGTGGAAAGCCATGGCGCTCACTCCCGAAGATGTTGTCAATAAGCGGTTCCAGCCGACGAAGTTCCGCGAGGGCTACGACCAGGACGAGGTCGACGACTTCCTCGACGAGGTCGTCGTGGAGCTCCGCCGCCTGAACCAGGAGAACGAGGAGCTGCGCCAGAGCCTCGCCTCCGGCGGCTCCGACGCACCGCGCGACGCCGCGCCGGTGACGTCCCCCGCTCCCGTCGTCGACGAGACCCCGGCTCCCGAGCCGGAGCCCGAGCCCGAGCCCACTCCGGCGCCCGCGCCCGTCGCCGCTCCCAGCGCGTCGCAGTCGGCCCCGGTCGACGAGGCCGAGTCCTCCAGCGGACTTCTGCAGCTCGCCCGCCGTCTCCACGAGGAGCACGTCCGCGAGGGCGCCGAGAAGCGCGATGCTCTCGTCGCCGAGGGCCGGGCGACCGCCGCCCGTCTCGTCGCCGAGGCCGAGGCGAAGCAGCGCCAGCAGCTTGCGAAGCTCGACGAGGAGCGCGCGACGGTCGAGCACCGCATCGACGAGCTGCGCACCTTCGAGCGCGAGTACCGCCAGAAGCTGAAGAGCTATATCGAGGGTCAGCTCCGCGAGCTCGACGTCCAGCCGGTTCCGGCGGAGTCGTCCTCGTTCCCCGGCTTTGGGGCGTAGCACCACCGCAGCGAACGTCAGGCCGAGGGTGCTCGTCACCCTCGGCCTCGTTGCGCTCGCGGTGTTCGCGATCGACCAGATCGCGAAGCACCTGGTCACGACGACCCTCACGCTCGGCGAGGACGTCCACGTCCTGGGCGACGTCCTGATCCTCCACTACGTGAAGAACCCGGGGGCGGCGTTCTCGCTCGCGAGCGGCTCGACCTGGATCTTCTCGATCATCGCCGCGTGCGTGGTCGTCGCGGTGATCTGGTTCGCCCGGCGCATCCGCTCGGCCGCCTGGGCGCTGTTCTTCGGGCTGCTGCTCGGCGGCACGCTCGGCAACCTGTTCGACCGTCTCTTCCGCGAGCCGTCCTTCGGCCTCGGACACGTCGTCGACTTCCTCTACACGCCGTGGCTGCTCCCGGCGATCTACAACATCGCCGACATCGCCATCTGCTCGGCGATGGCGATCTTCGTGATCCTGAGTCTGCGGGGCGTGAACCTCGACGGCACGCGCACGACGAAGGCGAGTGAGGCCGCCGCGGCCGAGGAGTCGTCCGACGCCGCGCGATCGGCCGACGACGCCGACGCGCCGCACGGCGAGCCGAGGCCCGGCGCCTGATGGTGCAGTCCCGCTCCTTGCCCGTCCCCGACGGGCTCGACGGCCTGCGCACCGACGCCGCCGTCGCCAAACTCCTGGGCTTCTCGCGCACCTTCGCCGCCGACGTCGCGGAGGCCGGGGGAGTGACGGCCGACGGCCGCGTCCTCGACAAGAGCGACCGGGTCGTCGCCGGCTCCTGGCTGACGGTGGAGTGGTCCCCGCGCGAGGAGCCGCGGATCGTCCCGATCGCGGTCCCCGACCTCGGCATCGTGCACGACGACGACGACATCGTCGTCATCGACAAGCCGGTCGGAGTCGCGGCGCATCCCGCGGTCGGCTGGGAGGGCCCCACGGTCCTCGGCGCTCTCGCGGCAGCCGGCTTCACGGTGTCCACGTCGGGAGCGGCCGAGCGTGCGGGCATCGTCCACCGCCTCGACGCCGGCACCAGCGGCCTCATGGTCGTCGCGAAGTCGGAGCGGGCCTACACCCACCTGAAGCGCGCGTTCCACGACCGCACGGTCGAGAAGGTCTACCACGCGGTGGTCCAGGGTCACCCGGATCCGCTCGCCGGCACGATCGACGCTCCGCTCGGACGGCACCCCTCCTCGGACTGGAAGTTCGCGGTGCGGGCCGACGGCAAGCCGTCCGTGACCCACTACGAGACCATCGAGGCCTTCCCGTTCGCCTCGCTGCTCGAGATCCACCTCGAGACCGGCCGCACCCACCAGATCCGGGTGCACATGGCCGCCCAGCGCCATCCGTGCGTCGGCGACGCGATGTACGGCGCCGATCCCACTCTGTCGGCCCGGCTCGGACTCACCCGACAGTGGCTCGACGCGGTGCGCCTGGGCTTCACCCACCCGGGCTCGGGGGAGTGGGTCGAGTTCCAGGCGTCCTATCCCGACGACCTCGCGCACGCGCTCTCAGTGCTGCGCGGGGAGTGATCCGCGGCGAGCGATCCGTCGCTCCCCGCCGTCCGGCCGTGCTCGCGCGGTTAGACTTTCCTACCGCGGTCACGACCCTCCCCGGGTCCCCGGTCCCCTCGCTCGCAGTCCGTCGGAGGCGCATCCTTGCCGAGTAACGATTCCTTCGTCCACCTCCACGTGCACAGCGAGTACTCGATGCTCGACGGTGCCGCGCGGGTGAAGCCGCTCATCGACGCGGCGGTCGAGGAGGGCATGCCCGCGATCGCCGTGACCGACCACGGCAACGTGTTCGGCGCCTTCGACTTCTGGCGCACGGCGACGGCAGCGGGTATCAAGCCGATCATCGGCACCGAGGCGTACCTCACCCCCGGCACGCACCGCTCGGACAAGACGCGGATCCGCTGGGGCGACGGCGGCGGCGACGACGTGTCCGGCTCCGGCGCCTACACCCACATGACGCTGCTGAGTTCGACGACGACGGGGATGCACAACCTCTTCCGGCTGTCCTCGCGGGCGTCGATCGAGGGCTACTACTTCAAGCCCCGCATGGACCGCGAGATCCTCTCGCAGTACTCAGAGGGCCTCATCGGCACGACCGGCTGCCCGAGCGGCGAGGTGCAGACGCGCCTGCGGCTGGGGCAGTACAAGGAGGCCCGGCAGGCGGCGGCGGACTACCGCGACATCTTCGGCAAGGAGAACTTCTTCGCCGAGATCATGGACCACGGCCTCGACATCGAGCGCCGGGTCATCGGCGACGTGATCCGGCTCGCCAAGGACCTCGACCTGCCGCTCGTCGCCACGAACGACCTCCACTACACGCACGCGCACGACGCGACCTCGCACGCGGCGCTGCTCTGCGTGCAGTCGGGCACCACCCTCGACGACCCCAAGCGCTTCAAGTTCGACGCCGACGAGTTCTACCTCAAGTCGCCCCGCGAGATGCGGCAGGTCTTCCGCGACCACCCGGAGGCGTGCGACAACACCCTCCTCATCGCGGAGCGCTGCGATGTGCAGTTCGACACGAGCGCGAACTACATGCCGCGCTTCCCGGTGCCGGAGGGGGAGACCGAGGACACCTGGTTCGTCAAGGAGGTCGAGGCGGGACTGCGCGAGCGCTACCCCGACGGCATCTCCGACGAGGTCCGCGCCCGGGCCGATTACGAGACGCAGGTCATCCTGCAGATGGGCTTCCCCGGCTACTTCCTCGTCGTCGCCGACTTCATCAACTGGTCCAAGCGCAACGGGATCCGCGTGGGTCCCGGCCGAGGATCCGGCGCCGGCTCGATGGCCGCGTACGCGATGAAGATCACCGACCTCGATCCGCTGCGTCACGGCCTGATCTTCGAGCGGTTCCTGAACCCCGATCGCGTCTCCATGCCCGACTTCGACGTCGACTTCGACGACCGTCGCCGCGGCGAGGTCATCCGGTACGTGACCGACAAGTACGGCGACGAGCGCGTCGCGCAGATCGTCACCTACGGCACCATCAAGGCGAAGCAGGCGCTCAAGGACGCCTCGCGCGTGCTGGGCTTCCCGTTCGGCATGGGGGAGAAGCTGACCAAGGCGATGCCCCCCGCGATCATGGGCAAGGACATCCCCCTCAGTGGCATCAACGACCCCGCGCACGCCCGCTACAAGGAAGCGGTCGACGTCCGGAACGTGATCGCCGAGGACCCCCAGGCCAAGCTCGTCTTCGACACCGCGCTCGGACTCGAGAACCTGAAGCGGCAGTGGGGCGTGCACGCCGCGGGCGTCATCATGTCGAGCGATCCGCTGCTCGACATCATCCCGATCATGAAGCGGGAGCAGGACGGCCAGATCGTCACGCAGTTCGACTACCCCGCGTGCGAGTCCCTCGGCCTGATCAAGATGGACTTCCTGGGGCTGCGCAACCTCACGATCATCGACGACGCGCTCGACAACATCCGGGCCAACCGCGGGCAGGACCTCGTGCTCGAGGACCTCGAGCTCGACGACCCCGCGGCCTACGAGCTCCTCGCCCGCGGCGACACCCTCGGCGTGTTCCAGCTCGACGGCGGCCCCATGCGCGGGCTCCTGCGGCTGATGAAGCCCGACAACTTCGAGGACATCTCGGCCGTGCTGGCGCTCTACCGTCCTGGTCCGATGGGCGCCGACTCCCACACGAACTACGCGCTGCGCAAGAACGGCGTCCAGCCGATCACTCCGATCCACCCCAAGCTCGAGGAACCGCTCGCGGAGGTGCTCGGCGGCACCTACGGACTGATCGTGTACCAGGAGCAGGTCATGTCGATCGCGCAGAAGCTCGCGGGCTTCACGCTCGCGCAGGCCGACCTGCTGCGGCGCGCGATGGGCAAGAAGAAGAAGTCCGAGCTGGACAAGCAGTTCGAGGGCTTCTCGGGCGGCATGACCGCCAACGGGTACTCCATGGAGGCCGTCAAGACGCTCTGGGACATCCTGCTGCCGTTCTCGGACTACGCCTTCAACAAGGCGCACTCGGCCGCCTACGGCGTCGTCTCGTACTGGACGGCCTACCTCAAGGCGCACTACCCCGCGGAGTACATGGCGGCGCTGCTGACGAGCGTCGGCGACTCCAAGGACAAGATGGCGGCGTACCTCAACGAGTGCCGCCGGATGGGCATCAAGGTGCTGCCGCCGGACGTCAACGAGTCCATCGGCTTCTTCACCGCGGTCGGGACCGACATCCGCTTCGGCCTGGGCGCCGTCCGCAACGTCGGCACGAACGTCGTCGAGGGCATCCGCGCGGCACGGGAGGAGAAGGGGCGCTTCGAGACGTTCCACGACTTCCTCCGCAAGGTGCCGATGCAGGCGACCAACAAGCGCACCATCGAGTCGCTGATCAAGGCCGGCGCGTTCGACTCGCTCGGATCCACACGCCGTGCGCTCGTCGAGATCCACGAGGACGCCGTCGAGGCGGCCGTCGGCGAGAAGCGGAACGAGGCCAACGGACAGGTCGGCTTCGACTTCGACAGCCTCTGGGACGAACCGCAGGCGGCGGTCCAGGTGCCCGAGCGGCCCGAGTGGGCCAAGCGCGACAAGCTCGCCTTCGAGCGGGACATGCTCGGCCTCTACGTGTCGGACCACCCGCTCGCGGGCCTCGAGACGGAACTCGCCAAGCACTACAGCACGACCATCGCCGATCTCCTCGTGTCGGAGACCATCGGCGACGGCGAGACGGTCGTCGTCGCCGGGCTCGTCACGAGCGTCCAGCACCGCATGGCGAAGACCTCGGGCAACCAGTACGGGATGATCCAGGTCGAGGACTTCGGCGGCGAGATCACCTGCATGTTCATGGGCAAGGCGTACCAGGAGTTCGCTCCCGCGCTCACCAACGACTCCATCGTGGTCGTCCGCGGCCGCGTCAGCATGCGCGACGACGGCATGAACCTGCACGCCTTCAGCCTCTTCGCCCCCGAGATGAACCAGGACGGCGACTCCGGGCCGCTGACCGTCTCCCTGCCCGAGTCCCGCGCGACGACCGACACCGTCTCGCAGCTCAGCGACGTGCTCATCCGCCACTCCGGCTCGACCGAGGTGCGGCTGAAGCTCATCAAGGGCGACACGGCCCGCGTCTTCGAAGTGCCGTTCCCTGTCCGGATCACCCCCGACCTGTTCGGAGAGCTGAAGTCCCTGCTGGGGCCCAACTGCCTGTACTGAGTCGGATTCCGAGCCGGTCCCTGCCCGGCCCGGCGCGGTCCGCTGTGCTTATTGCGAGCCGGTCCCTGCCCGGCCCGGCGCGGTCGGCTTCGCGACGGGGTGCGTCGCGTGGAGCGGGGTGCGTTCGGCTACGGCGATCCGCTGGCACGCGGATCACCGGTTCGCCTCGGGGGTGCTGCGAGGTGGGGAGGCGCGCCTGCGGCGGCGCGGCTCTGTGCGCCTCCCGACGAATGGCGCCGGCTCCCCCTTTGCTGGTCGAGTAGCCGCGGAGCGGCGTATCGAGACCCTTGCACCCGCGCAGCGGATCCCAGGAGACCCCGTCCTGCTCGTCGGCACCGACGCGACTTCGCTCCGCTGCCCGTAGATGATCTGCCCGCGATGTCCCGGAGCGACCGGCGACAGCCCGCGAGCAGAGCCGCCCAGCGGCGCCGCAGCGCCGGAGGGCGGCGGGGGCGGCCGATAGACTGGGGCGGCCATGATCCAGACTCTCGACCTCCGCGGCCGTCGTCCCTCCGCCGCCGAGCTGCTCGCCCTCGTGCCGCGCAACCCGGGTACCTCCGCCGACGTCGGACCGATCGTCGCCGAGCTCATCGCCGACGTCCGAGCCCGCGGTGCGGAGGCGCTCCTCGACCAGTCCGAGCGACTCGACGGAGTCCGTCAGCCGCACCTGCGGGTGCCGGCCGAGCACATCGCCGCCGCCGTCCGCGACCTCGATCCGGCCATCCGCTCGGCCCTCGACGAGGCGATCTCCCGGGTGCGCAGCGCGAGCGCCGCGCAGATCCCGCCCGAGCGCACCACCGTGCTCGACGACGGCGCGACCGTGGTCCAGCGCTGGACGCCGGTCGCCCGCGCGGGCCTCTACGTCCCCGGCGGCAAGGCCGTGTACCCCTCGAGCGTCGTGATGAACGTCGTCCCGGCTCAGGCCGCAGGCGTCGAGTCCATCGCGATCGTCTCCCCGCCGCAGAAGGCGTTCGGCGGCGCCGTTCACCCGACGATCCTGGCGGCAGCGGGTCTCCTCGGCGTCGACGAGGTCTACGCCGCAGGCGGCGCGGGCGCCGTTGCCGCCCTGGCCTACGGTGTCGAGTCGATCGGCCTCGAGCCCGTCGGCATGATCACCGGCCCCGGCAACATCTGGGTCACGACCGCGAAGCGCCAGGTGCTCGGCCAGGTCGGGATCGACTCCGAGGCCGGCCCGACGGAGATCCTCGTCATCGCCGACTCCACCGGCGATCCCCGTCTGATCGCGGCCGACCTGGTCAGCCAGGCCGAGCACGACGAGGCGGCCTCGGCCGTGCTGGTCACGGACGACGCCGAGCTGGCCCGCGCGGTCGGCGCGGAGGTCGAGCGTCAGGCCGCGACGACCCACCACTCCGCGCGCGTGGCGATCGCGCTCGACGGTCCCCAGTCGGCACTCGTCATCGTGGACGACCTCGAGACCGCCTGCGCCTTCAGCGACGCCTACGGCCCCGAGCACCTCGAGCTGCACACGAGCGACCCCGAGGCGACCGCCGCGCTCATCCACGACGCGGGCGCGATCTTCCTCGGCCCCACGGCGCCGGTCAGCCTCGGCGACTACCTGGCCGGCTCCAACCACGTGCTGCCCACGATGGGCCAGGCGCGGTTCTCCTCCGGTCTGGGCGCCTACACGTTCCTGCGCCCGCAGCAGCTCATCAGCTACGACCGCGGCGCCCTCGCTCGCGTCGCCCCGCACATCCGCGCGCTCAGCGACGCCGAGGCGCTCCCCGCGCACGGCGACGCCGTCGACGCGCGCTTCGCCTGACCCGAGAGGCACTCCGCGATGTTCTGCCCGTTCTGCCGGCACCCCGACTCCCGGGTGATCGACTCGCGCACCAGCGACGACGGCCTCTCGATCCGACGCCGGCGCCAGTGCCCCTCGTGCGGTCGCCGCTTCTCGACCACCGAGACCGCCAGCCTCGTCGTGATCAAGCGCAGCGGAGTGGTCGAGCCGTTCAGCCGCGAGAAGATCGTCAGCGGCGTGCGGAAGGCCTGCCAGGGCCGCCCCGTCACCGATTCCGATCTCGCGGTGCTCGCCCAGCGGGTGGAGGAGAGCATCCGCTCCACCGGCGCCTCGCAGATCGACGCGAACGACATCGGCCTCGCGATCCTCGCACCGCTGCGCGAGCTCGACGAGGTCGCGTACCTGCGCTTCGCGAGCGTGTACCAGGCCTTCGACTCGCTCGACGACTTCGACTCGGCCATCACCCTCCTGCGCGCCGAGCGCAGCGGGCCTGCGCGTGACGTCGAGGAGCTCTGATGGCCGCCGTCTACCCGCTCCTGTTCCGCACGGTCCTGCGGCGCATCGATCCGGAGCGCGCGCATCACCTCGCCTTCCCGGTCATCCGCGGCCTCGCCCTCGTCGCGCCCCTCGCGCGCCGCTTCACGATGCCGAAGCACGACACCTCGGTCGAGACCCTCGGGCTGCGCTTCGCGACGCCGTTCGGAGTCGCCGCCGGCTTCGACAAGAACGCCACGGCCGTCCTGGGGCTGGGCGCGCTGGGCTTCGGGCACGTGGAGGTGGGCACGATCACGGCCCGCCCCCAGCCCGGCAACGACAGACCGCGCCTCTTCCGCCTCGTCGCGGACCGCGCCGTCATCAACCGGATGGGCTTCAACAACCTCGGGGCGCGGGCGGCCGCGGGTCGACTGGCCCGACTCCGCGGGGTCCGCGGGCGTCCGGTCATCGGCGTCAACATCGGCAAGAGCCGCGCGGTCGACGTCGACGACGCGATCGAGGACTACCTGATCAGCGCCCGGATGCTGGCGCCACTCGCCGACTACCTGGTCGTCAACGTGAGTTCTCCGAACACCCCCGGCCTGCGCGGGCTGCAGGAGATCGACAAGCTGGAGCCGCTGCTCGCCGCAGTGAAGGACGCGGCCGACACGACTCCGCTGCTCGTGAAGATCGCCCCCGACCTCTCCGACGACGAGGTCGTGCGCGTCGCCGAGCTCGCCGTGCGCCTCGGGCTCGACGGCGTCATCGCCACGAACACGACCCTCTCCCGCGAGGGCCTCGAGACGGCCGCCTCCGTCGTCGACGCCGCCGGTGCCGGAGGGCTCTCGGGAGCCCCGCTCGCCGCCCGCTCGCTCGCCGTCCTCCGCGTGATCCGCGCCGTCGTCCCCGCGGAGTTCTGCGTCGTCTCGGTCGGAGGCGTCGAGACCGCCGCCGACGTGCAGGAGCGTCTCGCCGCCGGCGCCACCCTCGTCCAGGGCTACACCGCGTTCATCTACGAGGGCCCCCTGTGGGCTGCGAAGGTGAATCGCGCGCTGCGCTGATCCCGAGCCGGTCCCTGCCCGCGGTGCTGATCCCGAGCCGGTCCCTGCCCGGCTCGGCGCAGTCGGCCTTCCGAGGCGGTCGCGTCCTGCAGAGCGTCTTGCGCTCGGCTAGGGCGATTCGCTGACACGCGAATCACCCGTTCGCCTCCGCAAGATCTCCTCGCCGAAGACCGAACAGAGGTTATCGGTCGGACGCGTCTCGTGCTCCGCAGAGCTCTGCTCTCGGACCTCGACCGTGAGCTCGACTTCCCGACGTCGACGGATGTCGGAGGTGCTGCGAGGAGAGCAGAGGGCAGCCGCCCGACGACTCCATCATGTCGCCGTTGGAGACGGTGGAGATCAGGAAATCGACGGCATCCCGGTTGGAGGGAGCGACGACCGCTACGAAGCTCGTCGCTCCGTCGTCACTGCCCGTCCCGCGGCCGAGTCACCTCACCACTCGGGCGCGAGAAGACGAACGGTCGATCCGCGTGCCAGCGGATCGACCTAGTCGGAGGCGAGACGCTCCTCGGAACGCGACCCCCTGCTCAGCCGACTGCGGCGAGGCCGCAGGCCGAGCAAGCGAGCACCAGTTTTCCGAGCGAGCGCTACGCGCTCACTCGGGGAACGCCCCGCGCTTCACCTGGGGCTTGGGGAGGCGCATGACGCGGAGCTGGAGGGCGCGCATCGCGGCGTACCAGCGGATGCCCTTCTCGACCTTGTCGGCTCCGTAGCGCTCCCCGAGCTTCTTCCGCATGCGCATGCCGAGCAGCACGCAGTCGAGCACGGCGACGAGGAAGAACGCCCAGAGGACGATGAGCGTGACGTACTGGAGCTCTGGCTGCGGGAAGAAGCTCAGCAGCAGGACGACGACCATCACGGGGATGAGGAACTCGCCTAGGCTGAAGCGCGCGTCGACCCAGTCGCGCACGAACTTGCGCTGCGGGCCCTTGTCGCGCAGCGGCAGGTAGCGCTGGTCACCGGCGGCGAGGCCGATCCGGGCCTGCTCGCGCGCCACGGCGGCCTTCTCGCGGGCGTCGCGCGCGGCCTGCTTGCGATCGGTCGTCACGAGCGGACGCTGGTTGGCGAGCTCGCGCTCGCGCCGGGTCGGCGTCGGCCGCCCCTTGCCGGTCGACGGGGCCGAGTCGGCGTCGTCGGGCGTGTCGGTTGCGATCGGGTGCTTGGCCACGGTGAACGTCCTTGGAATCGAGGGTCTCTTAAGATTACCTGCATGGCCCACGACGCTCCGACTCCGACGTCCACTCTCCCAGCAGCCGAGGAGGCGGTCCTGGCCGCCGTCCGCGACGACCTGCCGCGCTCGCTCGCGGAGCTCGGGCGCCTCGTGCGCATCCCCTCCGTCTCGTGGGACGGCTTCGACGCCACGCGGGTGGCCGCGAGCGCCGAGGCGATCGCCGAGCTCGCCCGCGAGACCGGGGCCTTCGAGGACGTGTCGATCCGCCGGTCGACGATCGGCGACTCGGGAGTCCTCGGGCAGCCGGCCGTCCTCGCCACCCGTGCCGCGCGCAACGGCGCTCCCACGGTCCTCCTCTACGCGCACCACGACGTCCAGCCGCAGGGCGCCGAGACCTCGTGGGAGACCCCTCCGTTCGAGCCGACCGTGCGCGGCGACCGCCTCTACGGCCGGGGCGCGGCCGACGACAAGGCCGGAGTGGTGTCCCACCTCGCCGCCGTCCGCGCGCTGCGCGAGGTGGCGGGTGACGACCACGACCTCGGCCTCGTGCTCTTCATCGAGGGCGAGGAGGAGTTCGGCTCGCGGTCGTTCCCGACCTTCCTCCGCGAGCACCACGACGCCCTGCGCGCCGACGTCATCGTCGTCGCCGACAGCGACAACTGGGACGTGGACACTCCGTCGCTGACCGTGGGTCTGCGCGGCAACGTCACCTTCACGCTCACCGTCCGGACCCTCGACCACGCCTCCCACTCCGGGATGCTCGGCGGAGCGGTCCCGGATGCGATGCTCGCGACGGTGCGCCTGCTCTCCACCCTGTGGAACGAGGACGGCTCGGTCGCCGTCGACGGTCTGCGCGAGCACGACGGCGCCGTCCCCGAGATCACCGAGGGCGACCTCCGCCGCGACGCCGGCCTGCTCGACGGCGTCTCGCCGATCGGCTCCGGCCCCTTCCTCTCGCGGATCTGGTCCAAGCCGTCGATCACGGTCACGGGGATCGACGCCCCGAGCGTCGTGGACGCCTCCAACACCCTGAGCCCCTCCGTGCGGGTCAAGATCAGCGCGCGCATCGCCCCCGGCCAGGAGGCGCCCGAGGGCTTCGCCGCGCTCGAGCGCCACCTGCGCGATCAGGCTCCGTTCGGCGCCCACCTCGAGATCGACGACGTCGACACGGGGGAGGCCTTCCTCGTCGACACCTCGGGCTGGGCCGTGGGCCTCGTCAAGCAGGCGATGGCGGACGCCTGGGGCCGCGACGCGCTGGAGACGAGCGCGGGAGGCAGCATCCCCTTCATCGCCGACCTCGTCCGGGAGTTCCCGGCCGCCCAGATCCTGGTGACCGGCGTGGAGGACCCCGACTCGCGCGCGCACAGCCCCAACGAGTCCCTCCACCTCGGCGTCTTCAAGCGGGCCGCGCAGACGGAGGCGCTCTTCCTGCTGCGCGCGGCGGCCCACCGCGGCTGACGCGGCCGCACGGATCCGGAATACCCGGCTCCGCGGAGCAGTTGCCACCGTAGAATCGTGTGGCATCACCGACGGCAGCACGCCGTCCCCCCGACGCCACGCCGTCATCACCGCACCGACCCCCTCGAGGAGTGACATGTCCGACACGACATCGACCGTCGACCAGAAGACCGCGCACGGCGTCTCGATGACCCCCGTCGCCGCCGCGAAGGTCAAGAGCCTCCTCGAGCAGGAGGGCCGCGACGACCTGCGCCTGCGCGTCGCCGTCCAGCCCGGTGGCTGCTCGGGTCTCATCTACCAGCTCTACTTCGACGAGCGCACCCTCGACGGCGATGCGGCGGTCGAGTTCGAGGGCGTCGGCCTCGTCGTCGACAAGATGAGCGTCCCGTACCTCGACGGCGCCTCGATCGACTTCGAGGACACCATCCAGAAGCAGGGCTTCACCATCGACAACCCCAACGCGGGCGGCAGCTGCGCCTGCGGCGACAGCTTCCACTGATCGGCGGCGGCGACACGCCGCTCCAGCACCTCCCGGACGGCGTCCAACGGCTCGCAGAAGCGGGCGGTCGGGCGCCGTCTGTCGTTCTTCGCACCCTCGGCCGCGGAGGTCAAGAGCGGACGGCGGTGCACTCCGGTCCCGACGGGGAAGGTAGGCTGGAGCCGGTCTAATACAGTTTCGTGTGAACTGGTCCCCAGTCTTCCGAAAGGTCACCGGTGCGCTTCAATCGCCGTCTCCGCAGATGGGTCGCTGCCCCCGTTGCAGGAGCCCTCGCCCTCGTTCTCGCGGGCTGCACGCAGGAGCAGCTCCAGGGCTGGCTCCCCACCGAACCCGGCACGACGAACCACGTCGACCGGGTCATCGGGCTCTGGGTCACCTCCTGGATCGTCCTCCTCGCCGTCGGCGTCGTCACGTGGGGGCTCACGATCTGGGCCGTCGTCGTGTACCGGCGCCGGAAGGGCCAGACGGGCCTCCCGGTGCAGCTGCGCTACAACATGCCGATCGAGATCTTCTACACGATCGTGCCGCTGATCCTGGTGATCGGCTTCTTCGCCTTCACCGCCCGCGATCAGGCGGCGATCGAGGAGCCCTACGAGAACCCCGACGAGACCATCCAGGTCTACGGCAAGCAGTGGGCGTGGGACTTCAACTACGTCGACGAGGACGTGTACTCCGCCGGCATCCAGGGCCAGTACGAGTCCTCCGACGGCGACGCCAACGGCTCGCTCGTCGAGTCCGAGGTGCCCACCCTCTACCTGCCCGTCGGCGAGAAGATCAAGATCCAGCTCGACGCCCGCGATGTCATCCACTCCTTCTGGGTCGTCGACTTCCTCTACAAGAAGGACATGATCCCCGGCAAGACGAACTACATGTACGTCACGCCGCTCAAGGAGGGCACGTACGCCGGCAAGTGCGCCGAGCTCTGCGGCGAGTACCACTCCGCGATGCTCTTCAACGTCGAGGTCGTCGACCGAGACACGTACGACGACTACATCCAGTCGCTGCGCGACGCGGGCCAGACCGGCCAGCTCGGCGCGGAGTACGACCGCAACAGCAACCTTCCCGGAACCGGTGCGCCGGTCCGCACCGAGAACGAGGAGTAGGGGAGCATGAGCACCGCCACCGCACCCGCCCCGTCGTCCCGCACCTTCGGCACCCCGCCCGTCGAGCGCAAGGCGAACGTCCTCGTTCGCTGGATGACGTCCACCGACCACAAGGTCATCGGGTACATGTACCTGATCACGTCGTTCATCTACTTCTGCATCGCAGGAGTGATGGCACTGGTGATCCGTGCCCAGCTCTTCCAGCCGGGCCTGGCCGTCGTCGAGACGCGCGAGCAGTACAACCAGCTGTTCACCATGCACGGCACGATCATGCTGCTGATGTTCGCGACGCCGCTGTTCGCCGGCTTCGCCAACGTCCTGATGCCGCTGCAGATCGGTGCCCCCGACGTCGCCTTCCCGCGACTGAACGCCTTCGCCTACTGGCTCTACAGCTTCGGCTCGCTCATCGCGGTCGCCGGCTTCGTCACCCCGCAGGGCGCCGCCTCGTTCGGATGGTTCGCCTACGCGCCGTTGTCGAGCACGACGTTCTCGCCAGGGTTGGGCGGCAATCTCTGGGTCTTCGGCCTGGGCCTGTCCGGCTTCGGCACGATCCTCGGCGCGGTGAACTTCATCACCACGATCATCACCATGCGCGCTCCGGGCATGACGATGTTCCGCATGCCGATCTTCACCTGGAACATCCTCGTGACGTCGATCCTCGTGCTGCTGGCCTTCCCGGTCCTCGCCGCGGCGATGTTCGCCCTCGGTGCCGACCGCGTCTTCGACGCCCACATCTACGACGCGGCCAACGGCGGCGTCCTGCTCTGGCAGCACCTGTTCTGGTTCTTCGGCCACCCCGAGGTCTACATCATCGCGCTGCCGTTCTTCGGCATCGTGTCCGAGGTCTTCCCGGTCTTCAGCCGCAAGCCGATCTTCGGCTACAAGACGCTGATCTACGCGACGATCGCCATCGCGGCGCTGTCCGTGACGGTCTGGGCGCACCACATGTACGTCACCGGCTCGGTGCTCCTGCCGTTCTTCTCGCTGATGACGATGCTCATCGCGGTCCCGACCGGCGTGAAGATCTTCAACTGGATCGGCACCATGTGGCGCGGGTCGGTCACGTTCGAGACCCCGATGATCTGGGCGATCGGCTTCCTGATCACCTTCACCTTCGGTGGCCTCACCGGCGTGATCCTGGCGTCCCCGCCGCTCGACTTCCACGTGTCCGACTCGTACTTCGTGGTCGCGCACTTCCACTACGTCGTGTTCGGCACCGTCGTGTTCGCGATGTTCTCGGGCTTCTACTTCTGGTGGCCCAAGTGGACCGGCAAGATGCTGAACGAGACCCTGGGCAAGTGGCACTTCTGGCTGCTGTTCATCGGCTTCCACACCACGTTCCTCATCCAGCACTGGCTCGGCGTCGTGGGCATGCCCCGCCGCTACGCGAGCTACCTCCCCGAGGACGGCTTCACCTGGATGAATCAGCTGTCGACGATCGGAGCGATGATCCTCGCGGTCTCGCTGATCCCGTTCTTCCTCAACGTGTACATCACGGCCCGCAAGGCGCCGAAGGTCACCGTGAACGACCCGTGGGGCTTCTCGCGCTCGCTCGAGTGGGCCACCTCGTGCCCGCCGCCCCGCCACAACTTCACGTCCATCCCGCGCATCCGCAGCGAGGCTCCGGCCTTCGACCTGAACCACCCCGAGGCCGGCATCCCCGTCGGAATCGGTCCGGCGAAGGACGCTCCGGACGCCCCCACGTACGACAAGTCCGAAGGCACGGTGAAGTAGGGCCATGCGCGCCAACGTCAATCTGTTCTGGCTCCTGTCCGGCTTCTTCCTCCTCGCGGCCGTCGCGTACACCGTCTGGTCGCTCATCGACACCGAGCAGGTGGAGTGGGTCGGGACCGTCGGCATCACCCTCTCAGCCGTGCTGGGTGCGTTCATCGCGTTCTACGTCGGTCGCGTGCACAAGGCGCAGGGTGCCGAACTGCCCGAGGACCGCCTCGACGCCGACATCGACGACGGGGACCCGGAGCTCGGCTTCTTCAGCCCCTGGAGCTGGTGGCCGCTGATCCTCGGCGGTGCCGCGGCTCTGGCGTTCCTCGGCCTCGCCGTCGGCATCTGGATCACCTACATCGCGGCCGGCATCTTCCTGATCGCGATCACGGGCTGGGTCTACGAGTACTACCGCGGATACTTCGCCCGCTAGGCAGAGGGCATCGGCTGAGGGCCGGGCGCACGGGAGCGACAGGTCCCGGCACCCGGCCCTTTCGCTGTGCTTGGCAGGGCCCGCTGCGCGGTCGAGCGGCGACCGAGGTGCACGGAATGCTCGGCGCCACGTTACGCGTCATGTCAGCGAGCAGTTCGCCGTCGACGGAGGAACGGTCAGGGTCCGACCGTGTGGTCGCCGCGGCGCCGTGGGCCCTCAACTGTGGGGCCGTGAGTGAGCCCGACGGCCGCCTCCAGGGCCTCCTGGACCTGTCAGCGCCACCTGGTGTGCTCGGAAGGCAGGAACGCGGACGGCGGTGGCCACGACGGTGGGCGGTGGCACGGCGGAGACGTGGACGAGCGGTCACCGGGTGAGCGCCCTCTCGCGCGCCCTGTCGACGTCGGATCCTCATTCCATGCCCCGGATCGACGAGAGCCGACGGCCAGAACTTGTTCGACGCCGACGGGAGCATCGAGCACGCCACACCGTGTCGGCCGCGTGGGAATCATGTTCGGCGGAGGCAAATGGACCCTTCAGAAGGGTTGGTGGGCCGTCCCTCCGGTGTTCATCCACTCGTGAGCAAGGACGCTGACTCCAGGCTTCCCTGGTCATCAGTGACTCGCTGGCCGCCGGTGCGGATGCCCCCGGGCATCGACCACCCCCATCGTGCCGCGTGACGCCGCCGTAGCCGAGATCCGGAGGCTCACGGCGACCGGGGACCGCAATCTACTGATGGTCGGCCGCGCGACGACCTGGAACCCGCTGCTGCGCGAGGGCCTCGTCGACGAGCTGATCGTGCTCGTCAGGAGCCGGACTCGCCCGAGACGGCTCCTCTGTCTGCTTCGGGCCGCCCAGTCCGGGCTTCGGCTCGTCGACGCCAGGCCGCTCTCCGACTCCCGGCTCGAGCGCCTCCGCTCACGGCGTCGGCACCGATGGATCGCAGCATCGACAACCACCACCTGGCGCCCTCACCGGGCCGTCATACGACCGGCCGAGTACCACCGCCACGGCGACTCCGTCCCGACGATCACCTGCCCGGCTCTGAGAGCCGATCCGACTGCAGTGATGACGACGAACCACAGGCGCAGGTGTCATCGCGACTCGCGGCGGAGGGCGACGGGGGAGAAGCGCGGAGTTCGCCCGGGAACGACGAAGGGCCCGGACGACGGATCGTCCGGGCCCTTCGGGGGAGGGAGGTCAGTGCTCGCTGTGCGAGCTCTCGAGCTCCTTCTGGGTGACGGGGGTGATGCGGTCCTCGAAGAACCAGCGGGAGAGACCGGCACGCACGCGCTGCGGGGCGGTGATGCGTCCACGCGAGTTCGGGCGGATCATCAGCGGCTCGTACTCGTCCTGGCTGACCAGCTTCCAGCGCTCGTACTCGTCGAGCTGCTGGTGCACCTCGATGAACTCGCCGCCCGGGAGGCGGACGATGCGGCCGGACTCGAAGCCGTGCAGGGCGATCTCGCGGTCCTTCTTCTGCAGGGCGAGGCAGATGCGCTTCGTGATGAAGTACGCGACGAAGGGGCCGACGATCAGGCAGAACTGCAGGGCGTGGATGACGCCCTCCATCGTGAGGTGGAAGTGCGTGGCGATGATGTCCGAGGACGCAGCAGCCCAGAGGACCGCGTAGAACGTGACTCCGGCGGCACCGATCGCCGTGCGGGTCGCGGCGTTGCGCGGGCGGTCGAGCAGGTGGTGCTCGCGCTTGTCACCGGTGATCCACGCCTCGAGGAAGGGGTAGAGCATGACCGCGACGATGAACAGACCCAGGCCGACGAGCGGGATGAGGATGTTGAACGACAGCGTGCCGAGGCCCGGGATGGCCCACTCGAGTCCCGGCGGGACGAGGCGCAGCGCACCGTCCGCGAAGCCGATGTACCAGTCGGGCTGGGTGCCGGCGGACACGGGCGAGGGGTCGTAGGGGCCGTAGTTCCAGATCGGGTTGATCGTGAACAGCGACGCGATGAGGACGACGACACCGAAGACGATGAAGAAGAATCCACCGGCCTTCGCGGCGTAGACCGGGAGCACCGGGTAGCCGACGACGTTCTGCTCGGTCTTGCCCGCACCGGGGAACTGGGTGTGCTTGTGGACGACCACGAACACGAGGTGCAGGGCGATGAACGCGAGCACAAGGGCCGGCAGCAGCAGGATGTGCAGGGTGTACAGGCGGCCGACGATGTCGGTGCCCGGGAACTCGCCGCCGAAGAGCAGGAACGAGATCCAGGTGCCGACGACCGGGATGCCCTTGACCATGCCGTCGATGATGCGGAGGCCGTTGCCCGACAGCAGGTCGTCGGGGAGGGAGTAGCCGGTGAAGCCCTCGGCCATCGCGAGGATGAAGAGGACGAAGCCGATGACCCAGTTGAGCTCGCGCGGCTTGCGGAACGCGCCGGTGAAGAAGATGCGCAGCATGTGGAGGCCGATCGAGGCCACGAACAGCAGCGCCGCCCAGTGGTGGATCTGGCGCATCAGCAGGCCGCCGCGGATGTCGAACGAGATGTCGAGCGACGAGGCCATCGCCGCGGACATCTCGATGCCCTTCATCGGGAGGTAGCTGCCCTCGTAGTGCGTCTCGACCATGGACGCCTGGAAGAAGAACGTGAGGAACGTGCCCGACAGCAGGATGATGACGAAGCTGTAGAGCGCGACCTCGCCGAGGAGGAAGGACCAGTGGTCGGGGAAGATCTTGCGGCCGAACTCCTTGACGACGGCCGAGATGCTCGTCCGCTCGTCGATGTAGTTCGACGCTGCTCCGACGTAGCCCTTCTGCAGCTTGCCGCTGCCGAGGATGACGCCGTCGTCGTTGCCCTGGGGCGACGACGAGGGTCGTGACGGTGTGGTGGTGGACATGTGAGTCATCGCTCCCAGAAGGACGGTCCGACGGGCTCCGTGAAGTCGCTCTGCGCGACCAGATAGCCCTCGTCGTCGACGGTGATGGGCAGCTGCGGAAGCGGGCGCTTCGCCGGGCCGAAGATGACGGCAGCCTCGTGCTTGATGTCGAACTGCGACTGGTGGCACGGGCACAGCAGGTGGTGGGTCTGCTGCTCGTACAGCGCCACAGGGCAGCCGACGTGCGTGCAGATCTTCGAATAGGCGACGATTCCGTCGTAGTTCCAGGTCTCTCGACCCTCGCTGACGACGAGGTCCTCGGGCTTCAGGCGCATCAGGAGGACGGAGGCCTTGGCCTTCTCCTCGAGCTTGCCCTCGACCTGCTCGAGGCCTTCGGGGATGACGTGGAAGGCGGAGCCCAGGGTGACGTCCGATGCGAGGATCGGGGCACCGGAGGGGTCCAGCGTGAGCCGGGTCCCCTCCTTCCACATGGTGGTCTTGAGGAGGGCGACCGGGTTCTGGTCCTGCGGACCGAGGCCGCGGAACAGGATGACCGCCGGCAGCGGGAAGACGACCAGCGAGGCGATCAGGCTGTTCCGGATGACGGAGCGGCGGCCGAAGCCGGACTCCTTGTCGGACTGGTCGAAGATCTCGAGGGCGCGGGCCCGGGTGTCCTCCGACGAGCGGACCGGGTGGCGGATGTCGATGCCCTCGTGGTCGGACATCAGCTGCTTGCCCCAGTGGACAGCGGCGATGCCGATCGCGAGCAGGGCGAGGGACATGCCCAGGCCGATGAACAGCGTGTTCAGGCGGACGGACTCGATCTCCTCCGTGATGGGGAAGGCCATGTACGCGGCGACCGCGAACAGGGATCCCGCGAAGGAGAGGTAGAAGAGCGTGTACACCGTGCGCTCGGCACGCTTCTCGACCTTGGGGTCGAGATCGGTCATCCGGGGGCGGTGCGGCGGGAGTCCCGGGTCCTGGACCCGGCCCCGTGTGACGACCGCGGTGCCGGCCGGAGCCGAACCGTGCCCGGTGGCCGACGAGGTGGCGAGGTCCGTGCCACCCTCATCGTGCTCTGCCATGGTTCTCCTTTTCACGCCTATCGGCTCCGGTCGGAGCCGTGGGGGTTGTCACGCCCGTCAGGGCGCGGATGTTCACTAGTTCGATCGGGCGGTGATCCACACCGTGAGCGCGACGATGGCGCCGAGGCCGAAGATCCAGAGGAAGAGGCCCTCCGCGACCGGCCCGAGGGAGCCGAGCGCGAATCCGCCCGGGGACGGGTTGGCCTCGATGTACTTGAGGTACGAGATGATGTCCCGCTTGTCCTCGGGCGAGATGTTCAGGTCGTTGAAGACCGGCATGTTCTGCGGGCCGGTGACCATCGCCTCGTAGATGTGCGCCTCGGTCACGCCGCCCAGCGGGGGAGCGAACTTGCCCTCGGTCAGCGCGCCGCCGGCTCCGGCGACGTTGTGGCACATCGCGCAGTTGATGCGGAAGAGCTCGGCACCGCTGGCGGTGTCGCCGCCGCCGTCGAGGACCTCTCCGGTCGGGATGGCGGGGCCGGGCGCGAGGGAGGCGACGTAGGCGGCCAGTTCGGCGACCTGCTCGTCGGTGAACTGCACCGGCTTCTCGAGCGCCTGCGGGCCGTGCATCTGCATCGGCATGCGGCCCGTGCCGACCTGGAAGTCGACCGAGGCGGCGCCGACGCCGATCAGCGACGGCGCGTTGTCGGTGCCCGCGGCGTCGAGGCCGTGGCAGGTCGCGCAGTTCGCGGCGAAGAGCTTCGAGCCCTCGTCGATCGTCTGCTGGCTGTTGGCGGACGTCTCGGCGGAGGCCGAGGTGGCGACGCCGACGGCCGCGTAGGTGCCGCCGGTGAGACCGAGGCCGATGGCGATCAGGGCCAGCGTGGCCAGGGGGTGTCGGCGACCCTTCTTGGCGCGGCTCTTCGTCTTCGGGGAGGCCATCGAGGCAACCTTCCTGCGGGGATCGGGGGTGGAGGAGTTCATCGAGGAGGCACCCATCACTTGAGGAAGTAGATGACCACGAAGAGGCCGACCCAGACGACGTCGACGAAGTGCCAGTAGTACGAGACGACGATGGCGCTCGTCGCCTCCTTGTGACCGAAGTTCTTGACCGCGAACGCGCGGCCGATGACGAGGAGGAAGGCGATGAGCCCGCCGGTGACGTGCAGGGCGTGGAAGCCGGTCGTGATGTAGAACGCGGAGCCGTAGGCGTTGCTCGACAGGCTCACACCCTCGGAGACGAGGGTCGCGTACTCGAAGACCTGGCCGCAGACGAAGATCGCGCCGAGCGCGTAGGTGAGGAAGAACCACTCGACCATGCCCCACTTGAACGGGCTGAGCCCGGTGGAGCGCGCCTGGAGCCGCTCGGCCGCGAACACGCCGAACTGGCACGTGAACGACGAGGCGACGAGGATCACCGTGTTGACGCTCGCGAACGGCACGTTGAGGATGCTCGTCTCGGCCTCCCACAGCTCCGGGGAGGTGCTGCGGAGGGTGAAGTAGATCGCGAACAGGCCCGCGAAGAACATGACCTCGCTGCCCAGCCAGACGATCGTTCCGACCGCGACCGGGTTGGGTCGGTTCACTACGGGCGCGGTGGCCGTGGGGGTAAGAGTGCTGCTCGTCACACAGACCATTATGGACGATGCCCGGAGGGGCATTCGCACTTCCCGTATGCCGTTCGTACCCGGATAATCTGAGTGCCATGTCGGAAACCCTGTCCTGGCCGCGGATTCTCAGCGCTCTCCTCGAATCCTCCGATCTCAGCGTCTCGGAGGCGACCTGGGCGATGGAGCAGGTGATGCGGGGCGAGGCCACTCCGGCGCAGCTGGCGGGGCTCCTGGTGGCGCTGAGGGCGAAGGGCGAGACGGTCGACGAGATCGTCGGCTTCCGCGACGCGATCCTCGAGCACGCGGTCCCGCTGGACGTGGATCCGATGGCGCTGGACATCGTCGGCACGGGCGGCGACCGCTTCGGCACCGTCAACATCTCCTCGACCGCGTCGATCATCGCGGCGGCCGCCGGCACTCCGGTGATCAAGCACGGGAACCGGGCGGCCTCGTCGTCCTCCGGCTCCTCCGACGTGCTCGGCGCCCTCGGCGTCGACCTGAGCCTGTCGGCCGAGCGCGTGGCCGAGGCGTTCCGGCGCACCGGCATCGCGTTCGTCTTCGCGGCGATGTTCCACCCCGGCTTCCGGCACGCGGGTCCGGTGCGGGCCGAGCTCGGGATCCCGACGGTCTTCAACTTCCTCGGGCCGCTGTGCAATCCGGCGCGCCCCGAGGCGTCGGCCGTGGGCGTTGCCCACCTCGACCGCGTGCCGCTGTTCGTCGGCGTGTTCCAGACCCGCGGGGCGACCGCGCTGGTGTTCCGCGGCGACGACGGGCTCGACGAGCTGACGACCACGGGGCACAGCCACATCTGGGAGGTGTCGCGCGGGCTCGTCGTCGAGCACGACCTCGATCCCCGCGATCTGGGCCTGCGCCGCGCGAGCATCGACCAGCTCCGCGGGAAGGACGCCGCGTACAACGCCCAGGTGGTCCGGTCGGTGCTCGCGGGCGACGGCGGGCCCGTGCGCGACATCGTGCTGCTGAACGCGGCGGCCGGTCTCATCGCGTTCGATCTCGCGCGCGACCCGTCCCTCATCCAGACCGCGATCCTCGACCGCTTCCGGAGCGCCATGGAGCGGGCGGCCGACGCGGTCGACTCCGGTGCCGCCACGGCCAAGCTCGACGCCTGGGTCGCGGAGACGCGACGGCAGGACTGACGCTGCGCCGCGACCGACGCGAGGGCGCGGACCGGCCCTGCCCGGACACGGCGCCAGGGCGTAACGTGGGAGCGCTGTCCGCGACGGAGCGGACCGCGATCCACCCCGAGCCGGATCGCCCCGGTCCGCGAGTGGTGGTCGGACCCTGGAGGAGACCTCGATGAAGAAGCTCATCAACGACCCCAAGAACGTCGTCGCCGAGTCCGTGGCCGGTTTCGGCCTCGCCCACGCCGATCTCGTCCGGGTCCAGGCGGACCCGCTGTTCGTCGTGCGCGTCGGTGCGCCGCGAGCGGGGAAGGTCGGCATCGTCAGCGGCGGGGGCAGCGGCCACGAGCCGCTGCACGCCGGATTCGTCGGGCACGGGATGCTCGACGCCGCGGTGCCCGGCGCCGTCTTCACCTCGCCCACTCCCGATCCGATCGTCGCGGCGACGCAGGCGGTCGACGGCGGTGCGGGCGTGCTGCACCTCGTGAAGAACTACACCGGCGACGTGCTGAACTTCGAGACCGCCGCCGATCTCGCGGCGGCGGAGGGCGTCGAGGTCCGCTCGGTCGTCATCGACGACGACGTGGCGGTCAAGGACTCGCTCTACACGGCCGGGCGCCGCGGGGTGGCGGGCACCGTCCTCGTCGAGAAGATCGCGGGCGCGGCAGCCGAGCGCGGCGACTCCCTCGACGAGGTCGCGGCGATCGCCGAGGCCGTGAACGCGAACGTGCGGTCGATGGGCGTCGCGCTCTCGCCGTGCATCGTGCCGCATGCGGGAGAGCCGAGCTTCGAGCTCGGCGAGGACGAGATCGAGATCGGGATCGGCATCCACGGCGAGCCGGGCCGCGAGAAGATCGCGCTCGAGCCGGCGGACCGGATCGTGGACCGCATCCTCGGCCCGATCCTCGAGGACCTGCCCTTCTCCTCCGGCGACAGCGTGCTGCTGTTCGTGAACGGCATGGGCGGCACGCCGCAGATCGAGCTCTACATCGCGTACCGCCGTGCCGCGGAGGTGCTCGCGGAGAAGGGCATCGAGGTGACCCGCAGCCTCGTCGGCAACTACGTCACCTCGCTCGAGATGCAGGGGTTCTCGCTGAGCGTGCTGAAGCTGGATGCGGCGATGACCGAGCTCTGGGACGCTCCGGTCGAGACGGCGGCGCTGCGCTGGGGACGCTGATCGACGAGGACGGCGCTCGGGCCGCACACGACACGACGGCCGCGGGAGCGGTCGCAGGAGAGGGAACGATGCAGGACGGACGGACGGCGCTGGACGCCGAGTGGGCACTCGCGTGGGTGCGCGCGGCGGCGGAGTCGATCGCGCAGCACCGCGTGGAGCTGATCACGCTCGACCGGGCGATCGGCGACGGCGATCACGGCGAGAACATGGACCGCGGATTCCAGGCGGTGGTCGCGAAGCTCGACGCCGTCGGCGGCGGGGCGACCCCCGCCGAGGTGCTCAAGCTGGTCGCGACGACGCTGATCTCGACGGTGGGCGGCGCGTCCGGTCCGCTGTTCGGCACGGCGTTCCTCAAGGCCTCGGGAGCGGTCGCCGGTCTCGAGCAGCTGGACGGGCCTGCGCTGGTGGCGCTGCTGACCGCCGCGCGCGACGGGATCGTGCTCCGGGGCAAGGCGGAGGCGGGGGACAAGACGATGGTCGACGCGTGGATCCCGGCCGTCGAGGCGGCGGGGGCCGCCGTCTCGGCGGGTGCCGCGCCGGGCGCGGTGCTGAGCGCGGCGGCGGACGCGGCGCAGGCCGGAGCGGAGTCGACCGATCCGCTCGTCGCCCGCAAGGGCCGGGCCAGCTACCTGGGGGAGCGGGCCATCGGGCACCGCGATCCGGGGAGCGTGTCGACAGTTCTGCTGCTGCGCGCGGCGGCCGAGGCGGCGGCATGAGCGTCGGGCTCGTCCTCGTCTCGCACAGTGCACGGCTCGCGGAGGGACTGGCGGAGCTCGCCGCGCAGATGGCGCCCTCCGTCGCGCTCATCGCCGCGGGTGGCACGGACGACGGCGGGATCGGCACCAGCTTCGACCGGATCACGGCGGCTCTCGCCGAGGCGGACTCGGGCGAGGGCGCCGTGGTCCTCTGCGACCTCGGATCCGCGATCATGACGGCCGAGACGGCGCTGGAGTTCCTGGACGACGACGCGAGGGACCGCGCGCGCCTGGTCGACGCTCCGCTCGTCGAGGGCGCGGTGGCGGCGGCGGTGGCGGCCGAGACGGGGGCCTCGCTCGACGACGTCGTGCTGGCCGCGGAGTCGGCTCGGGGAGGCGCGGGGTCCGCCCCCCAGGAGCAGCTCGCGGCGGCGCAGGTCCGGCGCAGCGTCGTGCTGATCAACCCGAACGGGCTGCACGCGCGGCCGGCCGCCGAGTTCGTCACGCTGGCGAGCGCGTTCGATGCGCGGATCGACGCGAACGGCAAGGACGCGACCAGCCTGCTCGGCGTGATGTCGCTGGGCTTGAACCGGGGGGACGAGGTCGTGATCTCGGCGACGGGCTCCCAGGCCGACGAGGCCGTGCGACGACTCGGCGACCTCGTCGAGTCGGGCTTCGGCGAGGTCTGACGCACCGGCGCTCCGTCAGGTCGCGGCTCCTAGGCTGTGGCCATGGCCCTGCGCGGAACCCGACCCCCGATCGTCCTCCTCCGCCGCCTCACGGCGGTGCCGCGGGCGGTCCGCCGCGCGGACGCCCGCGCAGCGCGGCGGTTGAACGCTCGACGCGCCTCCCCGGCTCTCGACGGCGCGCTCGTCGGACTCTCCCGTGCGGCTGATCACGGCGTGCTGTGGTTCGCTCTCGGTGCGGTGCTGCTGGCCGCCGGGCGCCCGCGGGAGGCGGCGCGCGGCGTGCTCTCGCTGAGCGCGGCGAGTGCGGTGGCGAACCTGATCGGCAAGCGCCTCTTCGGCGGCGTCCGCCCGCTGGTCGTCGACGTACCCGTGGGGCGCAGGCTCGCCCGCGTGCCCACGTCCCCGTCGTTCCCCTCCGGTCATGCGGCGAGCGCCGCCGCCTTCGCCGCGGGCGTGGCTCTCGAGAACCCGAAGGTCGGCGCGGCGGTCGCTCCGCTGGCCGCCGCGGTGGCCTTCTCGCGACTGCACGTGGGCGTGCACTGGTTGTCGGACGTGCTGGGCGGTGCCGCGCTCGGCGCGGTGGTCGCGACGCTGGGGCGGGTGCTGGTGCCGGCCACTCCGCGGCACGTCCCGGTCTCGGAGCGCGCGACGCTGCCGCCGGTCGACACCCGCCCCCTCGGCGACGGCGCGTCACTGCTCGTGGTGCTGAACCCGGGTGCGGGTCGCGACTCCCACCGGCCCGATCCGGAGCCGATGATCCTCGAGCGCTTCCCGAAGGCCCGGGTCCACCGCCTGGAGGACGGGGAGGAGCTCGCCGACGTCGTGCGCGCGGCGCGGGCGGGTGATGCGCCCCCGGAGGTCCTCGGCGTCTACGGCGGCGACGGGACGATGTCGGTCGGCGCCGCGCTCGCGAGGGCCGAGGGGATGACGCTGCTGGTGCTGCCCGGCGGCACCATGAACCACTTCGCCAAGGCGCTGGGGCTGCTGACGATCGAGGACGCCCTCGACGCGGCCGCGCACGGCGAGAGACGGGACGTGGACGTGGCGGAGGTCGTCGCGGGCGACTCCGAGCCGGTGACGGTGCTGAACACGGTCTCGGTCGGCGTCTACCCGGAGTTCGTCGCCGCGCGCGAGAAGCACGAGAAGGTTCTCGGCAAGCCCGTCTCGGCGGTGCTCGCCGCTCTGCGGGTGGTGCGCGGCACCGACCCGTTCGAGTTGCGGCGCGAGGGGCGGAGCGAGCTCGTGTGGTCCTACTTCGTCGGCGTCAATCAGGAGCACCCGCGGACGGCGACCCCCCTCGCGCGTCGACGCCTCGACGACGGGCAGCTGGACGTGCGCATCCTGCACTCGGGTCGTCGGCCGCGCACCCGCGGCGCGATCTCGCTCGTGCTCGGCCGCACCGCGACTCCGATCGTCGGGCGGGTGCCCGGCTGGCGCGCTCCTGTCGTCGAGTCGTACTCGACCGACCGGCTGACGATCTCGGTGCGTCGACCGGGCGGGGAGGACCCGGGCTGGGCGCACGACGGCGAGACCGAGGTCTTCGACGGCCGGCGCGACGGCTACGAGGAGGCGTCGGTGCGGATCGTGCGGCTGGCGCTCCGGGTCTACGCGACCGCCGACTGAGACGCGGCCGGGAGCGACTCCTGGGGCCGGTGCGGCTTCTGCCGGGCCGGCGCGCCGGCGGCCGGCTACGACGACGGCGAGCCGCTCGAGAGCCCCGCCTCGAGCGCGTCGAGGATCGGCAGCTGACCGGCGACGATCCCGCTCCGCGCCTCGGCCGTGCTCATCCAGCGGGCCGTCTCGATCTCGGGGTACTCGCGGACGACGCCCGAGCCGCGCGGCCACTCGAGCTCGAAGGTGTTGCTCATGACGAAGCGCACGTCGTCGCCCCCTCCGCCCGCGAACACCGTGACGATCTTGCCGGAGGACTGCCGGAACCCGCCGAGGAGCAGGTAGTCGAGGTCGGGAGCGGGGACGCCGATCTCCTCCTCGAACTCGCGTCTCGCCGCGTCCAGCGGCGCCTCCTCCTCCGTGTACAGGCCCTTCGGGATCGACCACGCGCGCGGACGCCTCGTCCACAGCGGTCCGCCCATCCGTCCGAGGAACACCTCGAGACCCTCCGGGCCATTGCGGTGCAGGAGGAGGCCCGCGCTCGTCGGGGCGGTCATCGCGGGCACCTGGTCATCCCGCCATCCTGCCCCTCCCGCGTGGAAGGATCGAGAGGATCGACCGCGACGCACGGAGTGGACCATGGACAGCACCGAGATCCTGCGCGGACTGCAGGACGCCGTCGGCGAGGCGCTCGTCGGCGCCGGACCGGACTTCGAGGCGGTGCACACCGACAAGTCGGGCTTCGCCACGGGGGAGCGCGCGCTCGCCCTGGTGCTCGCGCGCTCCGTCGAGGACGTCCAGGCCGTTCTGCGCCTCGCGACCGCGCACCGCGTGCCGGTCGTCCCGCGGGGAGCCGGCACCGGGCTGGCCGCCGGCGCCGTCGCCACGAGCGGCGCGATCGTGCTCTCGACCGCGCGCATGGACCGGATCCTCGAGATCTCGCTCGAGGACGAGCTGGCCGTCGTGGAGCCGGGAGTGATCAACCAGGCGCTCTCGG
Organism: Rathayibacter caricis DSM 15933; assembly: GCF_003044275.1. NCBI lineage: Bacteria > Bacillati > Actinomycetota > Actinomycetes > Micrococcales > Microbacteriaceae > Rathayibacter > Rathayibacter caricis. The sequence goes on along the minus strand of NZ_PZPL01000001.1, from coordinate 3,245,570 downwards.
ACGCCGTCGCCGCCGACGGGCTGATCTTCTCGCCCGATCCCGCGAGCAAGGCGATCTCGAGCATCGGCGGCAACATCGCCACCAACGCCGGCGGCCTGCTCTGCGCGAAGTACGGGGTGACGCGGGAGGCCGTGCTGGGCCTGGCGGTGGTGCTGCCGGACGGGCGGCTGGTGCGCACCGGGCGGCGCAGCGTCAAGGGCGTGACCGGCTACGACCTCACCGCGCTGCTGACCGGGTCGGAGGGGACGCTGGGCGTGATCGTCGAGGCGACGGTGAAGCTGCGTCCCCTCCCGCAGGGGCCCGTCGTGACGATCGGGGCGTACTTCCCGAGCGTGGTCGCCGCCGCAGCGGCCGCCGCGGCCGTGACCGCGGCGCGGCTCCGACCGGCGGTCATGGAGCTGATGGACGAGGCGGCGCTCGCTGCGATCGGCCGCTACACGGGCACGGTGCTCGATCGCGGTGCGGCCTACCTCCTCGTGCAGACCGACGACGGGGGAGCCCGCGACGAGGCTCGGCGGATCCTCGGGATCGTCGTGCGCGCGGGCGGCGACGCGGAGTCCACGGAGGACCGGGCCGCCGGGGAGGCGCTGCTCGCGGTGCGCCGAGCGTTCCACCCCGCGCTGGAGGCCGAGGGTGAGGTCCTGATCGAGGACGTCTGCGTGCCCCGCTCGGCGCTGCCCGCGATGTTCGCGGCGATCAGGGGCATCGAGGAGCGGACCGGACTGACGATCCCCACGGTCGCCCACGCGGGCGACGGCAACCTGCATCCGAACTTCGTGCTGCCCGCGGGTGCGCACGAGGTCGGAGACGAGGTCTGGGAGGCGGCCGCCGAGCTCTTCCGCACGGCGGTGTCGCTCGGAGGCACCCTGACCGGGGAGCACGGCGTGGGGCTCCTCAAGCGGCGCTGGCTCGAGGAGGAGCTGGGTGAGGACTCGACGGCCCTGCAGCGGGGGATCAAGGCGGTGTTCGACCCGCTGGGGATCATGAACCCGGGGAAGGTCTTCTGACGCGTCAGGCGGGCAGGAGCTCCGAGACGAGCAGCGCGGCGGTCAGCGCCGTCGTCGCGGCGGACATAAGCCAGTAGAGGATCGTCTCGCGCCACGAGCCGGCCGAGCCGAGGACCGGCAGCGCGGCGTACCCGCCGGAGGTCCAAAGGCGTCGCAGCACCGGGATGCGGCGGACCGCCCGGGGCGCCCGGATCCGCAGCGGCCAGAGCCAGTTGATCCCCTCGGTGGTCAGCGCGTCGCCGGCGATGTGCACGAAGTAGCCCAGGGTGGCCGCCACGCGCAGCCACGCCCAGCTGCCGTCGGCGAGGCCGATCAGGAGCCCGGTGACCACCGCTGCGACGGCCCAGGCGAGCGGCCAGGACCGGGCGGTCCTGGTGGCCTTCGCCGCGAAGGCGAGCGCAGGGAGCGTCAGCAGCGCCGCGAGGGACACGGTGCCCAGCGGAGGGAGCGGGAAGCGCACCGCCGTCAGGACCGGCACGAGGTACCAGACCACGGCGACGGCGAGCAGCGAGTGCATGCCGTGGCGGTGGCCGCCGCTGATGCGCCCGGCGGTGGCCGTCAGGATCGACGCTCCCGGTGCGGAGCGGGAGATGGTCGCGCGGGCGTGGTCGGCATCGGGGGCCAGCGCCCATCCCGCGGCGACCCCGAGACCGACGAGACGGATGTCGAGCGGCAGATCCGCGACTCCGAGCGGGCCGGCGATCGCCGGCACGGAGGTGGCCACCGACCAGGCGAGAGCGCCGGAGACGGCGTGGGAGCGGCCCATCACGGCGGGTGGCACCTCGTGGTCGGATCGGAGCGGGACGGCGATGCCCGGGAGTGGCACGAGAAAACCCCCGGTACCGCGCTGCTGCACGGGCCGGGGGTGAGGGTGGGCGATACCGGACTCGAACCGATGACCTCTTCCGTGTGAAGGAAGCGCGCTACCAACTGCGCCAATCGCCCAGGAGGCCGTCTTGTGGACGACCCGAGAGACGATGTTAGCGGATCCCGAAGCGCGCGGAGCACCACGGCGGTGCGCCACGCCCGGGTGAACGGGGCGTGTCGGGGCGGTTTCCGGCGGAAAGACGGGCAAGTCGTCGACACGGCCCGGATCCGCGTCCGCTCGATTTGGTTTCTCCCGCGGCCGTCCTATAAAGTCTTCTAGGTCGAGCCGGGCAGCGAAAGCGCCGGGGAGGCGAAGACGGGAAACGTCCGGCAAGACGTGGCTCCGAAGTAGTACAACTGAATACGACCTACATGCGGATGTGGCGCAGCGGTAGCGCATCACCTTGCCAAGGTGAGGGTCGCGAGTTCGAATCTCGTCATCCGCTCGAATATCGGCCTCCGGGCCGATGTTTCTGAGAGGGCCTCCGGGTCTTCTCCACCCGGTCGGCTCGCCTCGCGGGCCGCCGACACCGAACCCAATACACGGTGGATTGGCCGAGAGGCGAGGCAGCGGCCTGCAAAGCCGTATACACGGGTTCGAATCCCGTATCCACCTCGATCGTTCCGACGAACGAGGCGCTCCTCGCGGAGCAACGGGCGATTGGCGCAGCGGTAGCGCGCTTCCCTGACACGGAAGAGGTCACTGGTTCGATCCCAGTATCGCCCACCACCTGGAACCCCGGCCCTCGGCCGGGGTTCCGTCGTTAACGGCGGCCCCCGCCTGCGGCCCCCGCCTGCGGCCCCGCCTGCGGCCCCCGCCTGCGGCCCCGCCTGCGGCCCCGCCTGCGGCTCGCCTCGAGGTTCTGCGCTGGCGGCCGCGCGGGCTACCCTCGGGACGTGCCCGCTCCGATCCGCCTCGACGAGAGCACGGTGCTCCGCCTCGTCGCCCGAGAGGACGGACCGGCGCTCTCGGCGGCCTACCGCCGCAACCGCCGCCACCTCGCTCCGTGGGAGCCGTTGCGCTCGACCCGGTTCTTCGAGGCGGGCGGGCAGACGGACGCCATCGCCGACTCGCTGTTCGCCCACCGCTCCGGCAGCGTGCTGCCGCTCGTCCTCGTCCAGGGCGAGGAGATCGTCGGACGGATCACCCTGTCGAACATCCTCCGCGGCGCCTTCGAGAGCGCCGAGATGGGCTACTGGCTCGACGCCCGCCTCGAGGGGCGCGGTGTGATGACCCGCGCGGTCGGCGAGGCGATGGGGATCGCCGGCGGTGAGCTGGGCCTGCACCGCGTCCAGGCGGGGACCCTCCTCCACAACGTCGGCTCGCAGACGGTGCTCGAGCGCAACGGCTTCGAGCGCATCGGCATCGCCCGCCGCTACCTCCGGATCGCGGGCGAGTGGCAGGACCACGTGCTGTTCCAGCGACTGCTCGAGCACGCGCCGAACGCACCGCTGACGCCGCCGGAGGGGCCGCAGCCGCCTCCGAGTCGTCTCGTCTAGGGTGGGCGACGGCCGCGCCGGTGATCCGTCGGCGCTCGCACCGAGAGGGACGGCTGGAGCATGACCCGCACCATCGGCGGACGCGAGTTCGACTTCGAGCGGCAGGTCGCCGTGATGGCGGTCGTGAACCGCACCCCCGACTCCTTCTACGACAAGGGCTCGACCTTCGCGCTGGATCGAGCGGTCGCCGCCTCGGTGCGGGCGGCCGAGCAGGGCGCCGACTGGGTCGACATCGGGGGAGTGCCGTTCGGCCGGGGCCCGGCCGTCTCGCTGCAGGAGGAGATCGACCGGGTGGTGCCCGTCGTCGCCGGCATCCACGAGCGGAGCGACGTGGTCGTCTCGGTCGACACGACGCGGGCCGAGGTGGCCCGGCTGAGCATCGCCGAGGGCGCCTCCGTCGTCAACGACACCAGCGGGCTGCACGACCCGGACATGCTCGCCGTCGTCGCGTCGTCCGAGGCGCAGCTCGTGATCACGCACAGCCTGGGCGCACCGCGGAGCGAGCCCGTGCGGCCCGAGTACGACGACGTCGTGGCCTCGGTGATCGCCCACCTGCGCGAGAGGCGGGACCGGGCGGTCGCGGGCGGCGTCCCGGACGAGCGCATCATCCTCGACCCCGGTCACGACCTCAACAAGAACACCTTGCACACCCTGGAGCTCACCCGTCGCCTGGGCGAGATCGCGGCGCTGGGACTCCCGGTACTCGCAGCGGTGTCGAACAAGGACTTCATCGGCGAGACGCTCGACCGCGCGCAGGGCGAGCGGCTCGAGGGATCCCTCGCAGCGGCGGTGATCTGCATCCTCAACGGTGCGCGCATCGTGCGCATGCACGACGTGCGACAGGCCGTCGACGCGGTCCGATTGACCGAGGCCGTTCTCGGCTGGCGGGCACCCGCCCACCTCCGTCACAACATCGAGGAGGAGCCCGTCGCATGAGCGCCGCGATCGACCGCCTGCACCCGTCCCCGCTCGCGGCGCTCGACGACGACGCGCTCCTCGCGCTCTACTCGGCCGAGACCTCCGAGCCGTGGCTGCGGGTGAATTTCGTCTCGAGCATCGACGGAGCGGTCACCCGGGAGGGCGTCTCGGGCGCGCTGGGCGGGGACGCGGACGAGCGGGTCTTCGACCTCCTCCGTCGTCTCGCCGACGTGGTGCTGGTCGCGGCGGGCACGGTCCGCACCGAGGGCTACGGGCCGATGGTGCTGGGGGAGGAGTCGGCCGCGGCGCGCTCCGCCGAGGGGCGCCCCGCGCATCCGGTGTTCGCGATCGTCTCGGGCTCGCTGGACCTGGACCCGGCCTCGCGGATCTTCACCGAGGCCCCGGTGCGCCCGGTCGTGGTCACCACCGGAGCGTCTCCCGCCCGTCGGCGCGAGGAGCTCGCCGAGGTGGCGGACGTGCTGGTCTGCGGCGAGGAGGATCTGGACGCGGTGCGGATGCGCGACGCCCTCGCCGATCGCGGGCTCGCCAGGATCCACTGCGAGGGCGGACCGGGGTTCCTGGGCACCCTCCTCGCGCACGACGTGGTCGACGAGCTCGACCTCACCGTCAGCCCGACGCTCGAGGCCGGCGAAGCCGGCCGGATCGCCCGGGGCGAGGCGGAGGCGAGGGTGCAGCGCCTCGCGCACGTCCTCGCCTCCGGTGACACCCTGCTGCTGCGCTACCTGCGCGCACGCTGAGGTCGGGGCGCCGGCCGGACGCCCCGACGGAGCCTCAGTCGGCGAGGACGAACTGCGGAGAGACCGCGCGCGGCACCAGACGCTCGAGCTGCGTGACGTGCGAGGGGTTCAGCTCCTCGAGCGAGTTCACGCCCAGCAGGCGCATGGTGCGCGTGATCTGCTCGGACAGGATCTCGATCATCCGGTTCACGCCCGCCTCGCCGCCGGCCATCAGGCCGTACAGGTAGGCGCGGCCGACCAAGGTGAAGCGCGCGCCGAGGGCGATCGAGGCCACGATGTCGGCGCCGGACATGATGCCGGTGTCGAGGTGGATCTCCATGCCGGACGTGCTGCCCGTGCCGACCTCGCGCACCACGTCCGGGAGGAGGTGGAAGGGGATCGGAGCGCGATCGAGCTGGCGGCCGCCGTGGTTCGAGAGGACGACGCCGTCGACGCCGAGCTCGGCCACGCGACGTGCGTCGTCGACCGTCTGGACGCCCTTGACGACGATCTTCCCGGGCCACTGGTCGCGGATCCAGGCGAGGTCCTCGAAGCCGACGGTGGGATCGAACATGGTGTCGAGCAGCTCGCCGACGGTGCCGGACCAGCGGTCGAGCGACGCGAACGACAGCGGCTCGGTCGTGAGGAAGTCGACCCACCACCACGGGCGCGGCATCGCGTTCACCACGGTGCCCAGCGTCAGCTGCGGCGGGATCGAGAAGCCGTTGCGCTTGTCGCGGAGGCGCGCACCCGCGACGGGGACGTCGACCGTCACCAGGAGCGTGTCGAAGCCTGACGCGGCCGCGCGCTCCACGAGCGCCATCGAGCGGTCGCGGTCCTTCCACATGTACAGCTGGAACCAGTTGCGGCCGTCGGGGTTCGCGGCCTTCACGTCCTCGATGGCGGTGGTGCCCATGGTGGAGAGCGAGAAGGGGATGCCCCACTTGGCCGCGTTGCGCGCGCCGGCGATCTCGCCCTCGGTCTGCATCATCCGGGTGAAGCCGGTCGGCGCGATGCCGAAGGGGAGCGAGACGGGAGCGCCGAGGACGTCCCAGCCGGTTCTGACCTCCGAGACGTCGCGCAGGATCGCCGGATTGAACTGGATGTCCTCGAACGCCTGGCGCGCACGGCCCAGCGAGATCTCGGCCTCGGCGGCTCCCTCCGTGTAGTCGAACGCCGCCTTGGGCGTCCGGCGCTTCGCGATGCGCTGGAGGTCGTGGATCGTCAGCGCCTTGTCGAGCCGGGCCTTCTTGAGGTCGAGCTCGGGCTTCTTGAACTGCATGAGGGGCGCGAGGTCGCGCACCTTCGGGATTCGTCGGTCGACCATGGTCAGTCCTTCTCCGCTCCGGTGGGTGTCAGGTGGGTCTCGGCGTAGTAGCCGGAGATGTGGGCCTCGACGAGCGCGCGGGCGCGGTCGGGGTCGGCGGCCGCGATCGCGGCGACCAGGGCGCGGTGCTCCGAGCGGAGTCGATCCCTGGTCCGCGGCCAGTCGGGCAGGGTGCGCGCGGCGGTGATCACGTAGCTCTCGACCGCGTCGCGCAGGCCCGCGGTCATCGCCGCGATCACCGCGTTCCCGGACGCCTCGGCGAGCGAGAGGTGGAACTGCGCGTCGAGGGCGAGGAACGCGTCGTGGTCGAGCACCTCGGCGTCCATCGCATCGAGGAGCTCGCGGCTCTCGCCCAGAGCCGGACGGTGGGTCCGGGCCAGGTCGTCGACGACGGCGGTCTCGAGCACGAGCCGGGTGCGGACGACGTCCTCCACCGCGAAACCGCTCGCGGCGACCTGGAGGCGCAGCAGTGCGCTCATCCCTCCGGTTGGCCGCGCCACGATCACGGCGCCCGCCGCCGGCCCGGAGCCGGAGCGGGTGCGCACCAGCCCCATCACCTCGAGGACGCGGACGGCCTCGCGGACCGAGGACCGGCCGACTCCGAGCTCGAGCGCGAGGGCGCGCTCACCCGGGAGGCGGTCACCGGGCGCGAGCGCTCCGGTGAGCAGGAGGCCCTCGACGTGGGCGAGGACGGCCTCCCACGCGCGTTCGACGGTGTCGCTCATCCCGCTCCTCCTCGTGTGGTCTGACCACACCGTAGCATGTGGTCGGACCACAGGGCTCGCACAGTGCCTAGGCTGTCGGGATGACCGGTCCGGACCTCACGCGGCAGTACTTGCTCGAGGGGGCCGTGGTCCCGGCGGTCGCCCGACGGCTCGGCGGTGGCGGTCCGGAGCTCGCGTGGCGCAACCAGGCGGGCGGGCTGACCTTCCGCGTGCCGACCGGGTACCTCAAGTGGAATCCCGCGGGCACCGGCATCGACCTGCGGCGCGAATCGGCGCGGCTGCGCTGGCTGGAGGGCCGTCATCCGGCGCCCCGGGTGCTGGACGAGGGGGACGAGGACGGCGGCCAGTGGCTGCTCACGGCACCGGTCGCGGGGCGCAGCGCCGTCGATCCGCTCTGGCTGGCGCGGCCCGAGACGGCGGTGCGCGCGATCGCGCGGGGTCTGCGCGCGCTGCACGCCGTCCCCGTGGACGACCTGCCGGAGGAGCTCCGGCACGACTCCTGGTTCCACCGCGGGGCGGCGCCGGAGCCCGAACAGCCCGTGCTCGTGCACGGCGACGCCTGCGCCCCGAATACGATGATCGACGACGACGGCTCCTGGAGCGGCACGGTGGACGTCGGCGACCTCGGAGTGGGCGACCGCTGGGCCGACCTCGCCGTCGCGGCGATAAGCCTCGACTGGAACTACGGAGACGGATTCACCGGCCTCCTGCTCGAGGAGTACGGCATCGCGCCGGACGAGGAGCGCGCCGCCGCCTACCGCGCGCTCTGGGCCGCGGAGTCCTGAGACCCGCGGCTCACTTCGCGGAGTCGTCCTTCTTCTCGTCCTGCGCCGACTCCTTGTTCTCGGACGCGAGGCGCAGCCACCGGCCGTCGCGCAGGTCCTGCTCGTGCACGGCCGCCTTCTTCTCACTGGCGGCGGTGTCGCGCGGCGGGAGCTGGATGGTCTCCTCCGCCTCGATGCCCGCCTGCAGCTCGCGACCGCGCTCGAGCTCCGCGTCGAACTCCGCTCCGAAGAGCAGCGCGATGTTGGTGATCCAGATCCAGAGGAGGAAGACGATCACCGCGCCGAGCGAGCCGTAGGTCTTGTCGTAGTTCGAGAAGTTGGCGACGTAGAAGCCGAAGCCGATCGAGGCGACGAGCCAGATCAGCAGAGCGAGGACCGAGCCCGCTCCGATCCAGCGGAACTTCGGCTGACGGATGTTCGGCGCCCAGTAGTAGAGGATCGCGACGATCACGATCGCGATGACGAGCAGCACGGGCCACTTCGCGATGTTCCAGACCAGCAGAGCGGAGGAGCCGAGGCCGACCACGTCGCCCACGGCCTCGGCCACGGGGCCGCTGAGCACGAGGATCAGCGCGGCGACGACGATCAGCACGACCGTGGCGAGCGTCACGCCGAGCATCGTCGGGCGCAGCTTCCAGAACGGACGTCCCTCGTCGATCTCGTAGACGCGGTTCATGGCGCGGCCGAACGCGCCGACGTAGCCGGATGCCGACCAGAGGGCGCCGACGATACCGGTGACGAACGCGACTCCCGCGGCCGGAGAGCTCGTCAGCGACTGGATGGGCTCGCGCAGGACGTCGACGACCTGCGCGGAGGCGAGGTTCCCGACCAGCTCGAGCACGGTGTCGGTGGTGGCCTGCGCCTGGCCGAAGAGGCCGAGGACCGAGACGATCGCCAGCAGCGCCGGGAACAGTGCGAGGACGGCGTAGTACGTGAGTGCTGCGGCGAGGTCGGTGCACTGGTCGGCGCCGAACTCGCGCATCGTCTTCTTCAGCACGTAGCCCCACGACCGCTTCGTCAGGTCGCTCAGCTCGTCGGGCTTGCGCCTGTCGTCGGGTGCGGGCGCGCTCTTCTCGCGGGTCGTGCTCTTCTCGGCCATGCGGCCACGCTACGGCGCTCGGCGATCCGGCGGTGGCCCTTGACGGCGGTGCCCCGCGCTGTCAGGAGGCGCTCAGCCGACCGGGGGTCGCGGGGCCCGCCGCTGCCTCGCGGCGGCGATCGTTCCGAAGACGAGGAACGACGTCGTCGACGCGAGGACGACGAGCAGGGGAGCGTCCCACCCGCCGCTCGTGTCGTGCGCGATGCCGAGGACGGTGGGCGCCGTCGCGGCGACCGCGTAGCCGATGCCCTGGACGGTCGCCGAGAGCCGGGAGGCGTGGGCGTCGGACTGCGAGAGCCGGACCACGAGGACGAACACCACCGTGAATCCGCCGCCCTGCGCGATGCCGCCCAGAGCGCACCACAGCGCCCAGAGGTCGGGCGCGAGCAGCAGGCCGGCGGGGACCGTGCACCAGAGCGAGCCGACGAGCGCGATGCTGCCCAGCGGCGCGAGCCGGCGGACGAGCAGCGGGACGCCGAGCGCACCCACGACGGCGGCGACCTGGAAGACGGAGGAGCTCGCTCCGGCGGTCTCGACCGAGAAGCCGTTGCGATCGACGAGGAGGCTCGGCAGCCACGCGGTCACGCCGTAGTAGGAGAACGCCTGGCTCGAGAAGCAGACCGCGAGCGCGAGCACCGTGGCGCTGCGGAAGACGCGCGGGGGAGCGGCGGCGAGGCCGGCGGGCGGCACCGGCCGGGGGACGGGCCGGAAGGCGCCGGAGGGGCCCGCGACGGCGAGCCAGCCCAGCAGCGCGAGTGCCGACAGGAGGAGCCAGGCCAGCAGGGCCCCGCGCCAGCCGAGCGCGTTCGCCAGGGGTGCCGTGCCGAGGGAGGTGACCGTCGAGCCGATGTTGAGCGCCGCCGTGTAGACGCCCGTGGTGAGGTCGACCCGCCGGGCAGGGACGTCGCGCCGGATGACGACCGGGACGACGACGTTGCCGATCGTGATGAAGACGCCGATGAGGATCGTCCCCGCGACGACCGCGACGGTGTCGCCGGCCGAGCGGACGACGGTACCCAGGGCGACTCCGAGGACCGTCGCCGTCACGGCGGCGTCCGGTCCGGCGCGCCGGATCACCAGGAGCGCGAGCGGAGTCGCCAGAGAGAAGCAGAGCACGGGGATGCTCGTGAGGATCCCGGCCTGACCGGAGGACAGGGCCAGATCGTCGCGGACGGCGTCGATCACCGGGGCGACCGCCACGATCGGGCCGCGGAGGACCAGGGCGACGAGCGAGACGGCGACGACGAAGAGCCAGGGGGCGCTCCGGCGCGGCGTCATCGGTGCATCGAGGAGGAAGCGGGGCGGCGCACCCGGCTCAGCTGCCGAGCTCGGCGAGGAACCCGGCGACGTTGACGAGGAACATGAGGCCACCGACGGCGATGCCCACGATGCCCGTGATCAGACCGGCGGTCGCCATGCCCCGTCCGATCCCGGTCGCCGTCGCCGCGGCCCGGCCACGGACCGCGAAGACGATGGCGAGGATCGAGGGGACGAACAGGACGTTGAACACGAGGCTGAGGATCCCCATCACGAGGCTCGCGACGGCCATCGGGTTGCGGCCGGAGGCGGCGGTGGAGTCGTACGGGTTCGCGGCGTACGGGTTCGCTCCGTACGGGGCGGCCGAGTACGGGTCCGCTCCGTACGGTGCGGACGGGACCGCCGGGTCCGTGCCGTAAGGCGCTGCCGGAGGGGTGCCGTACGCCGTTCCGGGCGAACCGGCCTGGGGCGCGCTCGGCGTGCCGTACAGCGGGGCCTGCGGAGCGGACGGGCGCGACCGGTCGGTCCAGGCCGAGCCGTCCCAGTAGAGCTCCGAGCCGATGTCGGCGGGGTGCGGGTACCATCCGGGCGCGGGAGTGCGGGGGGAGTCGTCGGACATGGGGCGATTCTAGGGCGCGCTGATCGCCTCGACGATCAGTCCTTCGGCTGCTCGATGCCCAGCGCGTTGCCGTCGGGGTCGAGGATCCAGGCCGCCCAGACGCTGCCGCGATCGGCGACGCCGTCGACGGTGCGCAGCTCGTCGCTGTCGTAGTCCTCCGGCGTCACCCCGCGCGCCGCGAGGGCCTCGAGCTCGGCGCGGAGATCCTCGACGCGCCAGGCCGCCTTCGTCTGCTCGTCCTTCGAGCCCGTCGTGCTGGCGGTGACCGTCAGGCGCGTCCCTCCCGTCGAGTAGGCGATGGCGGAGTCGGACTCCTCCAGCACCTCCAGGCCGAGGGCGTCGGCGTAGAACGCGCGCGAGGCGGCGAGGTCCTGGGAGAGGAGGACGGGGCCGATGGGTGAGTCGGAGAGCATGGCTGCGCCTTTCGTCGAGAAGCCGCACGGCGGCGGTGGGAGGAGTCCAGCCCACGCCGGATCCGGATCATCGACAAGAGGGTTGCCAGCGGCGCTGTACCGAACGCGCACCGGGGGGAGCGCTCCCCGGTGGTCCGCGCGCAGACTGTCCCGGGCGCGAGGAGGCGTGATGGACGGGCTCGATCGACGGGACGCGGCGGCACTCGCCGATCTCGTCTCGATGCTGGAAGGGCTCGTCGCGGCGGACGCCCTCGACGATCGGCAGCGGGACGCGCTCGCCCGCGGACTCGCCGCGCAGGAGTCCGACGTGCTCGGTCGGGAGCTCGACGCGCTGGCGACACGACTCCGCGCCTCGGACTGACGATCAGTCGCGGATCACGGCCCGCTCGAGGGTCGCCGCCAGGAGGACGAGCGCTCGGCCCGGAGTGGTCCCGCTCCCGGGCACGAGCATCCGCAGCCGCAGTCCGTCGACGAGCGCGAGGATCAGCTCCACGTGCTGCTCGAGCGGACCGCGCCGCAGCACGCCCTCCTCGGCGAGCAGATCGATCCAGCGCACGGTGCTCGCGCGGCTGCTCGCGTCGAGGGCGGCGACCAGAGCGCGGCCCTGCTCCGTCGAGCCCGGACCGGCGGACGCCGCGTGGAGCGCGAACCAGCCGCCCAGGGCGGGAGGGGCGTCCTCGGCCGGAAGGAACTGCCCGACGCACTCCAGCAGTCTCTCGAGCGGATCGACGCGCCGGTCGTCGATCCGCAGATCGCCGAGACCGGGGTCGAAGAGCTCCGCGACCACCGCGTCGTAGAGAGCACGCTGCGTGGGGAAGTGGTGGCGCAACGTGCTGGCCCCGATGCCCGCGCGCGCCGCGACGGCACGGACGCTCAGCGCCGCGACTCCGTGCTCGGCTGCGAGCGCCCGGGCCGCCCGGAGGATCTCCTCGCGTCGGTTCATCGGATCCTCCTCCTGATCGGTCTGTCCGCGTCCCACCCCGACACTGGCACGGTGTACCGGTACAGCGTGCCGGGCCGGTCTCGCACACCGTACCAGCGCGGAGTCGAGCCCGAGGAGCGGAGCCCGCCCGTCCGCGGGCCTGTACGGGAAACGAAGCCGCCGGGCGTTCTCCGGCTCTCTCCGCCGAGGGTTTTGCCAAGGTGGAGGGGACCCAGACGGACGCACGCGACCTGCGTCCGGGATCGGATGCATGGACACGGACCGCAGCGCGCTGCCGCTCTCCGTCGACGACGCCCTCGCGGTGGTGGCGGTCCTCGCCGTCCTCGAGGGCGCCCTCGTCTCGGACGCCCTCCCCGAGGGGGTCGAGGCCGTCCTCGTGCGCCACCTCGTGCAGAACGACCTGCTGCTCGACGGGGCCGACCGCGGCGAGCTCGTCGACGCCCTCCGCGGTCTGGACGAGCGCGTCCGGGCCGTGCTCGGCTGACGTGCGTCCGTCGCTGCCGCAGCCGGCTCCGGAACGTCCCGGCGCACACGGGCGACTAAAGTCGAGGGGTTGGCGAAGCCCTGAGGAGTGTCCGCGCGTGTCGAACGAACCGTCGAATCCGTCCGAGAACGAGTCCGTCGCGGTGGTGACCGAGGCCGGGACGGGCTTCACGCACTTCTCCGACCGGGCCGTCGTCGCGATCCGGGTCAACGGCGAGCTGAAGGACCTGGCCGCCGACGTCGTGCCGGGCGACCGCATCGAGCCGGTCCTGATCTCCTCGCCGGACGGGCTGAACATCCTCCGCCACTCCGCGGCGCACGTGCTCGCCCAGGCGGTGCAGCAGATCAACCCGGACGCGAAGCTGGGCATCGGCCCGCCCGTCACCGACGGCTTCTACTACGACTTCGACGTCGAGGAGCCCTTCACGCCCGAGGCGATGAAGGCGCTCGAGAAGGCGATGGACCGCATCGTCCGCCAGGGGCAGCGCTTCGTGCGCCGTGTGGTGACCGAGGACGAGGCCCGCGCCGAGCTGTCCGGCGAGCCCTACAAGCTGGAGCTCATCGGAATCAAGGGCGGCGGTGGTGACGAGGAGTCCGTCGAGGTCGGCGGCGCCGAGCTGACGATCTACGACAACGTCGACCCGCGCTCGGGCGAGACGGTCTGGAAGGACCTCTGCCGCGGTCCGCACCTGCCCAACACCCGCATGATCGGCAACGGCTACGCGCTCACCCGCAACGCCGCGGCCTACTGGCGCGGCTCCGAGAAGAACCCCCAGCTGCAGCGCGTCTACGGCACGGCCTGGCCGACGAAGGACGAGCTGCGCGCGCACCAGGCCCGCCTCGAGGAGGCCGCGCGCCGCGATCACCGCAAGCTCGGGCACGAGCTCGACCTGTTCTCGTTCCCGGACGAGATCGGCTCCGGTCTCGCGGTGTTCCACCCCAAGGGCGGCATCATCCGCTACGAGATCGAGCAGTACATGCGGGAGCAGCTGCTCGCGCACGACTACGAGCTCGTCTACACGCCGCACATCACCAAGGGCGACCTCTTCACCACCAGCGGGCACCTGCAGTGGTACTCCGAGGGCATGTTCCCCCCGATGCACCTCGACGAGCTGCAGGACGAGGACGGCAACGTCACCCGCCAGGGCCAGGACTACTACCTCAAGCCCATGAACTGCCCGTTCCACAACCTGATCTTCCGCTCGCGCGGCCGCAGCTACCGCGAGCTGCCCCTGCGCCTGGCCGAGTTCGGCACCGTCTACCGCTACGAGAAGAGCGGGACCCTGCAGGGCCTCACCCGCGTGCGCGGGCTCACCCAGGACGACGCGCACATCTACGTGACGCAGGAGGACGTGGCGGCGGAGCTCACCCGCAACCTCGAGTTCGTGCTCCAGGTCCTCCGCGACTACGGCCTCAACGACTTCTACCTCGAACTCTCCACCAACGAGGAGGGCAACCCGAAGTTCGTCGGCGCCCCCGAGCAGTGGGAGGCGGCCATCGAGTCGCTCCGCGCGGTCGCGGTGGAGTCGGGTCTCGAGCTGGTCCCGGATCCGGGCGGAGCCGCGTTCTACGGTCCGAAGATCTCGGTGCAGGCGCGCGACGCGATCGGCCGTACCTGGCAGATGTCGACGATCCAGCTCGACTTCAACCAGCCCGAGCGCTTCGAGCTGGAGTACACCGCGTCCGACGGCACCAAGAAGCGCCCCGTGATGATCCACCGCGCGCTGTTCGGCTCGATCGAGCGCTTCTTCGCGATCCTCACCGAGCACTACGCCGGGGCGTTCCCCGTCTGGCTCTCGCCCGTGCAGGTCGTCGGCATCCCGATCGCGGACGAGTACCTGCCCTACCTCGAGGAGGTCGTGGGCGAGCTCAAGCGTGCCGGCGTCCGCGCCGAGATCGACTACTCCAGCGACCGGATGCAGAAGAAGATCCGCAACGCCACGCTGCAGAAGGTGCCGTTCCAGATCATCGTCGGCGAGAAGGACCGCGACGCCGGCGCGGTCAGCTTCCGCTTCCGCGACGGCACCCAGGAGAACGGCATCCCCGTCGCCGACGCCGTGGCGCGCATCCGCGAGGCGATCGCGTCGAAGGCGCAGGTGTGAGCGTGGACGAGCTCGTCCCCGAGGGAGCGGAGGGGTCGGCGCACCTCGCGGGCGTCCCCGACGAGTTCCAGCGCCTGTGGACCCCGCACCGCATGGTCTACATCCAGAAGGGGCAGCCCGGAGCCGACGACTGCCCGTTCTGCGTCGCGCCCACGCTGAGCGACGAGGAGGCGCTGATCGTCGCCCGCGGCGAGCACGCGTACGTGCTGCTCAACCTCTTCCCGTACAACTCCGGCCACCTCCTCGTCTGCCCGTACCGCCACATCCCGCTGTACGACGAGGCCACCCCGGAAGAAGTGGCCGAGATCGGCGCCCTCACGCAGACCGCGATGCGCGTGATCCGCGAGGTGTCGAACAACGACGGCTTCAACCTCGGGATGAACCAGGGCGCGGTCGCCGGAGCCGGGATCGCCGCGCATCTGCACCAGCACGTGGTTCCGCGCTGGGCGACCGACGCGAACTTCTTCCCGATCATCGCCCGGACGAAGGCGCTGCCGCAGCTCCTGGGCGACGTCCGCGCGAGCATCGCCGCCGCCTGGCCCGCCGAGTAGGCGGGGTCCGCGCAGGCGGACCTCGGTAGACTGGACGGCGCTGTCGGCGGCACGTGCGGCAGCGCCTCCGACGCGAGACGCCGCCCGGCCGTCGGCCCCAGACAGAGCCCAGCCGTCGGCGGGCGACAGAGCCCAGCCGTCGGCTGGAGACACAGCAGAGAAACAGGACCCGCGATCATGACCGACACCACCACTCCCTCCTCCTCCGCCGCGTCCGAGCAGTTCGGCTCCAGCCGCGTCAAGCGCGGTCTCGCCGAGATGCTCAAGGGCGGCGTGATCATGGACGTCGTCACGGCCGAGCAGGCCCGCATCGCCGAGGACGCCGGCGCCGTCGCCGTCATGGCGCTCGAGCGCGTCCCGGCCGACATCCGCTCGCAGGGCGGAGTCGCGCGGATGAGCGACCCCGACCTGATCGACGCGATCGTCTCCTCCGTCTCGATCCCCGTCATGGCGAAGGCCCGTATCGGCCACTTCGTCGAGGCGCAGGTGCTCTCGGAGCTCGGCGTCGACTACATCGACGAGTCCGAGGTCCTCTCGCCGGCCGACTACGTGAACCACATCGACAAGTGGAAGTTCACCGTCCCCTTCGTCTGCGGAGCGACCAACCTGGGCGAGGCGCTGCGCCGCATCACCGAGGGCGCGGCGATGATCCGCTCCAAGGGGGAGGCCGGCACCGGCGACGTCTCCGAGGCCACCAAGCACATCCGCACCATCTCGGCCGAGGTGAACCGCCTCAAGGCGATGACCAAGGACGAGCTGTACGTCGCGGCCAAGGAGCTGCAGGCGCCCTACGACCTCGTCGCCGAGATCGCGCAGACCGGCAAGCTCCCGGTCGTGCTGTTCACGGCCGGTGGCGTGGCCACTCCGGCCGACGCGGCGCTCATGATGCAGCTCGGCGCCGACGGCGTCTTCGTCGGTTCCGGCATCTTCAAGTCGGGCGACCCGGCCAAGCGCGCCGCGGCGATCGTCAAGGCGACCACCTTCTACGACGACGCGAAGGTCATCGCGGAGGCGTCCCGCGGACTCGGCGAGGCGATGGTCGGCATCAACGTGTCCGACGTCCCCGCGCCGCACCGCCTCTCCGAGCGTGGCTGGTAGCACCGGGCCCCGCGTCGCGGGGGAGGGCGAGACCCGCGAGTCCCTCGAGGGGCTCCGGGTCGGCGTCCTGGCGCTCCAGGGCGACTTCCGCGAGCACGCGGCCGTGCTGCGCGAGCTCGGCGCGGAGGTGGTGCTCGTGCGCCGCCCGGCCGAGCTCGCCTCGGTCGCCGGCCTCATCATCCCCGGCGGCGAGTCGACGGTCATGGACAAGCTCTCGCGGCTCTTCGGACTCGCGGAGCCGATCGGCGAGGCGATCGCGGCGGGCCTGCCCGCCTACGGCACCTGCGCCGGCCTAATCATGCTCGCCGACCGCGTGCTCGACCGGATCGAGGGCCAGCACAGCTTCGGCGGCCTCGACGTGACCGTGCGCCGCAACGCCTTCGGCAACCAGCTCGACTCCTTCGAGACCGACCTCGACGTGCCGGTGATCGGCGACCCTCCCGTGCATGCGGTCTTCATCCGCGCGCCCATCGTGGAGGAGCTGGGGGAGCGGGCGACCGCCCTCGCCGCGATCGCGGACGGCCGGGTCGTCGCGGTCGAGCAGGGCAACCTGATGGGCACGTCGTTCCACCCGGAGATCACGGGCGACTACCGCTTCCACGAGCTGTTCCTGCGGAAGGTCGCGGCGACGCGCTTCGGAGCCTGACCGTCGCGCGGGGGTGGACCGCGTCGGTGGTGCGCGGCAGGGTAGGGCCATGCCCGAACTCCCCGAAGTGCAGGCGCTCGCGCGCGATCTCGACGGGCGGCTCGGCGGTCACGTCCTCGAGCGGCTCGACGTGTTCGCGATCTCGGCGCTCAAGACCGTCGCGATCCCTCCGTCCTCCCTTGCCGGGCAGCCGGTGCACGGAGTCGAGCGGCACGGCAAGTTCCTCGACTTCGCGGTGGGTGACGCGCACGTGCTCCTGCATCTGGCCCGCGCGGGCTGGGTGCGCTGGCGCCCCGAGCGGCCGACGGCTCCCGTGAAGCCCGGCCGCGGACCGCTCGCCGCCCGCTTCGTCCTCGAGGACGGCTCCGGGATCGACGTGACCGAGGCCGGCACGAGGAAGAGCCTCGCCCTCTCGATCGTCGCCGACCCGCGCGACGTCGACCGCGCGGCCCGGCTCGGACCCGATCCGCTGGACCCCGCCTTCACCCGCGAGATCCTCGGTGCGATCCTGGCGACCGCCGGTCGTGCCCAGCTGAAGGGCGTGCTGCGCGACCAGTCGCGGATCGCCGGCATCGGCAACGCCTACTCCGACGAGATCCTGCACGTCGCCCGCATGTCGCCGTTCAAGCCCGCTACCCTCACCGCCGAGGAGCTCGACCGCCTCTACTCGGCGCTGCGCTACACCCTCGAGGAGGCGCTCGGCCGTGCCGAGGGGCTGCACGCCGCCGACCTCAAGAAGGAGAAGAAGCTCGGCATGCGCGTGCACGGCCGGACCGGCGAGGCCTGCCCCGTCTGCGACGACACGATCCGCCAGGTGATCTTCGCCGACTCCACCCTCCAGTACTGCCCCACCTGCCAGACCAACGGGAAGCCCCTCGCGGACCGTGTTCTCTCGCGGTTGCTGAAGTAGCCGGCGCAGCCGGCTGCTTCAGCAACCGCGTCCGAGCCGGTCCTTGCCCGGCTCGGCGCGGTCGGCTTCGCGGCGTGGTCGCGCGGATGGAGCGTCCGGCGTCCGCCTAGGGCGATTCGCTGGCACGCGAATCGCCGATTCGGCTCGCGGGTGGTCGCCGATCCGGCCCCTGCCAGTCGGGACACTGCCTCCTGTTGGTCGAGCAGGCACGCAGCGCCGTATCGAGCGGAGGGGGCGCCTTCGGTGCCGGCGCGGGGCGGGGAAATGGCGGATCTTCTGAAAGACGTGGGTCTCGATACGCCCCTTCGGGGCTACTCGACCAGCAAGGAGGTCGGGATCGCTTCCAAGGATGCCCACCCTCACCGATCGTGCGGGAGCCGACGCCGCGTCCGTCCGTCCGGCATCCCACCGCCGCTGCTTCAGGGCCACACCCCCCACTGCTGGTCGAGTAGGCGCGCAGCGCCGTATCGAGACCCACCTTCCCGATCCTGCGGCAGCGTCCTGGCCCCGACGCCCGCATCGGACTCTGTCCTTCGAGCGGCAGCCCGGTCACCGCGCGAGGCGAACCGCCGATCCGCGTGCGAGCGGATCGGCGTAGCCGGACGTAGGTCGCTCCACCTGCGCGACCACTCCGGGAAGCCGACTGCGCGGAGCTGGGCAGGGACCGGCTCCGAATGGGCGCCGTCGACTGCGCGGAGCCGGTCGGGGACCGGCTCCGAGTGGGCGCCGTGATTGCGTGGAGCCGCGCGGGGTCGGCTCCCTCAAAGGCGCAGGCGAACCGGCGATCCGCGTGTCAGCGGATCGGCGTAGCCGGACGCAGGACGCTCCACCTGCGGGACCGCCTCGGGAAGCCGACTGCGCGGAGCCGGGCAGGGACCGGCTCCGAATCAGCACCGCCGGCTCCGGATTAGACTGATCCAGCTATCAGCGGCGCCTGCGGGGGTCGCATTACGACGATTTTCCGAGGGAGCACCGTGTCCGGGCATTCCAAGTGGGCCACGACCAAGCACCAGAAGGCGATCAAGGACTCGCGTCGCGCGAAGTCGTTCGCCAAGCTGATCAAGAACATCGAGGTCGCCGCCAAGATCGGCGGAGCCGACCTCTCCGGCAACCCGACGCTCGTCGACGCCGTGCAGAAGGCGAAGAAGACGTCGGTCCCGAACGACAACATCGACCGCGCGATCAAGCGCGGCGCCGGCCTCACCGGCGAGGTCATCGACTACACGACGATCATGTACGAGGCGTACGGCCCGAACGGCATCGCCCTGCTCGTCGAGTGCCTCACCGACAACAAGAACCGCGCGGCGGCCGACGTCCGCACCGCCATGACCCGCAACGGCGGCACCATGGCCGACCCGGGCAGCGTGGCCTACAACTTCGCGCGCAAGGGCGTCATCAGCGTGCCCCACGGCGAGAGCGTCACCGAGGACGACGTCCTCGGCGCGGTCCTCGACTTCGGCGTCGACGACGTCCTCGACCACGGTGAGAGCTTCGAGGTCCGAGTCGAGCCGAGCGAGCTCGTGCCGGCCCGGTCGGCGCTGCAGGAGGCGGGCATCGACTACGACTCAGCCGATGTCGAGTTCGTCGCGTCGCTCCAGGTCGAGGCCGACGCCGAGACCGCCCGCAAGGTGTTCCGGCTGATCGACGCGCTCGAGGACTCGGACGACGTGCAGAACGTCTACACGAACCTCGACATCACCGCTGCGGTGCGCGCCGAGCTCGAGAACGAGGAGTGACCCGGTGACCCCGGGTCGACGGGGAGGCGCGCGCTGATGCGCGTCCTCGGGATCGATCCGGGGCTCACCCGGTGCGGCGTCGGCATCGTCGACGTCGCCCGCGATCGGCGGGCCACTCTGGTGCACGTCAGCGTGCTGCGCACTCCCGTCGACGACCCGCTCGAGCGGCGCCTGCTGGCGCTGGGCGACGGCATCGAGGCGCTCCTCGACGAGCACCGCCCGGACGCCGTCGCGATCGAACGCGTCTTCGCGCAGAACAACGTGCGCACCGTCATGGGCATAGCCCAGATCAGCGGAGTGGCGCTCGTCGCGGCGGCCCGCCGCTCCCTCCCGGTCGGCATGCACACGCCGAGCGAGGTGAAGGCCGCGGTCACGGGCTACGGAGCCGCCGACAAGCGGCAGGTCACCGCGATGATCCAGCGCGTGCTCCGCCTGGACGCGCCTCCGACTCCGGCCGACGCGGCCGATGCGCTGGCTCTCGCGGTCTGCCACGCGTGGCGGGCTCCGCTCGCCGCCGGACCGTCGTCCGCGACGGAGGGGGAGACGCCGGCGCAGCGTGCGTGGCGCGCCGCGGAGGCCTCCACTCGAACGCCTGTTCGAGCATCTAGACTGACGCGGTGATCTCCTCCCTCCGCGGCACCGTCCTCTCCGCCCGCGGGAGTCTCGCCGTGATCGACGTCCACGGCGTCGGCTACGCGGTCAACGTGACTCCGCAGCACGCGCTCGAGATGCGCGTCGGCGACGAGACGACGGTCACGACCACGCTCATCGTCCGCGAGGACTCGCTCACGCTCTACGGCTTCCCGGACGAGGAGCAGCTCGAGATCTTCGAGCTCCTCATCGCGGTGACCGGAGTCGGGCCGAAGTCGGCTCTGGGCGTCCTCGGGGCCGTCGAGCCCGAGCGCATCGCGCAGGCGGTCGCCGACGAGGACGACGCGGTGTTCCGCAAGGTCTCGGGCATCGGCCCGAAGACGGCGAAGCTCATCATCCTGTCGCTCGCGGGCAAGCTCGCGGTCCGCCCGCGCGCCGCCCGCGGCTCGGGGCCGGGAGCGACCGCCGCGCAGAGCGTGCTGTCGGCGCTCGTCGGCCTCGGCTGGCCCGAGCGCATCGCGGCCGAGGTGGTCGACGAGATCCTCCTCGACGCCCAGGCGTCCGACGCCGCGAACGTGCAGGCTCTCCTGCGCCTCGCACTCGCCCGACTCGGGCCGGCGGCCCGCTCGTGAGCGGCGACGGACTGCTCGGGCCCGAGGTCGTCTCCGAGGCCGAGATCGCCTTCGAGGGCGCGCTGCGGCCCAAGAGCCTCAGCGAGTTCGTCGGGCAGCGCAAGGTCCGCGGGCAGCTCGAGCTCCTGCTGAAGGCCGCGGCGATGCAGGCGCGGACGCCCGACCACATCCTGCTCGCCGGTCCTCCCGGCCTCGGCAAGACCACTCTCGCGATGATCGTGGCGGAGGAGAGCTCGTCGCCGCTGCGCCTCTCGAGCGGTCCGGCGATCCAGCACGCCGGCGACCTCGCGGCCGTCCTGTCGTCACTCCTTCCCGGCGAGATCCTCTTCATCGACGAGATCCACCGCATGGCCCGCTCCGCCGAGGAGATGCTCTACCTCGCGATGGAGGACTTCCGGATCGACATCATGGTCGGCAAGGGCGCCGGAGCGACGTCGGTGCCGCTCGACCTCGCCCCGTTCACGCTCGTCGGAGCCACCACCCGGTCGGGCCTGCTCCCGAACCCCCTCCGCGACCGCTTCGGCTTCACCGCGCACCTCGAGTTCTACGCCGAGGACGAGCTGCGCCAGGTCCTCGCCCGCGCCGCCCGGCTGCTCGAGCTCGACATCGACTCGGACGCGATCGCCGAGATCGCCGGTCGCTGCCGGGGCACGCCCCGCATCGCGAACCGCCTGCTGCGGCGCGTGCGCGACTTCGCCCTCGTGCACGGCGGCCGCGCCGACGTCACGGCCGTCCGGGCCGCGCTCGATCTCTACGACGTCGATGCGCTCGGCCTCGACCGCCTCGACCGCGCCGTCATGGAGATCGTGCTGACCCGGTTCGACGGCGGGCCCGTCGGGCTCAACACCCTCGCCGTCTCGGTGGGGGAGGAGGCCGAGACCGTCGAGGCAGTGGTCGAGCCCTTCCTCGTGCGGATCGGCCTGCTGACCCGCACTCCGCGCGGCCGCGTCGCCACTCCCGCGGCCTGGCGGCATTTCGGGCTCGACCCGCGCGGGGCCGCCGGGTCCCAGCAGTCGCTCTTCGGGGATGACCTATAATCTTCAAGGCCCGACGGGCCGCTCGATCCCGCGCACCCGGCTGAGACGCCGCGCGGAGTCGCCACCCACTCCGGAAGGCTCACCCATGGATCCGACGATCATCCTGCTCGTCCTGCTGCTCGCCGTGATGATCATCTTCATGTTCCGCAACAACAAGAAGCGCCAGCGCGACGCGGAGAACATGAAGAACAACCTGGTCCCGGGGGTCGAGCTGATGACCGGCTCCGGCCTCTTCGGCAC